>JANDJJ010000005.1 GCA_024330945.1 Nitrospira sp. | reverse complement strand
AGCGGCGCGTGCTCGGGACCGAACGACACCACGACCCGCATGGGGCTGTAGGCCGGGCCGGTCTCGCGCACATGGTCTGCGCCTTCGTCGCTAGGCCGGGTCTCGCCGTCGGCGTGCAGCCAGCGGCAGCCGGGGAGCGGCTCCAGCCGCGTGAAGCGGATGGACTGCCACGCCTTGCCGCGGATGCCGGTTTTCAGCAGTTCGTCGCGCCACTCGCCCTGGCGCAGGGTTTCGCCGGAGCGGACAATGGAAGCATCAGCTTCAAACATCCTATCCCCCTGGGAGAGGGCTGCATCAGCTTCAGACCCCCTCTCCCTCCGGGAGAGGGTTGGGGTGAGGGCGATTTGCGCATGCGTACCGCCTCGATGATCGTCTTGGGGTCGAGGCGCTCGTGGACGTGGAGGGAGACCGTGGGTACCTCGAAGGAGGTGTGCTCGGCCTTGCCCGCCCAGACCAGTTGTGGATCGAGGTGCGGGTCATAGGCGTGACGTTTCGAGCGAAGCGAGAAATCTTTCTCTGCCCGGCGTCCGGGTCGGTTTCGGGCGTGACCAGGCCGACCGGCGGGTTGTTGATGCGCTCTTTGTCCCGATGCTCGTAGGATTCGACCTGCCTGCGCCGCTGCTGCGGCAGGCTGGTCGGTCGCTTGGTCTCGGCCTTCTTCTTTCGTGCCATTAAGTCCTGCCTATCTTTGGTGTCATGCGCTCTGGTTCGGCGACCAATGATCCACTCTGCTACAGCTTACTTGCGTCGCCTAGGACGAGAACCTACGCAGCTCACGGGATGGCCAGTCTAAAAGAAAATCCGACACGTATCAAGACATCGTGCCGAGAAGCTGTCCGAGAGAGACGGCGAATCGTGCAGCCTCTCCGACGAGCAGCCTGCCGTCTATGCCGGTCACTCGCCCGATGTCAGAGACGGGCTGCACGGGTATCTACGCCGTGTCCGCCTCGATTCAGCACTTGAGAGGAAGGTCGGCGCTGCGTCTGCCCGGCCGCTTGCAGACGGTCCGGCCTCATCGCGGTTGTGCGCTGCCGGCTTGTCCTCTGCGATGGCAAACACCACACCGCAATGGCTTGAGGAGACAATGCAAGGGGGATGGTCTTGAGCAGGCATCTGGCAGGCAGGTGATCACGATGTGATTCACGAGCACGTGGCGTCCGTCGCTTAAGCGGTAGAGATGGAGCAGGGTCGGATCGTCTTCAGGGCTTGTTCTTTACATATTCTTCTAATCGGCGTCCGACGCCGACGATCGTCAGTCCAACGACCTCTTGGGCTTGCTCGTCGTATCGGACAATGATCCCTTCGCCGATATCAAGGCCGACCGCGGCTGTTGGTCGGCCGAAGCTCAGATAGAGCGTATCTGCGTCGTCATCGTAGTCCCAATCCAGGGGGACATCTTTTCTCTCGAACACCTTCACGGCTTCCATATCATCCTCCTCCAGACAGCCGGACGACTTGTGAAATACGCGGTGACTACAAAACCATCCCCGTCGCCCAACTCGCGATAGACGACCGCACACGACTTCCGGGACAGCGGCGTTTTCGGATACGACTTTACCGCAATCAGCGTACCGCTGTCCCCTTCTTGAACATAATCCGGTTGATTGACCGTTTCCAAAATGCGGTCTTGTTGATCGGCCATTTCAGGATGGCGCGCGGCAATATGGCGGAACCGCTCCGGAGTAAGGCGGATAGGAACTCCGGCGATAGAGCGGGTTATTTTCAATCCAGTCGCCCTCCAAACAGATCCATCATGATCACGGAGAGATCGCTGATGAAGTACGGGATGAAGTTGTCCTCATTTTTCGTGCTGGAGCTTACCTGTTTCAGGGCGAGAAATCACGCCTTCTGCGGAGGCCTGTCGTTTCCCGGTTCTCGCGTTGGGTGGATCTGAAATTCCAGCGGCAGGCGATTACGGCGTGATTCACCAGCGCGTGGCGTCCGTCGCTCAAGCGGTAGAGATGGAGCAGGGCGGAATCTCCAGCGCTCCGGTAGAAGAGAGGACCATCGACGCCGGCGGGAGAGGTCGAAAGGGAGCGGGGCTCTGAATCGAGCACAAACACTCAAGGAATGACTCCCGCTCCCTTTTTCTTGCTCTGGGCGATCGTCACACACGATGGCCACACGCTGTATCTCGTTCGCGAGCCGAATGGGACGCCCGACTTCCTGAAGCTTGGCACGATTGAAGCCGACAAGGTCCGCTGCGGTCACAACCACTTCGAGGTGCTGGGCGTGCCGTTCGGCGTGGCCGTCACGGCGGAGGAGGTCGAGAAGGGTCGGCGGTTTGTGCAGGAGAGAGGGATTGCCGATCAGTGTTGATGGGAGGATGACTTGGCGTCGGGCAGAGCGAACGAAGCGGCGTGGGCTTCGTGGTCCGGCAGTTTGATGAAGACCATGACTTTGCTGTTCTGGTTAATTGTAAAGGCGCCGGTGCCTTTGAGCATGTTGTCGCCGGCTGGCCGCAGTTCGACTTCGATACGTGAGGTTTTCTCGTATCCCTGCTGAATCGTAGCCTTGGCTTTTCCGCCTGCCGTGGATACGGCCTTGTCGTCATGGTCCGCGACGTACAGCGTCAGTTCTCCGTCCTTGGCGACCAGTTCCAGGTGATAGGGCCCCGCTTCCTGCGCCTGCCCGCCGTGATAAGCCTTCACGGGTTCGATGTGTTTCCTCTTCTCCTGCTTGTGTGCGTCCGCCGGCGTTGAGAATACCGCTAGAGCAAGAAGAACGAGAAGTCCCGGCAAATGTTTCTTCATGGTCGATGCTCCGTCACAGAGACCGTCAGTGTTTCGGTGAATGATGATGGTGATGATGCTCCTCGTCCGACGACGAGGCTCCCCCTTGGGGCTGCTGTCCGGTGAAGGCGGTCTTCGGTTTCAGCGGCATGAAACGGGCGGCATAGCCGTCCTGATTCGGCAATTTCAGGAACACGATGACGACCGTCTCCGGTGTGAGGGCGAAAGATCCGGACCCTTTGAGGACGTTGTTGCCGATGGGATGGAGGTGCACCTGCGTTCTGGCCCCTCCCGTTTCAACGGTCGCCTTGGCGAGGCCGCCTTCCACGCTGATTCTGTTGTCGGCATGGTCCGTGACGTACACGGTGAGGTCGCCTTGCTTGGCGACCAGCTCCAGATGAAACGGTCCTGTCATCCGCAACTGTCCGCCATGCGGAGCATCGACAAATTCAAAGTATTCATCCGTGTGCGCCCAACCGAGCGGTGCCGCGGCGAACGTTGCCGCAAGGACCAGGCCGGTCATCGTTCTTTTCATGCAAGGGTCTCCTTCACGCCGATGATCAATGAGTCAAAGGTGCGAGGCATTCCTCCGGCCTGGGGCGCCTCTCGTCAGCACATCTTATCCGGTATGGTGGGCAAATTGTCAAAGTCTTCGTGAGAGAATTATTGGGGTTACTTTAACAAGAGGGCCGTAATAAGTTCAGCCAATTCAGCCGGCTCGACGATGCCTTCGCGGGTCAGGAGCAGCTTGCCGCAGGAAAAAAAGTGGGTGGTGGGGTAGGTCTCGAACGAGTGGGTCCGCTTGATTTCACGACAACGACCAGGGACGTGCATCTTGGCCTTGCCGACCTTGATGGAGGGAAACTTGGCTGCGATGCTTTCCAGGATGGGATCATAGGCTTGGCAAGGCTCGCAGGTGGCCAGACCATAAGCCACGACGGCGCCGGAGCTGTCGGTAAATTCCTTGTAGTTCTCGTCGCTGACGTCAAGAACGGTACTCATGTGCTCATATCGTGATCGAGCGATACGCGACGTTGGGTCGCACGAGTTCGCCCCGGCTCACGGACGCACGGGGCGAGCCCTGTACGTCCCGAGCAGGAGCGCAACGACACTAATTGAGCTTGGCGAGAGCGTCGAGAATTTCCTTGTCTTCCCGCGCCGTCTTAATTTCCTGCACCTTCACGTAGGCGACTTTGCCGTTCTTGTCGACGATCACGGTCGCACGCTTGGAGCAGTTCAGGGGCTCGAAGTACAGCCCGTAGGATTTGCAGACGGTCCGGTGCATGTCGGCAAGGAGCCGGTGCCGAAGTCCGAGGGAATCGGCCCAGGCCTTGTGCGAGAAGAAGCTGTCGCAACTGATGCCGAACAGCTCGGCATTGGCGGATTCAAACTTGGGGAAATCGTCCGACAAACATTTGTTCTCGCCGTGGCAGACCGGGCTCCAGTCCAGCGGATAGAAGCACAGTACCACGTTTTTCTTACCTCTGTACTCGCTGAGTTTGACGTCCTTCTGATCCTGATCCTTCAACGTAAAATCCGGCGCGGTGTCGCCGACCTTGATTTCCTGCGCTACATCGCTCATCTCCGGCCCTCCTTTGTAAGCGTCGCTGAATGTTGATGATGTGTAAAATCCGAGATCCCTCCCCGGACAGACCTTGTACCCCGCGTCTTCAAGGGTTGTCAACGGGCCTGAAGGCCTAGAGGGTGGGGGCAAGCTGCGTGAAATGAAACAGGGGCGATGGCGCGGGCCGACTCGTCACCCGATACGCAGTTCTCGGAATCCGAGCATACGCCCCGCCGGGGCCGCCGTGCGATAGTTGACGATTCGAACGGTGCGGCCCAGGGTGGGAAGAAAAAGCTCGGTCCCGACTTTGGGAGAGTGTCCAAGACTGAGCAATTCGCGGGCCGATTCGGCCAGTAGTTCCCGGGCTGTCTGTTCGGGAAGCCCTTTGTGCTGCCAGGTTTCAAGTTCATCCAAGCCGAATTTGCTCAGCCCCAGCGAATAGGACCACACATGATCCGGTCTCGATGTGTCGTCATGCGTCAGGGTCAGATGATCGTCCAGGACGAACTCAGTGAGGGGTCGGTCTTGCCAATCCGAGGGGTTACGGTAGGCTTGCGTGGTGACGTCATAGGCGGTCCCCTGCGAGAGGAGAGTCAGTCCTCGCGCCAGTCTCGCGGCAAACAGCACCATGTCCGGTGTCTCTCGCGGCGTCGCAACGGGAGGAGCTACGGCGCCCATCAGCTCATGCTCCCACGCCAATTGTTTCATAATTTCGCCCGCGTGGCTGGCCGGCAGGGGCATGACGACGTAGGCCGACCAGGGGCCATGGCTGGCCTGCCAGGATTCGGGTGCGCCCTCTTCGTGGCGAAGCGCCAACGGCCCCCCGTATGTTTGCTCGTACCAGGCTTTGATCTCTTCGGCGGAAGGAGCCGTTCCACGGTAGCCGATGAAGTAGAGGGGCGGACGGTTGGCGGAGGGTTTTGGCGTTTTTTTGCGGATCCTCATCGTGCGGGCCTTCGTTTATCTACCTTGTGTCACGTTGTCGTTGCGGATCTCAGGGTGGCGGGCACTGCGTCATTTCCCCGCCTTTTTGGCTTTGCGCCGGTCTTCCGGATTCAAAAGCCGCTTGCGAAGCCGCAGGCTCTTGGGTGTGACCTCCACCAGTTCGTCGGCCCCGATGTATTCCAGCGCGAATTCCAGCGTGAGCTCCCGAGGCGGAGTGAGAATCAGCGCTTCGTCGGAGCCGGAGGCCCGCATGTTCGTCAGGTGTTTCTCCTTGCACACGTTGACGTCCAAATCCTCGTCCCGGCTGTTTTGCCCCACGATCATCCCCCGGTAGACTTCGACGCCCGGACCGATGAACAACTCTCCCCGCTCCTGCGCCATGAACAGCGCATAGGCTGTGCTGACGCCGTCCTCGAAGGCGCAAAGGGACCCGTGCTGAGTGATGAGCAGGTCTTGTTCCTGCGCCGGTTTATAGTCCTTGAATACGTGGTGCAGGATGACCGTGCCCCGCGTCTTGGCCATGAGGACGTTTTTCAAGCCCATGATGCCACGCGTGGGAATGTCGTATTCCAAGTGAAGCTCGCCGGTCCCGGCGTCGGAATGGATAAGTTTCATGTTTCGCATGGCGCCGCGCCGCTTGCCGATCTCTTCGATCACGGCCCCTTGATAGACGTCCGGCACCTGGACGGTCAATTCTTCATAGGGTTCCATGACCTGGCCGCCTTCTCGGCGGAGAATGACTTCCGGCTGAGAGACTTGCAGCTCGTAGCCCTCCCGCCGCATCTGTTCGATCAAGACGGCGAGATGCAGCTCGCCTCGTCCGGCCACGAGAAAGCGGTCGGCGCTGTCCGTTTCGCCGACTCGCAGCGAGACGTTGGTTTCCAGCTCCTTGAAAAGCCGTTCGCGCAGATGGCGCGACGTCAGAAACTTCCCTTCGCGCCCGGCGAAGGGGCTGTTGTTCACGGAAAAGGTCATTTGAACGGTCGGCTCGTCGATCATGACGCGGGGAAGGGCGACCGGCCGCTCGGCGTCGGCGATGGTGTCGCCGATGCCGACGTCATCGAGCCCCGCCACGGCGACGATCTCTCCCGCCTCGGCCCGTTCCGTGTCCACCCGCTCGAGGCCCGAATAGACGGCGAGATCGGAGACCTTGCCGGGGAGTTTCGCTCCGTCCTTTCCCAGGACCAATACGTTCTGGCGTCGGGCGATCGAACCCGATTGAATTTTGCCGATGCCGAGTTTGCCCTTGTACGGATCGTGCGCGAGCGCCAGCACCAAGATTTGGAGCGGCGCCTCGGCGTTGACGGTCGGGGCGGGAATCTGTTCCAACACTGTGTCGAGCAGCGGCGCGATGTCGCGCCCCGGCTTGTTGACGTCGAGCGTGGCGATTCCTTTGAGGGCGGACGTGTAGACGATCGGAAAGTCGAGCTGCTCGTCGGTGGCGCCCAGGTGTACGAAGAGGTCGAATGTTCGGTTGACGACGTCGTCGATCATGGCGTCCGGGCGGTCGATCTTGTTGATGACGACGACGGCTTTGTGCCCGAGCGCCAGGGCCTTGCGCAGCACGAAGGTGGTCTGCGGCATGGGGCCTTCCTTGGCGTCGATCAGGAGCAGCACTCCGTCCACCATGCGAAGCGTTCGTTCGACTTCACCGCCGAAGTCGGCGTGGCCCGGCGTATCGACGATGTTGATCTTGACGCCGTTGTAGAGGACGCTGGCGTTCTTGGCCCGGATCGTGATGCCGCGTTCGCGTTCTTGGTCCATGGAGTCCATGATCCGCTCGCCCATTTCGTCGATTTTTCGATGGACTCTGGTTTGGCGAAGAACGGCGTCGACGAGCGTGGTCTTGCCATGATCGACGTGGGCGATGATGGCGACGTTCCGAATATCGTTGCGACGGCTGCGGGAAACAAATGGTTGCGACATGGAGTTCGTGGTTCCGTTTGGGCAAAAAAAAGACGCCCCGCTTATCGGGCGTCGAAGCCAGTATACCGCACAGGCCGGTCTTGCACAAGGTGGCCTGTTCGCCGCGAGTTGGCTCGCGAGCTGAGAGGGATCGTTCGATGCCGGCTTCAGGGGCGAACTTGAGTTTTGGAGGGGTGCGTTGTAAGGTGAGAAAGCCGCCTTCGGACGTCACCGTTCCTCCGGGAGTCGCGATCCCATGCCAGGCGATGATCGATTTATAGAAATTCAAGAACGGCCTGGTTCGCGCTGGCGCGGAAGACCGCCCGGTTCGGCGAAGAGAGGCCGGCGTTGGTGGCAATTCGCGCTGATCGGGATCTTGGCCTGCGCGATCGCCGGAACGACGATCGTGGGAGGAGTGATCTGGTACTTTTCTCGCGACCTGCCTTCGCTCGATCTCCTCGAAAACTATCAGCCCAGCCTGGTGACGACCGTCTATTCGGATGATCGGCAGCCGATCGGTCAGTTCTTCATCGAGCGCCGCATTTTGACGCCGCTGACCCGCATCCCCACCCATCTGATCCAAGCTGTGATCGCCACGGAGGACGCCCGGTTTTTCGACCATCCGGGGCTGGATTACATCGGCATGTTGCGCGCGGCATGGACGAACATCCGACACGGCGGGAGGAAGATCGAAGGGGCCAGCACCATCACGCAACAGTTGGCACGGTCGTTGTTTCTGTCGTCGGAACGTTCGTATGAACGCAAGATCCGCGAACTCATCCTGGCCTATAAAATGGAGGCGGTGACGGGAAAGGAACAGATTCTCGAAACCTATCTGAATCAAATTTACTTCGGCCAAGGGGCCTACGGTGTGGCGTCGGCGGCCCAGTCGTATTTCGGAAAGGACCTCGCCAAACTGACGCTGGCGGAGGCGGCGTTCTTGGCGGGGCTGCCCAAGTCACCCAGTCGGTTCTCGCCGTTTACCGCCTACGAACGGGCGAAAAAACGGCAAGAGCACGTGCTGGCCCGGATGCAGGAGGCCGGATTCATCACGGCGGCTGAACGGGAGGCCGCCGCCGCCGAAACGCTCGTCTTTCACCGTCCGGGCAATGAACATTTGGCTCCGTACTTCGTCGAATACGTCCGTCAGGTGCTGATGGCGAAATATGGGGAGACCATGGTGTACAAGGGCGGTCTCCAAGTCTATACGACGTTGAACGTGGCCATGCAAAAGGCGGCGGAAGAGGCGTTCGCCTCCGGTGTGCGCGAACTTGACAAGCGTCAGGGGTGGCGAGGTCCCAAACGAACGGTGGATCTGGGCACGCTTCAGCCTACGCAGGTTGCGTCTTATGACAAGCCGCTGCGTCCAGGTGACATCGTCGAAGGGATCGTCGTGAAGGCGGGGAAGGATCATTTTGTGGTGCAGGTGGGAACGGAGACCGGAAGATTGGCCTTGGACGATATGGCCTGGGCGAAGCGCGTGCTCAAGGGGTCGGACCCCGCCGTTGATTTCGTGATGGTCTCCAATGTCAGGCAGCTCCTGAAGCCCGGTGATGTCGTTGATGTCGGGGTCAAGAAGATCGGCAGGGACGGGATTCAGTTGACGCTCGAACAGGTGCCGCTCGTTGAAGGAGGCTTGATCGCGATCGATCCCAGAAGCGGGGCGATTCGCGCCATGGTCGGAGGCGTCGATTTTTCACGAAGCGAATACAATCGGGCGGTCCAAGCGCATCGGCAGCCGGGCTCCGCGTTCAAGCCGCTCATCTACGCGACCGCGATGAATCAAGGGCTGAGCCCCGCCACGCAAATTCTCGACGCGCCGGTCGTCTACGAACAAATGGAGGATGACAAGGTTTGGAAACCGGAAAACTATGAGCGGAAGTTTCACGGTCTGGTGACGTTGCGCGACGCGTTGGCGCACTCGCACAACCTGGCGACGGTGCGGTTGCTCGACAAGGTGGGCGTCAAGAACGTCATCGACTTCGCCCGTTCGGTCGGGGTGACCAGTTCGTTGCCGGCCGATCTTTCCTTGGGGTTGGGATCATCGTCCGTCGGACTGTTGGAACTGACGGCGGTGTACGGGGTCTTTCTCAATCAAGGCGTTCGCGCGGAACCGTTCGCCATCAAATCAGTCGTCGATAATACGGGACAGGTTTTGGAAGCGGCCGAGCCGGCGCCGCGCGAGGTCATGACGAAGGAAACGGCCTATCTGATCACCAACATGATGGAAGACGTGGTGCAAAAGGGAACAGGACAGGCCGCGCGAGTCCTCAATCGCCCGATTGCGGGGAAGACCGGGACGACGAACGATTACATCAACGCCTGGTTCATCGGAGGCGCCCCTAACCTGGTGGCTGGCGTGTACGTGGGGTTTGATGATCGCCGCTCGCTCGGTCGCGGCGAAACCGGCGCCCGCGCGGCCCTGCCGATCTGGACGGGGTTCATGAAAGAAGCCCTGAATCGGCTTCCCGTCGTGCCGTTTGAGATTCCCGACGGCGTCACGTTCGTCAAAATCGATGAATCGACCGGCTTCTTGGGAGACGACCAGGAAGGCGAGGACTCCGGCGGAGCGGTGGAGCTCTTTGTCAAGGGCAGCGAGCCGGCGCAGACGTTTCGCCGCCGCGTCGATCCGATGGACTTTTACAAGTTGGATCAGATTCCGGAAGGGCAGGCAGCGACCGATGGAAGCGACCTGTGACGGTCAGGCTCGCGAATCTTGATACTCCTCGTGCCAGGCCATTTGGATAGCCTCGAGAAGCTTTTCGTTGGATTTCTTGGGATCGTCCTTGAATTCTGGCAACGCGACGACCCAGGCGTGCAAATCGGTAAAACGAACGGTCAGGGGGTCCGTGTCCGGATGTTCTTCGAGCAAGCGAATCGCGATGTCGTCGGCATCCTGCCATTTCAGGTTCATCCGCGCTTCCTCATGTCACGTCTGAAAGTTTCTTTCCTTCCAAACCGCGTTTGAGTGAGTCGTCCATCAGGGCGACCGACAGCGGCTTGGCCGTCTGTTCGAGTTCGGCCATGCGGGTCCGAATCGTTCGAACGTCGTCGCCTTCTTTTGCCGAGGCCAGGGCCGATACCGCCGCGCGGACGGCGGTCCGGACGTCATCGGGGACAAGATGGCCACCTTCCGAGAGGGATTTCTCTGTCGCGGCGAGCAACGAGCCGGCATCGAGCCTCGCTTCGATGAGCTTGCGGGAGGCGACGTCTTCTTTGGCGAATTTGAACGACTCCTCGATCATCCGCTCCACTTCGGTCTCCGACAGACCGTATGAGGGTTTGACCTCGATCGACTGTTGCCGGCCGGTCCGCATGTCCTTTGCGGTGACGTGCAGAATGCCGTTGGCGTCGATCAAGAACGTGACTTCGATGCGGGGCACGCCGGCCGGCAGCGGCGGGACTTTGAGCCGGAAGCGGGCCAAGCTGCGATTGTCTTTCGCCAGTTCCCGTTCGCCCTGAAGAATGTGGATGTCCACGCCGGTCTGGCCGTCCACGTAGGTGGTGAACATTTCTTTGGCGTTGGCCGGGATCGTCGTGTTGCGTGGGATCAAGCAGCTCATGACGCCGCCCATCGTCTCGATGCCGAGGGACAACGGCGTAACGTCGAGCAGCAGCATGTCGGTGGTGCCTCCGCTCAAGATGTCCGCTTGAACCGCCGCTCCGAGTGCCACGACTTCGTCGGGATTGAGATGACAGTGCGGCTGTTTGCCGAACAGTTCCTGCACCCGCCGCCTGACCAGGGGCATGCGGGTGGATCCGCCGACCAGCACCACTTCGTCGATCTGCTGGGGGGTGAGCCCCGCGTCTTTGAGTGCCGACCGACAGGGAGCCAGCGTGCGTTCGATGAGGTCCGCGACCAATGATTCGAGCTGGTCGCGTGTCAGCTCCCTGGTGAAGCGGCCCCGTCCGTCGGGCAGCTCGACGGTAAGCAGCGTCTTCAGTTCGTCCGACAACCGGATCTTGGCCCGTTCCGCCTCCAGGCGGAGGACCTGCATGTAATCGGGGGAGGGGCCGAGATCGAGGCCATACGCGGAGCGGATTTCGTCGAGCAGCAGGTCCGCGATCCGGCGGTCGATGTCGTCGCCGCCCAAGTGGGTGTCGCCGTTCGTGGCCAGGACTTCGAAGATGCCCTGTTTCAGCTTGAGGATCGAGATGTCGAACGTGCCGCCCCCGAAATCGTACACGGCGATCGTTCCCTGCGTTTTTTCTTGAAGGCCGTAGGCGAGCGAGGCGGCGGTCGGCTCGTTGATGATCCGCAAGACTTCCAGCCCGGCGATCAAGCCGGCGTCTTTGGTGGCCTGGCGCTGGCTGTCGTTGAAGTAGGCCGGGACGGTGATCACCGCCTTGGTGATCTCTTCTTCCAGGTAAGCTTCGGCCCGCTGTTTCAGTTCCTTCAGAATCATCGCGGAGATCTGCGGGGGAGAATAGGTTTTGCCGTTCAGCGTGATGCGGATGACGCCGCCCTGCTCGGTCAGCGTGTAGGGGAAGTAGGCCAGCTCGCTCTGCACATCCGCAAGGCCTTTGCCCATGAATCGTTTGATGGAATAGACGGTTCGATCGGGGCTGCGAAGCAGATGTTCTTTGGCTTCGTCGCCGACGAGCAGGCCGTGATCCGTCATCGCGACGACGGAGGGGACCATGGGACGCCCATCGGCTCCCGGGATTACCCTGGGGACTCCCTTGTCCATGTATGCGACAAGCGAGTTGGTCGTGCCGAGATCAATGCCGACGATACGAGCCATGGTCGTCATCCGATGGTTTCAACGAGGTCGTTGACGATATTTTTGACGTAGGTCCGGTTCGACAGGATCTCTCGTATGCGTCTGAGCAGGCGATCCCGTTCCATGCGTGATGGGTCGTCGGCTTCGCCTCGGTCCTGAAGGGCGTCCCATTCGACGAAGAGCTTCTGAAGCTCATCCTCCATTTCCGCTTGACGCCGTTCCAACGCCCCGCGCTCGGCTTCGAGCCGCGCGCGGAGTTGCCGGCCCGTCTCGGAGGAATGATCGCCGGCCCGGTAGGCGTCGAGCGTGTCTTGCAAATCGAGAATTTCTTCGAAGAGATCCGCGGGCGGCGATGTGCGGATCGTCTTGGCCGAGCCGGCTTCCAGATCGAGAAGATATTCGGCGCGTTGAACGGGATCTCGAAGCGTGCGATAGGCGGTATTAAGGGTCGCCGCGTTGTCCAGGCTGATCGCTTGCTCGGCCTCCGTCTTGTTGAGATAAAAATCCGGGTGAAAGGCGCGGCTTCGCTCGTAGTATTTGGCCTCCAGGAGGGCGGGATCGATGGTCAAGCGCCGTGGGAGGCCGAGGCACGTGAAGTAATCCGTCTCTTTCGAAACCGGTTGGACCTTCACGCACCGTTCGCAAAAGTATTCGCCGGCCACTTCGGACTGGCAATGCCAGCACATGCTTCTGGCCATCTGAACGTTACGGGAACCGCTGCTGAGGGAAGGTTGATTCATCGTTTATTCAAGCCGGTCTCACACGAACGCGCACCGAGCGGAAATCGGCGGGCGGCTTACGTGGAAAATGATTCTCCGCATCCGCAGGTCTTGTTGGCGTTCGGGTTCAGGAATTTAAAATTGCCGCCCATCAGGTCCTTCTGATAGTCGAGTTGCGTGCCCTGCAGGTAGATGGCGCTTTTGGCGTCGATGATCACCTTGACGCCGTCCATCTCGATCACTTGATCGTACGGCCCGATCTTGTCGTCGAAATTGATCGTATAGCTGAGCCCCGAGCAGCCGCCGCCTTTGACCCCCAGACGGAGTCCGCCGCTCTCGATGCCTTGCACGTTCATGAGTCGCTTGATTTCTTTCAACGCGGCCTCACTTACCGTGATGACCGGCTCCGACGTTGTGGTGTTCGAGGTATCCATCGGCGCGCTCCTTTTCCCTCTCTGATTTTATTGAGCCGATCCCGTTCCCGTCTTGGATCCCGCCTTTTTCTGGTAATCCGCCAACGCGGCCTTGATGGCGTCTTCCGCCAGCACGGAACAATGGATCTTCACCGGCGGGAGGTTCAGCTCCTGGACGATGTCCGTGTTCTTGATTTGTTCGGCTTCTTCGAGCGTCTTGCCCTTGAGCCACTCGGTGGCCAGGCTGGAACTGGCGATGGCTGAACCGCAGCCGAACGTTTTGAACTTGGCGTCAACGATCCGATCGTTCTGGACCTTGATTTGCAGTTTCATGACGTCGCCGCATTCCGGAGCTCCGACCATGCCGGTTCCGACGCCCTCTTCATCCTTGTTGAAAGATCCCATGTTGCGGGGATTGTTGAAGTGGTCGACGACTTTATCGCTATAGGCCATAGAACCCTCCTTCGACGTTCTTTGTCGTTCAATGTGCGGCCCACTGCACGGATTTCAAGTCGATGCCTTCCTTCGCCATCTCGTAGAGCGGGGACATGTCCCGCAGTCTGGTCACGACCTCGATCACTTTCTTAATGGCGTAGTCGATTTCCTCGTCGGTATTGAAGCGGCCCAGGCCGAAGCGGACGGACGAGTGCGCTAGCTCCGTCCCGACGCCCAAGGCGCGCAGCACGTACGACGGCTCCAACGTCGCCGACGTGCAAGCCGAGCCCGATGAGAGCGCGATGTCCTTCATGCCCATCAACAACGATTCGCCTTCGACGTAGGCGAAGGAAATATTGAGGTTGCCCGGCAACCGCTCGGTGGGGTGGCCGTTCAAATAGCTTTCCTCCAATGCGTTCATGATCGCGGCTTGGAGCCGGTCTCGCATGGCGGCGATGCGCGGGGCTTCCGTCGCCATTTCCGCTCCGCACAGCTCGCAGGCCTTGCCGAAGCCCACGATCAAGGGAACCGGCAGGGTGCCGGATCTCATCCCTCGTTCGTGTCCGCCGCCGTCCATCTGAGGCACGAGCCTCACACGCGGATTCTTCTTTCTGACGTACAGGGCGCCGACTCCCTTGGGACCGTAAATCTTATGGGCTGAGAACGACATCAGGTCGATTCCCATGGCCTGGACGTCCACCGGAATCTTGCCGACGCCCTGCGTGGCATCGCAATGGAACAACACGCTCTTCGCCTTTGCGATTTTCCCGATCTCGGCAACAGGGTTGATCGTGCCGATCTCGTTGTTGGCCAGCATGACGGAAATCAAAATGGTCTTGTCCGTGATCGCGTTCCGCACGTCGTCGGGATTGACCATCCCGTACTTGTCGACTGGCAGGTAGGTGACCGTCGCCAAGCCCTTGGCCTCCAGCGATTTGGCCGTATCCAGCACGGCCCGGTGCTCCGTGGACGACGTGATGATGTGGGTCCCCTTCTCGCGATACATTTCCAGCACGCCCTTGAGCGCCAAATTGTCCGATTCGGTGGCGCCGCTGGTGAAGACGATTTCCTTGGCGTCGGCGTTGATCAGTTTAGCGATGGACTTGCGGGCCTGTTCCACCGCTTCTTCCGCTTCCCAGCCGAAGGCGTGATTGCGGCTTGCGGCGTTGCCGAATTTTTCGGTGAAATAGGGGAGCATAGCCTCCAGGACCCTGGGGTCCATCGGTGTGGTTGAATGGTTATCAAGGAAAATCGGAAGCTTCATCGGGTGACTCCTTCCGCTGACGGCGACTGAATCGTGATGAGCGGCGTTCCGCTCAGCATGTCTTGCAAGGTCATGTTGTTGAGCAATTGATAAATGCTGTCTTGAATCTTGAGCAACGGCGTGCGGATGTTGCAATGCTCCCGCTGCATACACAACTCGCCGCTTCTCTCATGGGAACAGTCGGTCAGGCCCAACGGGCCCTCGATGCTTTCGAGAATCTGCGCGATCGTGATGTGTCTCGCGCTCCTGGCCAGCAGGTACCCTCCCTTGGGGCCGTTGTGGCTTTCGATCATGCCGTTTTTGGAGAGGGTTTGAAGTACCTTGGCCAACAGCTCCAGAGGGATGTTGTATTCTTCCGCAATCTCCTTGGTGTTGACGACACGGCCCGGCGTCACATCGCCGGGCTGAACGGAGGCGATGTGCTGGAGCGCCATCAACGCGTAATCAGCTTTTTTAGAAAGTTTCAGCATCGCTCTATTGCCGATCGATTGAATCGGAGACTATAATGATCTCCGATCGTATCGGTCGCACTTAAGGTAGCATGGAGAGACAAACTCTGTCAACATGGTGCCGAACGTAGCATTTCAGGCATTTTTTAACCTAGAGGAAGGACCGACCAAATGGGAGGGACGAACCCCTACATAGAGAAGGCCGACTATAAATTGCCGACAACGAGTTACACCGTCACGTTTGTTCATCCGGGAGGGACCGTCACGAAAGTGACGGTGGACCCGACGAAAATTCCTTATGGATCGACGGGGCTTCCAGGAAGCATTCTCGATATTGCGATGGGAAACGGGGTGGATTTAGAACACGTGTGCGGGGGAGTCTGCGCCTGCTCGACGTGCCATGTGATCGTCAAACAGGGATTGGCAAGTTGCAACGAAGGAACGGATGACGAGTTCGATCAGCTTGAAGAAGCGCCGATGACCACGTTGCAATCCCGACTGGGCTGCCAATGTGTCCCCGACGGCACACAAGACGTCATCGTGGAGATTCCGGCCGTCAATAAGAACCTTGTTCGCGAGGGCCATTGAAACCGCGTCGGCCGATCATCCAGGATGGCAATCACTACTCTAGCCGTAGCTTTCTATCTTGATCTCCTTCCGCTGATATCCCGCTTCGATCAAGTGTTGTCGGATGGGATGGACGAACGTTTTTGTTCCACAGAGCAGAGGAACGGCATTAGATTTGTTGGGGAGCAAAGAAGACAACGCATCGGCGACCAATGCCACGGCGGCTTCTTCAGTGGGAGCCGCCAACGGCAAATACTGAAAAGATGGTCGGGTTACAGCGAGAGAGAGCAGCTCGAAGTGATACAGCAATTCATCTTCGGCCGGTCCCACCGCCATGAGAAACACCGGTGTGTAATCGCGAGCCGTCTCCAACGCCTTTATCATGCAGTGGATCGGAACGAGGCCGGTGTAACGGGTGATGCAGAGTAGTGCTTGCTCCGACGGCTGTGGAAGTACGAATTTCCCATGTGGTCCCGACAGGGTGACTCTGTCGCCGGCTCGAAGATGATAGAGATAGTTGGACCCCAATCCTTGCGGCACACGATCGAACACCAACGTCAATTCGCCGGACGGCGACGCCGGTTCAGCCATAGAATAGGCACGGTTTAGCGGAGGATGGGGGCCGACCGGCAATTTGAGGGACACCCATTGGCCGGGTAGAAAATCAAGTTTGTGCTGTTGTGGAAGCAGAACAAGTTGACGGACGTTTGGGGTGAGATCGGTCACGGACAGCACGGTGGCCGGTTGGATGGCTTCGGTCATGATGCCTCTGAGAGAGTCTTCTTATCAGAGGGATGGACGGGAAGAAAAGCGTCGGCGATGGATCATCCTATACAGGCCGTTTCCTTCCATGTTATAGACGTGTCCGGACGACGATCGGTCGTGTGAGGATTCAAAAGATGACGCAGGTTCGAGTTCGCTTTGCTCCCAGTCCGACGGGGTACCTCCATATTGGCGGGGTCCGAACGGCGCTGTTCAATTGGCTGTTTGCCCGCCAGCAAGGGGGCACGTTTATTTTGCGCATCGAAGATACGGATCAAAGCCGTTCCACCGAAGAGTCTATCCGGGCGATTCTTGAAGGCATGCAGTGGGTCGGTCTCGATTGGGACGAGGGGCCGTTTCGGCAAACCGAGCGGATGGAGCTCTATCGACAATATGCCCTCCAGCTTCTGGAAAAGGGGCAAGCCTACTGGTGCGTGTGCAAGCCGGAAGAACTGGAAGCTCGGCGCAAGGAGGCGGAAGCGAAAGGGTTATCTCCTCGCTACGACGGCCGCTGCCGCGAGCGACACATTACGCAGCCGACTTCGGAGGCGGCGTTGCGGTTCAAGGCGCCGCAATCGGGGCAGACCCTGGTGGACGACCTGATCAAAGGCCCCGTCGTGTTTGATAATGCGGTGCTGGACGATCTGATCATTCTCAGATCCAACGGGTACCCGACCTATAATTTTTCAGTCGTCGTCGATGATGCGTTGATGGGAATCACTCATGTCGTGCGCGGCGATGACCACCTCACGAACACGCCGCGCCAAGTCCCGATCTTTCAGGCGCTTGGTTTCCCCGTGCCCCGCTTCGGCCATTTACCGATGATCCTTGGCGCAGACAAGACGAGACTGTCAAAACGGCACGGTGCCACGTCCATCATGGCCTATAAGGAAATGGGCTATCTGCCGGAGGCCGTGATCAATTATCTGGCCAGGCTTGGGTGGTCCTGCGGCGATCAAGAAATTTTTAGCAGAGAAGAGCTCATCCAAAAGTTTTCATGGGACCACGTGCAAAAATCGGCGGCGGTTTTTAACCCCGACAAATTGCTCTGGATGAACGCCGAATACATCAAAACCGGCTCGCCTGATCGTGTGGCCGCCTTGTTGGTCCCTTTCTTGGAGCAGGCCGGTCTCGGCGAGCGGGTCAAGGAAGTCTCGGCCGAGTGGCTGGCGCAAGTGGTGATCCTGGTCAGGGAACGGACCAAGACGCTGGTTGAAATGGTCGAGTGGGTCAAGCCCTATTTCGGACGATCGGTCACCTATGACGAAGAGGCGGCGAAAAAGTTTCTGACCCCGGCCGTCGCGCCCGCTCTCGGCCGGTTGATCGAACGGTTCTCCGTGTTTCCACAGTTTTCCAAAGCCGAGTGGGAACAGTCGTTCAAGCAATTTGTTCAAGAGGAAGGAAGCAAGATGGGACAACTGGCCCAGCCGGTTCGGGTGGCTCTCACCGGTCGATCCGCCAGTCCCGGCTTGTTCGAGGTCATGGAGGTGCTGGGGAGAGAACGGATCTTGTGGCGGCTTCAACAGGGATTGGAGCGTGCCAAACAGAGCCAGGCTTGACGGATCACGTCGTCCTATATTACGGTGAGCGTCGGTTGGGGGATCGTCTAGCGGTAGGACGTCAGACTCTGGATCTGACTACCTAGGTTCGATTCCTAGTCCCCCAGCCAATCATCAAAAAGCGTTCGGCTTCATCCTCCTGGCTACACCAACAACGCTGGGGGATCGTCTAGCGGTAGGACGCCAGCCTTTGGAGCTGGCTACCTAGGTTCGATTCCTAGTCCCCCAGCCATTTCCCCCTTCCTCGCTCCCGCGGCATTCCCTTGGCCGCGGAATTTCTGAGGGCGACGTTTACGACAACGAGGCGATATCGATGACGAACCGAAACCGCACGTCGCCCTTCAGCACCCGTTCGTAGGCTTCGTTAACCTGCTGGATGGGAATCACTTCGACATCGGCTTCAATGGCGTGACTTGCGCAGAAATCGAGCATGTGCTGGGTCTCACGAATCCCGCCGATCACGGACCCGGCGAGCCTGCGCCGATTGAGAATCAGCGGAAAGGGATGAAGCGGCATGGGTTTGTCCGGCACGCCGACCAGAATCATCGTGCCGTCAGTCTTGAGCAGGTTGAGATAGGCGTTGTAATCGTGCGGCGCGGAGACCGTATCGAGAATAAAATCGAAGCGTCGCTGCAATTTGGCGAAGGTTCGTGGATCGGATGTGACGGCAAAGTCGGATGCCCCCAACCGTTCCGCGTCCGTGCGTTTTTCTTCTGACGTACTGAGCACGACGGTTTCGATGCCGAGCGCGTTGGCGAATTTGACCGCCATGTGGCCCAGCCCGCCCAGTCCCACCACGGCGAGCTTGTGATATTTCCCGATACCCCAATGTCGCAGCGGCGAATATGTCGTAATGCCCGCGCAGAGCAACGGGGCAGCGCCGGCGGCCGAGAGGGAAGGAGGCACGCGCAGGACGTACTGCTCATCCACCACGATCTGGGTCGAATAACCTCCCTGGGTGATTCGTCCATCACGATCACGGCCACTATAGGTCAGTACCATGCCCGCTTCGCAGTACTGTTCCAACCCTTCCCGGCAGGCGGCGCAGGTTCTGCACGAATCGACGAAACAGCCGACGCCGGCGCGGTCGCCAGCCTTGAAACGCGTGACCTTGGCGCCGACTCGCTCCACCGTCCCGACGATCTCATGACCCGGCACCATCGGGAATAGCGAGCCGCCCCATTCGTCGCGGGCTTGGTGAATGTCGGAGTGGCAGATGCCGCAGTGACTGATCTCAATCAGGACATCGTGTTCGCCGACGGCGCGGCGTTCAAACGAGTAAGGCTGCAACGGAGCCTTGGCGGTCAGGGCCGCATAGCCTTTGGTGGGCAGCATGGAGTACCTCCTTATGGGCCAGAAGAACGGCAGGACCATAGCAAGTTTTGCGAGATTTGCCAACCGGATGGTGAAGCGAAAGAAAGATAAAAAAGTGCCTAGCCGGTTGATTCCGATTCGTGCGGCTTGGATTCAACGGCGGATTCGATAGAAAGCGAAGGGCCCGCCACCCGATACTCTTCAGCCGCCCAGCTTCCCAGATCCGTCATCTGACACCGTTCGGAGCAAAAGGGCCGCCACGGGTTCTTGTCCCAGGTAGTCGGTTTGCGACACAGAGGACAGACCATAAAACCATAATACCAAGAAGGGGGGCGGTGATGGACAGGCTGGGCCGCCTCCCACGGCGGTGAGGCCTCCTTGTCACTGTTGTTGAGCCTTTTGAATCTTGGCCCAGGTGTCCTTGAGGGAGACGGTTCGATTGAAGACGGGCCGCTCCGCCGACGAGTCCGGGTCCACGCAAAAATACCCTTGCCGTTCGAATTGAAACCGAGCTCCGACCGGGGCGTGCCGGAGACTTGGCTCGACCAGGCAACCGGTCAATCGTTCAAGGGAATGGGGATTCAAATACGCCGTCCACTCCTTGTCGTCGGGAATATCGGTGAGCTCCGCCGTCAACAGGTGGCTGTACAGGCGAACCTCCGCCGGGGCGGCGTGGGCCGCCGAGACCCAGTGGATGGTCGCCTTCACTTTCCGTTGGTCCCGTGATGATCCGCCTTTGGTGTCCGGGTCATACACGCAATGCACTTCGGTCACCTCGCCGGTGCGGGGGTCTTTTGTCAATCCCACGCACGTGACGAGATAGGCATAACGCAGCCGGACCTCCCGGCCTGGAGCAAGGCGGAAAAACTGTTTGGGTGGATCTTCCCGAAAATCGTCCTGCTCAATGTAGAGTTCTTTGCAGAACGGAACCTTTCTGGTGCCCGCCGAGGGATCTTCCGGGTTATTGACGGCGTCCAGTTCTTCGACAAGGTGCTCCGGATAATTATCGATGATCAATTTCAGCGGCCTGAGTATCGCCATGGCACGCGGCGACCGCCGATTCAAATCTTCGCGGACGAAATGTTCGAAGAGCTGCGTGTCCACGACGGCGTCCCGCTTGGCCACACCGATGTGCTCGCAAAATGCACGGATCGCTTCCGGCGTAACACCTCGGCGGCGAAGTCCCTTGAGCGTCGGCAATCGAGGATCGTCCCATCCGGCGACCAGGCGCTTGTCCACCAACTCGAGCAGACGGCGCTTGCTCATGACAGTGCTGCTCAAGTTCAAGCGGGCGAACTCGATTTGCTGGGGGCGATGGGGCGCCTCGGCTTCGGCGACAACCCAATCGTACAAGGGGCGGTGATCCTCGAATTCCAAGGTACAAATGGAATGGGTGATGCCCTCAATGGCATCGGAAAGCGGATGAGCGAAATCGTAGGACGGATAGATGCACCAGGTGTCGCCCGTGCGGTAGTGGGCGACATGGCGGATGCGATACAGCACCGGGTCACGGAGGTTGATGTTGGGCGAGGCCATGTCGATTTTGGCGCGCAAGACGTGCGCGCCGTCGGGAAATTCACCAGCCCTCATGCGGGCGAACAGCGTCAAATTCTCTTCGACGGAACGAGTGCGATAGGGGCTATCCCGTCCCGGCTGGGTCAACGTGCCTCGATAGGCGCGGATGTCGTCGGCTGAGAGACTGTCTACATAGGCCTTGCCTTTTTTGATGAGGGTGACGGCGAACTCGTAAAGCCGCTCGAAATAATCCGAGGCATAAAAGAGATACCCGTTCCAGTCAAACCCCAGCCAGCGGATATCCTCCTGGATTGCCTGGACATATTCGGGGTCTTCCGTGGTCGGGTTCGTGTCGTCGAGCCGCAGATGACAGCGGCCGCCGGGGTGTTCCAGAGCGATGCCGAAGTTCAAGCAAATCGACTTGGCATGGCCGATATGGAGATAGCCGTTCGGCTCGGGAGGAAACCTTGTCACGATCCTCCCGCCGTGTTTGCCGGCGGCCTGATCTGCGGCAATGATGGCGCGAACGAAATCCGACGGGCCTGTGGAGTTCGGGGTCGTCATGCGATTCCTTTCATCAATGACCGGTATGGGTCGGCACGGCGTACGTTCCGCGCAGTTCTATCACAGAAGAGTGTGCCGGGGAATGGCTGTGGCGGAACACCCTATGAGGCCGGTTTCTCGGGCGGCGGTTGTGCGAGGCGGGGCGGCATCGCCTGCACCACGTTAAAGTCCTTCTGTGCGATCAAGTGTCCGTCCATCTTCAGGCGAAATTCGTATCGTCCGGGAGAAGGAACGATCAAGGAAGGGATGTTGATGCCGAAATCCGAAATTTGCAGCCGGTCGCCGATGGTGATGTTGGGAAGAACGGCACGGCACACAAGCTGTTCATCGTTGAGATACACGAGATCGATTTCGAACTGATGAGTCCCCTCGACATCCGTCAGGCAAAAGTAGAGCCCCATGTGTTGATGGTGGAAGGGAAAGACCGGAGACTGAAGATGGGTAAACAAGCCGATCAGGCTCTTCTTTCTTGTCAAACTGTCCTCGATCACCTGATCACAGACAAGGAAAGCCTGGACGGTGGGTTTCACAAAGTCGATCATGAATCGGTCATGGAAGGGGTAGCGGTTCGTTCCATATCAATGTTCCGTCAGGAGATCCAATCCCTGAACCGAGGGCAGGAGCAAGGGGGCAGGGACACGATCGCGCGGAAGCGGCTTCTCCGTCCGGAACAGCGGCGTGTTCTTGCGAAGATCCCTATGAAAATGCCGTTGAAGATCATGGCGCGGGGGAAAACGGTCGTGGTCGTTCAGAGCCCAGGACGACCATGCCGCCGCGCGCTTCGACGATTTCGCCAAACAGAGTGGCTTGCGATCCCAGACGGCAATAGTGGGGAGTAATCTCCACCGGAGTTCCGCGATGGGAGTAGAACCGACCGGATCGGATACGGGCTCGACGCTCCGATGTCATGAGAACGTCGAGCACCACAAGGCCGGACTGGGTGTCACACAGTCGAACCCATGGGGGATCGTTGCCGATGTCATCCGTGCTGCGATGGACCTCGACGCCGAATTGCCCGCTCCCGTTCACCATCAAGACATTTCGCCGCATATGCGCTGTATGGATCCCCTGTTCGTCGTATAAGTCCATCGTGACGAGCAATAACCCTTCGTCAGGCCGCCATTCCAAAACGACCTGCTCTTTCCCCTGAATCTTCACCACGCCGTTGGTGTCGCGGAAGATGTTAGAGCCGATGAGGAGTTCGAACCACTGGCGGGACACGCCGTCCCTCTCTAGACCGGTTCGGGTCGGGGATTTATCAGCAGGAACAGGCTGTAAGATACGCTCGCTCATAGTGTGCCGTAAGCCGATGATCAATCGCCAACGCGAACGAGACAGAGAAGCAGGCTAGGCCGGCGAGGATCTCCTGTCAAGAGGGCAGGAGCCGCAGGCGTTCCCGTTGCAAACCCCGAAGGCCCTATGCTACCGTCCTGGGCGGTTTTGTCGTCTGTCCGTCGGCGTCCCTTCGGCGCAGTCCCGCGCTGGAGCCAGGGGCCTAACAATAGAAGTGGTCCCATCGTCTAGCCTGGCCTAGGACGGAGCCCTCTCAAGGCTTAAACACGGGTTCGAATCCCGTTGGGACCACCATCCTCGCTTGTGCATACTGTGTGTTCTTCCTCCCTGTCTACGTAGGGGGGGGACTCCACGAGGAACCGGTTGTGTTCAACGTCGATAAAGAAAAAGGTAAAGGTAAAGGACATACATTCAATCCTTGCTATTGGCTAGAGCGGTGGATTTTAGAGGAACCTCACTTGCGACCGAGTAGATGAGTGATACTGCCTTGTCAGGCAGGGGCGCAGGGGATTGCGCTCAGTGCGATGGAACTCTGAGAATATGCCTCGGCCGTTCTTTCGATTCTCCATAGAAGAGTTGGAACGGCTGGTCGAGGAAGAGAATAATAATCTGAAGTTCTTCGGGCGTTGCACGAGGAACTGGCGAAGCGAAGAACCGAGCGTGCAGGCCGGTTACGGAAGCGTGTAGGGGAGCAACTGGTTACGTTGAAGTCCGGGCCATCGTCAGGAGAACGGGAGTCACAGAAGTTCGCACACTCTGTACCGTACTCATCCCCATCGACTTCTCGTTTTGAGAAACAACCTTCGGATCGTCCTCAACCGCAACTGCCACTCAATGAAGCCCTCTCTACGAGCGGCGTGGCACCAGCAGAACGAAACACAATACCCCTCCCGCCGCTCCCAGTTACCAATCGGCCAGAAGACATTTTATCGGCATGGACGGCTTTGGAAGTTCTCTCACCGCAGTCCTATGACCGGCCTGAGGAATTGGCCGGCGGTGACCGGACGCGCGTCTCCCAGGTGAGCGAATCAACGCTCCCATGGGAACGAGGTGAAGGGTCCCGTCCCAATCACCGCCTCTACTATCAGGTCGTTCTCGGGTCGATCAAGATGGAGCCGGTCGTAGAGCGGCTTGTTGAGCGATATGGCGACACGCGTCCAGAGAAGCCAAGCGCGAGAGGCAAGGCCGTCCTCGCCGTCGTCGTGGTTGACGAACGTGGGCGGCTCGTCGAGTCGCCCGCGGTCGGCATTTCCAGTTTCGGCTGGGGCGTGATGTCCGCGCTGAATGGTGAATTGGCAGATCTAGCACGGTGGCCGGATGTTGAGCCAAAGTTGGTGGAGAGAATCGAGAAGCTGCTTCTCGGTGTGGCAGCAGACAATGAAGACGCAGAGCGATTGAGAACGCCGCTCACAGGAAAGGCATTGTTCACCGCCTACGAAGCGCTCGTTCAGGAACTCGGAATACCGAGTGACTGGGTTGAGCCACCACAATTCGCCATTCGCTCCTATACTTCTTTCAAAGACCCAAACCCTCCAGAACCGCTGCTCCTGAACAGCTTCTTCCTCGAGGATCTTGCGCTTGCTCGAAAGCTATTTTCCGAGGGGAAGGCGACGCAGAACCTCCGACGCTATCTTGGCGTTGAGCGTCCGCAACACAGCCGGGATTTGTTGCGCGACACCACTGCCTTGGCAGAGGCGGTGAGTCCTGGATTCACTCCGTTGGCGCGCTGGCCAGGGTCTGGCCGTTACCCGCTCGTCTTACTCCAGCAAGCTGCGGTGAACTTGGCATTTCATGAAACAAAGACCGGAGGCTTGCTCGGCGTTAATGGACCGCCCGGAACTGGAAAGACCACGTTGCTTCGAGACCTAGTCGCCGGCATAGTTGTCGAGAGAGCAGAGGCGATGGCGGCGTTCGACGACCCTGAGAAGGCGTTCGAGGATTCCGGGCAAAAGCTCAAAGCCGGTGATGGCTGGATTCACCTCTATCGGTTGAACCAATCTCTGCGCGGGTTCGAGATGGTGGTCGCATCATCAAACAACAAGGCTGTCGAGAACGTGAGCGCAGAGATTCCGGGACTTGACGCTATCGCCAGCGACGCTCTGGAGCTGCGCTACTTCAAGACGTTGTCTGACGCACTCCATCAATCGGAAACATGGGGCGCCATCGCTGCTGTGCTGGGAAACGCGCAGAATCGCAGCCAATTCAAGCAAGCCTTCTGGTGGGACGACGATAACGGACTAAACAGCTATCTGCGCGCTGCTGCGGGTTCGATCCGGGAAGTGGAGATAACCGACCAGGACACAGGGCTCGTCGAGCGGCGGGCACCTCACATTGTCGAAGCTGAACGGCCGCCAACAAGCCGCGAGGACGCCCTCCGCCGCTGGAACGAGGCGCGGGAACGATTTCGCTGTGCGCTGGAGAAGAGCCGCCAGTGGCAAATACGGTTAGAGGGGCTACGAACTGACGTCGCAAAATTGCCGCTCCTTGTTCAGGCTGAGACTAATGCCAAAGAGAAGCGCAACGCTGCGATGGAAAATGTTCGAAGGCTCAAAGGCGTAGAACGTTCCGAGCAGCTTCAACGTGTCGCTCAAGAGCTTGACAAGCACGACTTGGAGAGACCGGGGTTTTGGGCACGATTATTTAGAACGCGCACGGCTCGTCAGTGGGTCGAACTGCGGGTAGCGCTTCTCAAATGGCAAGAGGCTGAGACGGCCTGGCAAACAGCTCGCGCTCAGCATGAACAGACGAAGCAACGACTCGCTGAGGCGCAGCAGAAGGACGGGGTCGTTCTTGCGGACGCTGCATTCTTTGAATTGGATCACAGCAAGCGGCACCAAATGACGCCGTGGTTTCCTCCAGATGCCCAACGCCTGCGCGACGAGGTGTTCATCTCCGCTATGGCGGTGCACCGCGCCTTCATTGACGCGGCTGCCAAGCCGGTGCGTCATAATCTTGGCGCCTTGATGAACGTGTTTACGACGCAGATGCTGCCCGGTGCTGAGAAGCAGGTGTTGTTGCCGGATTTATGGGCGACGCTCTTCCTGGTGGTGCCGTTGGTCTCGACGACCTTTGCTTCCGTCAACCGAATGCTCGGTAAGCTGCCCCTCGAAAGCCTTGGCTGGCTGCTTGTGGATGAGGCAGGGCAAGCGGTGCCGCAAGCTGCCGTAGGCGCGCTCTTGCGAACTCGCCGCGCCGTCATTGTTGGCGACCCCATGCAGATTGAGCCGGTGGTTGTGCTGCCTGACATGTTGACAAATGCCATCTGCCGTCGTTTGGGCGTGGACCCTGACCGCTACGCAGCTCCATCGGCTTCAGTACAGACGCTCGCTGACGCTGCATCCACCTATGCCAGCGAGTTCCAAACCAGAGTGAGCAGTCGCAGTGTGGGCGTGCCCTTGCTGGTGCATCGGCGATGTTCAGAACCGATGTTCAGTGTCTCTAACGCGATAGCCTATTCCGGGCTGATGGTGCCGGCGAAATCACCTAAACCATCTGCCATCCGAGATTTGGTCGGTCCTTCCAGATGGATTCACGTCGAAGGAAGTGGTGAGGACAAGTGGTGCCGAGAAGAGGGTAGTGAGGTGCTGCGCCTGCTTCGTCAAATGGCCCAAGCCGGCGCGAACCCTGACCTCTATATTATCACGCCCTTCGTCATTGTTGCCGACCGGCTGCGCCAAATAGTGTGTGAAAGCGGGGTGCTCAACGGCTGGGTTGAGGAGGACGTGAGGCGCTGGACTGAGAAGCGAATCGGCACTGTGCACACGGTACAGGGTCGCGAGGCTGAGGCAGTGATTCTCGTTTTGGGGGCGCCTTGCCCGACACAAACCGGGGCCCGCGACTGGGCCGGCGGACGACCGAACTTGCTGAACGTGGCAATGACTCGCGCAAAAGAAGTCATGTATGTCATCGGCAACCGGCAGCTTTGGCGGGAGGCGGGTGTGTTTCGAGATTTAGATACACGACTTCTCCATCATGGGCGGCAGGAAGTAGCACTCTGAGATCTATCCTGTGGTCGTTCAGGATGCGCTCCGCTTGTTTTCGTCGCCCCTGCTTCTGACTCACGGTAACTCGCTACGAACAAGCAAAGTTGATGTCACATTCCAACACAATGGTGAATTCCTGAGGACCCTCACATCGCATGGCGTGCGAATTGGTTGCTCCATCCGGAGCCTCTCAAGTTCATCTTCATCGCGGTGTATATCTTACAAGTCATGAATTGAGACGCGCGATTCATTGACGCTTCCGGCAACGGTTGTGTATAAGAAAGTCGCGTGCGAAAGGTTGCGGGTGCCATCTCTTGCAGGTGTGCGAGATCGAGGGTGGCGGAATATTAATGCGGAATATTTTAAAATAATATGGAAGACGCAACGAAGGTTTCTGGGTGGAGACCTCCGGCTGTTCAGGGAGGCGTCTCAGGACGTGGTCTCATCTGATTATCAGAGGGCGATAGAAAAAAGAGTCTGGAAGTTCGAGAAACGAGTATGACACCATGAGGCGTCGGTGAAGCGGCGAAGAGGGCGATTCTGTCTGGCGGTTGTGATGGCCGCCTGGTGCGGCCTGGTCGGGGCGCTGCCGGTTCCGGCCGCAGCTGCCGAGCCGGACGTGCGGGTTAGAGGGCAGGCGGATGCGCCAGTCACGCTGATCGAATATTCGGACTTTACCTGCGGGTACTGCGTCAAGTTCTTCAAGGAGACCTGGCCTCGCCTTCAGGCTCGCTATGTCGATACCGGCAAGGTGAAGTTTCTTTATCGAGACTTTCCGCGCGCCGATCAGGGGCCGGGGGTCGATGCGGCGATGGCGGCTCGCTGTGCCGGGGCGCAGGGCAAGTATTGGGCGATGCACGATCGCTTGTTTGGGGAAGGAGGGCGGCTGGCCGCGACTGTGTATGCCAGCCATGCAGCGGCGATCGGACTGGATGCTGCCGCCTTTGCGCAGTGCGTCAAAGACGGACGCTATGCCCAGGCGATTTTCGAAGATCGGCAGGAAGCCAACAACTGGGGATTCCGAGGGACTCCAGGATTCATTCTGTATCGGACGCACAGCCAGCCAAGCGAAAAGGAGCCGGCGATTGCCATTCCGGGGGCGTTCCCTTTTGAGATGTTTGCGGAGGAGATCGAACAGCTTCTTGCCGGTAAAGTTCGTTAGGGTGAGATCATGAACGATGATGCCCGAAGACGAGTGCGATGTCATGCCCGTGCGGTTCGACCGCTTCTCCGTCTGAGTGTGATGAGAGATTCTGTTGTGTCGGTCACGTTTGTAACCAGTGTAACCAGATAGGAATATCTTATGGCATCACCACAGTTGTTCTGGCCGGTGTCCCATCGCGACGATGATTTTTGGGTCTGCATGTCCTGTCTGGGAGAGGTGTTCTATCGAAAAGTTCCCATGCCCGATTGTCCGTCGTGTCACGGGGTCTCGACCTATGAAGGGTTTTCTCTCGAGGCCATTCGCGATTGGGGAACGGAAGAATTGATCGCCAAGGCCGTCGCGGCGCAGCAAGAGTCGGCGACGTCGGAATCCCCTGTCGAGTCCTCCGCCTCGGTCGAAGCGGCGGACTAGCAGGTCATTGCTCGTAGGTCTCTCGTGCAGCCGTCGCGTCCCTTTCTCATTCACGGCCAATGGAAGCAGAGTGATCGAACGGCAAGGGTCACGGATCCATTTACCGGTCGGACCATCGCCACCGTCGCTCAGGCTTCGGAGACCGACCTTGAGAAGGCAATCGCCTCCACGGTTGAAGCCGCGACCGTGATGGCGGGTATGCCGGGACACGCCCGGTATAAGGTCCTGCAACACATCGCCGCTCTTCTGTTGCAACGCCGGGATGAAATCGCCTCCACAATCACCGCCGAAGCGGGCAAGCCGATCACGGATGCCAAGCGGGAAGTTGATCGGGCGGTGCAAACCTTTACGGTGGCGGCCGAGGAATCCCGGCGAATCGCCGGTGAAGTCGTCCCCTTGGATTGGACGCCGGGCTCGGACTCCCACGTCGGTATTCTCAGGCGGTTTCCCATCGGGCCTGTTCTCGGCATCACCCCCTTTAATTTTCCGCTCAACTTGGTGGCCCACAAGGTGGCGCCAGCGCTTGCGGCAGGCAATCCGATTCTCATCAAACCAGCTCCGCAGACGCCGTTGACCGCCTTGCGGTTGGGAGAATTGGCGCTGGAAGCGGGGCTTCCGCCCGGCGGGTTCAATGTCGTGCCTTGCGACAATCTGTTGGCGGAGCGGTTGGTCGTTGATCCTCGGTTCAAGCTCTTGAGTTTTACCGGCAGCGCTGCCGTGGGTTGGATGCTCAAGGCGAAGTGCGGCAAGAAAAAGGTCGTGTTGGAATTGGGGGGCAATGCGGGGGTGATCGTCGAACCGGACGCCGATCTGGATCTGGCGGCCAAACGGTGCGCGGCCGGCGGATTTGGTTATGCGGGGCAAACTTGCATTTCCGTCCAGCGGGTGTTCGTGCACCAATCGGTGGCGGATCCGTTTACGACGAAGTTGCTCATGCACGTCGCGAGGTTGAAGGCTGGAGATCCCACCGATGAGACAACGACCATCGGGCCGTTGATCGATCAAGCCGCCGCCCATCGCGTCGAAAGCTGGATCAATGAAGCCGTGGCGGAAGGGGCCCGTGTGTTGCTGGGGGGGAAACGAACGGGGTCGGTGGTCGAGGCGACTGTCTTGTCGAACGTGAAACCGGATATGAAAGTGTCCTGTCAGGAGGTGTTCGGCCCGGTGGTGACGGTGACGCCGTACAGCCGGTTCGGCGACGCCATCGCCATGCTCAATCAATCGGACTACGGGCTCCAGGCCGGCGTGTTTACGAAGGACATCAACAAAATCTTTTATGCGTTCCGTCATCTGGAAGTCGGGGCTGTGCTCGCCAATGAAATTCCGACGTTCCGTTCCGACCACATGCCGTACGGCGGTGTCAAGGATTCCGGGTTGGGGCGCGAGGGCGTGCGGGCCGCTATTGAAGAGATGACGGAACCAAAGCTGCTGATCGTGAACGCCCAGGATCTGGACACTTCGGCCTAAGAAAATTGTAAAAATTGTTTCAGGATATTGCGAAGCGGAATCAATCTTGATACAAGAGCACGCTTCGTACGGGAACCGATTCTGATTCGGATGACTGAGGGCCGGAGATCCACGCAAGCCCGCCGACAGCTCGAAAGCCCGCGCGACTCAATCACCAAGAGAGGGAGCACCCATGGTACCGACGCACATGTTTTTGACGAGAGGAGTGGGCGTACACAAGGAGAAACTGGCCTCTTTTGAGGAGGCGCTGCGAAGCGCGGGGGTTGCCTACTGCAATCTCGTCAGCGTATCGTCCATTTTGCCGCCCAATTGCAAAATCATCTCGCGGAAGCGGGGCGAAAAACTGCTGAGTCCCGGGGAAATCACGTTTTGTGTCATGGCCCGGTCCGAAACCAATGAACGAAATCGGCTGATTTCAGCCTCGGTCGGCCTGGCGAAGCCGACGGACCGCAACAGCTACGGCTACTTGTCCGAACACCATGCCCATGGCGAGACGGATGAGGAAACCGGCGAGTACACGGAGGATCTTGCGGCTCAGATGTTGGCCACCACGCTGGGGTTGGAATTTGACCCCAATGTCGCTTGGAAGGAGCGCGAGCAAGTGTTCAAGATGGGCGGCAAGATCGTCAAAACGTCGAACATCACTCAGTCGGCGATCGGCAAGGCCGGCAAGTGGACGACGGTCATCGCGCTCGCGGTCTTCATTCCGGGCGAGAACGTGGCCAAGCGGTATCGTCGATAGCGGACGCGCCGTTCTGACACTTCGTGTTTGACCAGGGCTTGATAATAAGGACGCATACCATGACGTTGCCAGCCGGATGGGAAGGGCCGGAGCACAATTTTCTCGGCCTCGAAGAACCGTGGTGCCATCCGGATCAGGCCGGTGTTTACGTCCTGCCGATTCCCTACGAACATACGTCCAGCTACATCCGAGGATCGGATCACGGCCCCTCCGCCATTCTTGAAGCATCCCGCCAGGTCGAGCTGTATGATGAGCAACTTGAATGTGAACCCTTTCGTGAGTGGGGCGGTATTGCCACGGCGTCGGTTCTGGATCTGAACGGAAAAGTGGATCGGGCCGCTGTCGCCGCCATTGAGCAGTTCGTTCGTCCGCACGTCGAGGCCGGGCGATTTCTTGTGACATTGACCGGGGAACATACCGGCGCATTGGGAGCCATCCGCGCCCATGCCCGGCGCCATCCGAACATGTGCGTCGTGCAGATCGACGCACACGGCGATCTGCGCGAGGCCTACCAGGGCAACCGGTTCAGCCACGCCAGCGTCATGGCCAGGGTGGTGGAGGACGGGCATCCGCTGGTCCAGGTCGGCATACGGTCGATCAGTCGGGAAGAGATGATCCGAATAAAAACGACGGATCGGATCACCACGTTTTTCGCCGCAAGCCTCGTGGATCCCTCCGGCCCCTACGGCGGGCAGGCTTCCCGATGGATTCCCGACGTCGTGGCCGCTTGCAACGGCCCGGTCTATCTTACGTTCGACTGCGATGGGCTTGATCCTTCCATCGTTCCCGCGTTGGGCACCCCTGAACCGGGGGGGATAGGCTGGTACGATACCTTGAATCTGGTCGCCGCTCTTGCTGGAGGCCCCGGTATCGTGGGAATGGACGTGAGTGAAATGACCCCTATCGAGGGGTTTGTGGCTCCCCAGTTTTCGGTGGCTCGGCTGATCTATCGCATGCTCGGTCGCATCAAGGCCGCAAAGCTTGTTCGAGAACCATCTCCCGCCTTGTAAGCTCTTGCACGGTTGTCGACGGATCGCCGTGACCGCTTTCATCCGCATCAACAAGTTTTTCACCGAGCAGGGGATCTGTTCCCGGCGCGAGGCGGACCGGTTGATCGAATCGGGAGCTGTCACAATCAACGGACGCGCAGCCAAACTGGGTGACCGGGTAAGTCGCTCGGACGTGATCGCCTGTGACGGGCAGGTGATTCCATGGGGGAAGGCGGCTGTGTACATCAAGTATCACAAGCCGGTCGGAGTGGTGACGACGAGCGAGTCCCATGTGCCACGGAACATCATCGCGGAAATCGGCCATCCGGAGCGGATTTTCCCGATCGGACGGTTGGACAAAGATTCCTCCGGATTGATTCTGCTGACCAACGACGGAGACATCGTCAACGAAATCCTTCGCACTGAGTTCGGACACGAACGGGAATACGTCGTCGAGGTGGACCGCCCGTTCGACCGCCGGTTCCTTGATCATATGGCCGGGGGTGTGAAAGTGCTTGGAACCATGACGAAACCATGCAAGGTTTCCCGCGTCGGCCCCAATCGGTTTCGAATCATTCTCACGGAGGGACGCAATCGCCAAATCAGGCGGATGTGTTCGGTGTTGGGCTATCGGGTCACAAGCCTTCACCGCGTGCGAATCATGCACATCACCATTGATAAGCTTGCCGTGGGAGAATGGCGCGAATTGACCGCTCAGGAGCGTGAGAAGCTGTTGGAAGCCGTGGGCCGTGGATAAGTCACCTTGACTTCCTTGGCGAAGAGATGGTTGTCTTGAAAAAAGATCAGAACGCCACCTGCTTTCAGTCCAGCTCCCGCCGGGCCGCTTGGACGATCGCCAGAACCGCCGGATGTTTGAGGCGGCGCTCGACAGTGATCGCATAAAAGTACTGTTTGACGGAATCCAGGCGGCCGATGGCCGAGACCCTATATTGACGACAGATTTCCTTTTCCATTGCAGTGACGCCGGGGAAAATGCCGAATCCCTCCTGACCGAAGGCTTTGAGCGTCGCGCTGTCGTCGAACTCGCCTACGATGCTGGGGTGGAGGCGGTGGTGGACCAACCATTGGTCGATCGATCGGCGAAGGGCTGCGTCCGCGGTGGGCAGGAGCATCGGGGCGCCGTGCAACGAACGAGGAAACTCACGTTTATAGAGCGACGCCAATTTCGACGTACCGAAGAACGTCACTCCTGATTCGCCGATCGGATGGTTATAGGCGTGGGCTTTGAAGTTCGGCGGCGCGGGCATGTCGGAGATGACAAGGTCGTATCGGTGCATTGTTAAATCGGCTAGGAGCCGATGAAGTTTGTCCTCTTGGCAGACCAAGTGCATGGGCTGATCCAAGTTTAGTCCCGCTCGGAGAAGATGGTTCGCCAGCGGCTTCGGCACGACATCGGCGATGCCGACGACCAGGCGTGCCTGGTGCCCCTCTGCGCGTCCTTTCACCGTGTTCAGTAACTCTTGTCCCATGGCGAAGATGGCTTCCGCGTACTCAAACACCACGTGTCCCATCTCAGTCAACGCGAGTCGGCGTCCCGTGCGCACGAACAATTTTTCCCCCAAGGACTGTTCCAGGAGCCTGATCTGTCCGCTGATGGTTGGCTGAGCGAGGCGAAGCTCTTCGCAAGCTTTGGCGACCGTGCCGTGCTTGGCGACGGACCAAAAATACAGCAAATGGTGATAATTGAGCCATTCCATACGGAATGCGTCGAAAAGCGGCGCCTTCACTATACATCGTCTTTCACGAAGATTCCAATCCGTTTTATCTATTTTTCATAAAAGGCCTGTGATTGCTACTCTCCCGCCGCGCTAGACACACACGCGACATACATACGAAAGGAGCATCCTCGTGATCGCCCTGCTGCTGGTCGTGCTCATCTCGACGCCGATGATTGCACTGGCTGAACCGGTAAGCGATTCGAGGACCCCGCAGGCTCAGCCGATCCGCACCGCTCCTCTCACCATCGAAGAAGTTCTTGCCAGAATCGAGTTGACCCATCCCCTGCTTCAGGCGACCGGAGCCGAGCGCATGAAGGCTCGTGCGAAGGTTCTGAAAGCGCTCGGAGCTTGGGAGCCCACGCTCAAAAATATTACAGAGGTTGAACGATATGAAACGTGGAACCTCACGACGTCTCCCTTCTTACCAAAAATTCAGACCGGCGGCTTTAATGACACCAAGCTCGATGTGGGACATCCATGGGGATTCCGAATCCAAGGTGGAATTCGAAACGGCATGGGTGACCGAATCAATCAGAACTTCATTGCAATTATCCCCGATCTCCAACTGTTCTATCCTCAGCAGCAACTTATCCTCGGCGGATCGTTCCAACTCTTGCGCGGCTTGATCATCAACGAAGAGAACGCCGAGTTGCAGCAGGCCGAACTGGCTGGACCGCTCGCGGAGGTGAAGGTGGCCCAGAAACGGCAGGATCTCTACCTGGCGGGGGCCGTCCAATACTGGGATTGGCAGGTAGCGGTCAAACAAGCGGAGGTCGTGAAGCAGGCGCTGGCGGTGGCCGAAGCTCGATATCAACAGATTGAGGGGCAGGCCAAGGCGGGCAAGGTGTCGCCGCTCGATGTGGTCGAGATCGGCCAGGAAGTTCAACGCCGGCGGGAGGCGGCCATAGCCGCGCAGCGGAAGGTGGAGTATGAGCAGTACAAGCTGTCGCTGTTTCTCTGGGAAAACGGCGAGCCGGTGACGCCGCGACCGGAGTGGGCGCCGGAGTTTCAGGGCGAAACCCCCTTGCCGACCGAGGACGAGATTGCCGCTTACAAAGTTGAGGCGAAGGAAGATCGGCCGGAAGTGCGGGCCCTGTACATTGAAGCCAAGATGAACAACATCGATCTCAAGCTGGCCAAGAACTACCTGCTCCCCAAATTCGATTTTGAGGGAGGACGAACGGATGCGCCTGCGGACTGGATCGTAGGCGTGGGATATCGCTATGCGACACAGTTTGCCATGCCGCTCTTCCAACGGGAGGGCCGAGGGAAGGTTCTGTATGCGGAGGCGGAGCAACAACGGTTGGTTCTGAGTCAGGTGTATACAGAGCAGCAAGTGAGTATTGATGTAGACAATTGGCTTTCGGCGATTGTGCGGGCGAGGGACCGGGTCAGAGCAGCGAGGGAAGCGTACCGTTTGGCCAAGGAGCTGGAAGCTGGTGAGCGCAAGCGATTTGAGATGGGAATCTCAAGCATTTTGTTTGTGAACCTACGTGAGCAAAATGCGGTCGAAGCGGCGTTTGAGCTCTATCAAGCGCAGTACGATTATGATCTGGCACGGGGCGGCCTTCTTTTGGCGAGAGGGGCCTTGTCGAAGCCGGTGGGGGATGCGGTGTTGGCGAAATATGGAGATCCTCTGACGGCGGCAGGAAAGAACGGTTCCAAAAAGTCTGGACGCGATTAATTCGACAACAAAGGAGTATCCTTTCGTGATCGCTTTGTTGGTAGCGTTGTTAGTCTCGTTGATCTGGATACCAGTGACCGTCCTGGCTGAGGCCACAACGGTCATGGGGTTATCAGGACAGGCTTCGATGCGAACCGCTCCGCTGACCATTGAAGAGGTGCTGGCCAGAATTGAGTTGGCCCACCCGCTGATCCGCGCAACTGGATTGGAGCGGGCGCAGGCTCGAGCAAAGGTCCTGAAAGCGTTGGGGGCCTGGGAGCCGAAGTTAAAGAACGAGGTCGAGGTTGACCGCTACCAAACGTGGAATCTGACGAACGCGCAAGGCGTGCCGAATACCTTGGTGGCTGGTTATAGCGATACTATGCTCAAGATTGGGCACCCCTATGGGTTCAATATTTTCGGCGGTATCCGTCACGGTTTTGGAGATCGTGCGACCATCTCGAGCTCAGGAGCGATCCTTCGCTCCCCATTAGGGGGGCCGGTGGCGTTCCCTGAGGATCTCGAACTTTTTTATCCAAATCAAATGGCCATCTTTGGCGGAGAACTCAATCTCCTGCGCGGCTTTATGATCAATGACGAGTTTGCCGAATTTCAGCAGGCCGAGCTCGCGGGGCCGCTGGCCGAGGTGAAAGTAGCTCAAACGCGGCAGGATCTCTTTTTGGCCGGGGCCGTTCAGTACTGGGACTGGCAGCTTGCGGTGAAGCAGGCTGATGTTCAAAAACAGGCGTTGCGGGTCGCAGAGGATCGGCTGGTTTTCATTGAAGGACAAGCCAAGGCGGGATTGGTCTCGCCACTGGATGTGGTGGAAGCCGGTCAAGAGGTCCAGCGGCGCCGAGAGGCCGCCATTGCCGCTCAGCGAAAATTGGAATATGAACAGTACAAACTGTCTTTATTCCTTTGGGAGAAGGAGGAACCAATCACGCCTCTCCCCGAGTGGGCGCCGGAGTTTGGGGGGGAAACACCCTTGCCGACCGAAGACGAAATCGTCGAGGCGAAAGTGTCCGCCAAGGAAGATCGGCCGGAAGTGCGGAAACTGGCAATCGATGTCAGGATGAATAACATTGATCTCAAACTGGCCAAGAACAAACTGCTTCCCAAGCTGACTTTGGAAGGAGGACGATCGACCGGCGGTATCTATTGGATTGGAGGATTCGGCTACCGGGTAGGAACCGTACTCAGCATGCCGTTGTTCAACCGAGAAGCCCGTGGCAAGGTGGCCCATGCAGAGGCCGAGCAAGAACGACTGACGTATGACCTGTGGAATGCCGAGCAAAAAGTCAGCCTCGACGTTGATAATTGGGTATCCGCCATCGTGCGGGCTAGGGACCGCGTGAGGGCTGCTAAGGAAGCGTATCAATTGGCGCAAACCCTATTGGCTGGTGAGCAGAAACGATTTGACATGGGTATCACCAGTCTCTTGTTCGTGAATCTACGGGAGCGAAACGCCGTCGAGGCTGCCTACGAGCTGTATCAAGCGCAATATGATTATGACCTGGCACGGGGCGGCTATTTGTGGGCCAAGGGAGCGCTGTCGAAGCCTGTGCCCCATAATATTTTGGCAAAGTACGGTGATCCTGCCACCGCGGCCGGTTTGTCAGGCCGAAAGCTGCAGGGGCGTGATTAAGGAGTTTGTGAGGGTAAAGGCCGATCCCTCATTTTTAAATCACAGGGGGTGTTCATGAAAGAGCCTTACGGTTCAAGCTATCCGAACTTGTTTCAAGCGCTGATGAGACAGCTCTCTGTAGGGTCGCGTGTCGAGAAAAAATTGCTCACCGTCATCCTGGCCTATGCTCTCGCGATCGGATTGTTCTCCCTTATCGTCCCCTTAACGGTTCAAGAACTCGTCAGCACCTTCTCCTATGCCGTTCAGCCCGTCATGATCTGGACCTTGACCGGTATCATGCTGGCGGTCTTGCTATTCGTCGGCATGTTTAAGACGTTTCACTTCTATGCGGTTGAAATCGTGCAGCGGCGGATCTTTGCTCGGGTGGCCATTGCCATGGCTCAACAGCTGCCGCGTTATCGCTTCCAAGGTTTTAGGCCGGAAGCGGCCAATCGCTTTATTGAGATCGTGTTCATGCAGCGTGCCTTGTCCACGCTCCTCATCGACTTGGTGAATGTCGTCGTGGGCGGCACGGTGGGCATGGTCCTGCTGGTGATTTATCACCCCTATTTTCTTGTGTACGACATGCTGCTGATGGTCGGCTTTGCCATCACCTTTTTTGTTCTTTCCCGTGGCGCGTTGCGGACCACAATGGATATGGCCGAAGCCAAGTACGAAGTCTTCGATTGGATGCAAGATATTTCGCGCAATGTCTTGCAGTTGAAGGCCACGGACAGTTCCGCATGGATCATGCAGAAGACCGACCAGCTTGTTAACCGCTACACCGAGACTCGAAAGGCCAGAATTCGCGTGTTGTTGCGTCAGTATATCGGTTCCGTCTCCGGACAGGCGGTCGCGCAGGCCGGTGCGTTGGCGCTCGCCGGATGGCTGATGGCGCAGGGGCAAATGACGCTCGGTCAGTTAGTGGCGGCCGAAGTGGTGGTTGGCGCGTTAGTGCTGAATTTTGACTCACTGATCAAAAATATGGGCCACGTGTATTATTTCTTTACGGCCGTCATGGAACTAAGCGATTTCTTCTCGCTTCAGAGGGATCCGCTCCCCACTGCCTCGACAGTCGCATTGCCCTCGCATCTGAATGAGGGAATTCGTGTTACCTGTAAAAGCGTGGGACTGGTCCACGACGGAGCGCCCGTGTTCGATAGTTTCAATTTGGACGTTGCTCCGGGAGAAAAGCTTGGGATCTATGCTCGTACCACCACGGCAAAAACGGCGTTGGCCAGGGTGTTGGGCGGGTTGGAAGCGCCGACCAGCGGCGTTATCCAATATAATGGGGTTGATTTGCGATACATCGATCCTACTGTCCTCAGCCAATGTCGGAGCGTCATGATCGATTCTCAGCTTTCTCTGCTGAAGGGGACGATCGAAGACAACATTGTGCTCGGACGATCCTACGTGACGTACGATGACATTATATGGGCGCTCCGTTTCACGGAACTCGAAGAAGATATCGATGTTCTTCCTCAAGGCATCAAATCGGATATCTCGGAACTGGGTGAAGCCATCTCGCCGAGTCATGCCGTTCAAATCCTTCTTGCCAGGGCTATTCTTGGTCGGCCTCAAGTCCTGATTTTCGACGGGCTCATTCACAGTCTCGAACCGTCGCTACGGGAGAGAATCTTGCGTCGGCTCTGTGCGAAAGAAGAGCCTTGGTCGGTGATTTTTGTATCCACTGATCCCAATTTGACGGATCATGCTGATCGCCGTGTGATGCTGCATCATGCCCATATGTAACTGACTTTTGTCATGTAACAGCGAATCAAGGGAGGCTCCATGGCTCGCCAACAAGGTAATTCGGAAGAAAGAGCGCTCGTGGTATCACAACCGGGTCCGGGGATTGCGGCTGCTGATATCGACATGATGGGCAGTGTGGCCAGCATGTCATCATGGCAGGCTGTGAAAGTGCCTAGAAGCTTGCTCGGCTCATCGCGGGTAACGTTAACCATTCTGCTTCTCATACTGATTATCGTCGAGTTTGTCCCGTGGACACAGACGATCAGCGCCACGGGGAAAGTCTCGGCGTACACGCCATATGAACGACCGCAAAACATCGAGTCTCGTATCACTGGTCGATTGAAGGCGTGGCATGTTTATGAGGGTATGCCGGTCAAGAAAGGCGATCTCATCGCTGAGCTTGAAGACTATGACCCAAATTTTATGGCACCGGAACTTATTTCCCTGTTAGAGCAGCGGAAGCTCGCGCTGCAACAACAGCGGCAGGCAGCTTTGGCTAGGGCTGAGCAGTTAAATAAGCGGATTGGAGAAATGAGGAACTTAGTAAAGGCGGCGGTCCCATCGGCTGACGCAAGGGTGGTCGAGGCGGAAAATAGGGTGCGCGAGGCGCAACAAAAGCTTGAGGCAGCCAAGATCGATTTGACCACCGCACTGCTCAACGTTGATCGGCACCGACAGCTCGTCAAGGACGGGTTGGTTTCCCAACGGGAGCTCGAGTTGACGATTCAAGCTGAGGTGACGGCACAGGCCGCCTTGCAAGCTGCGCAGGCCAATCTGAAGGCCGCTGAGCAAGCAAGGTCGGCGTTGGCATTCGGCCGAGATCAGGTCTCCGCTGAGGTGTGGCAGCGGTTGATAGAGGCGGAAGCGGCTCGCGACCAAGCAGTGGCTGCTGCCTCAAAAGCGGCCGACGAACTGGCTGACGTCACGGTTCGTTTGCAAAACAACCAGCAACGTATCGATGCAGCCAAGATCTACGCAACGATGGATGGAACGGTCGTTCGGCAGGCGAGAATCGGGATCATGGAAACCGTCAAACAGGGAGAAACGCTCGTCACGCTGTCTCCAAAAGCCGGGGACGTCGCGATCGAAATGGTCGCCGAGGGGTTGGATGCCCCGCTCTTGGTACCGGGACGAAAGGTGAAAATTCTCTTCTTTGGAGTTCCGGCGATTCCATTGCCGGCATGGCCGGAATTGATGGCAGGCACCAGGACCGGTATCATCAAGGTCGTCGATCAGATCGATGATGGGAAAGGCAACTTTAGATTCTGGGTGGTGCCGGACCCCGAAGACGGTCAGCCATGGCCAGACCAGTCGCGGGTCCGGCAAGGGACAAAGGTCTTGGGTTGGGTGATTTTGAATCGCGTTCCGCTGTGGTATGAATTATGGCGGCGGTTTAACTTCTTCCCGCCTGATTATACCGAGCGCGAACCTAGTATCTTTGAGATGTTTATGCCGAGAACGGCTGGACAGGCGATTAAGTGATCGCGCTAGGAGGGGGAGAAAACGACGATCCCCCTCCTCTTTCCTACCGTCACATTTGCCGGGGAAACCGTGGATGGTTTCCCCGGCATCCCACTCTTTCCGGTCTTCCACTCGAAAAGCCCAAACAATGGAGACGATAGAATGGTTTATCTGCCATCTGCTTTGCAAAGCTGCGAAACCAGGAAATTGTCAACGAGAGCCTCTCTTGCGCTGTCTGTCCTCCACGAAGGGGAGTCAAGATGTCGTCTCTAAACGCTTGATCCTTCCATAAAAGATTCGCTAAGGTAGGTTCCCCAACACTGATACCTCCAAAAGGAGGAAATATCTCTGCCGGATGCGGCACCTCCATTGAATGAAACACAGAGAGAACAAAAAAAGTGTGGCAGAACGGGGACGGTCGGCCCACTCGTATCGGCATAATCCCTCCGCCACTCATCACCGGATGATCGTCGGGGTGTTGGGAGGGAGCAAGTCTGACTTCCCGATCCTCGAAAAAGCCGGTGCTATCTTGGCCGAATTGCGCATTCCCTATGAGCTGCTGGTGGTTTCGGCTCACCGCACTCCGGATCGATTATTCGAATATGCCGCCTCGGCCGCCGATCGTGGCATTGAGGTGATTATCGCCGGTGCCGGAGGGGCGGCTCATCTTCCGGGGATGGTCGCCGCCAAAACCCATCTCCCCGTCATTGGTGTGCCGATTCCAACTGAGAATCTACGCGGTTTGGATTCCTTGTTGTCCATTGTTCAGATGCCAAAAGGAGTTCCCGTCGCGACGGTGGCGATTGGGGGGGGTGAAAACGCGGGATTGCTCGCGGCACAGATTCTTGCCGGACGATACTCGGACATTGCCGAGCGTGTCAAGCAGTATCGGCATCGGCAGACCGAGGCTGTGCTCAATTCTCCGGAGGCCGGTGGAATCAAGGCATTCACGTCCGCCACTCACCGTGGATGATTATTCCGCATGACACAGGCGATTCTCGAACCAGGCTCGGTTCTCGGCGTATTAGGCGGCGGGCAGTTGGGAGCGATGTTCGCCGGAGCGGCGAGGCGAATGGGCTATCGCGTCGCCGTGTGGGATCCCGATCCCGATGCGCCGGCTCATGCTAGCGCGGATCGATCGTTCATTTCCTCGTTCTCGGATCCTCAGAGCTTTGAGGCCTTTTCCCGTTTTGTCCACGCGATCACGTTCGAGTGGGAAAATGTCCCAGCCGAACTATGTGAGCGGTTCGAGCAATGCCACCCGGTCAGGCCGTCGTCGGCAGTCCTCCGCACCATTCAAGACCGAATGGCACAAAAACAGTTCCTTTCGGCCGTTTCTCTGCCTGTTCCGGCTTTTGTCGCTCTGAATTCGCCGACGCACCTGGCCGAAGCGACGAAGCAGATCGGTCTTCCGGCCGTCTGCAAAACCGTGAGGTCCGGTTATGATGGAAAAGGGCAGTGGATCATCCGTCAGCCGGCCGAAATCGAGAGGGTTGCCCATGAATTGCAACAAGCAAAACCCTCTTGCTCCAAGTGGATTCTCGAGCGGTTGGTGACATTTAAGCGAGAGATATCGGTCCTCGTTGTTCGGGGGCACGACGGCGAATGTCGCACATACCCTGCCGTCCACAATCTGCATGAAGGCGGAATCCTGCGTCTGACGCGCGTTCCCTCCTGCCTCCCGCTCGATACCGAACGGACCGTCGCGTTCCTTGCTCGGCAAGCGGTCGAGAAGTTGAACGGAATCGGCGTCTTTTGCGTCGAATTTTTTGAAACGGCTGACGGGCTTCTTATCAATGAAATCGCTCCGCGCCCCCATAACTCAGGTCACTACACCCTGGATGCCTGTACCGTCTCGCAGTTTGAACAGCAAGTTCGTGCTCTTTGCGGGTTGCCGTTGGGAGAAATCCGCCTGCTCTGTCCGGCTGCAATGGTCAACCTGCTTGGCGCCGAGGCGCAAATTGTGGCAACTGGACCGCAGTACCGGGAGCTGACCTCCATCCCGGGAGCGGTGCTACATCTATATGGGAAACGGGTTGTGCGTCCAGGGAGGAAAATGGGACACGTCACCTTTCTTGCCGAACGCGCCGAAGAAACCGTCGAGCGAGCCGATCGGCTCATGCGCCTATTGGAACCGTCGGAAGAACGGTCGCTTCATCGTTCCCATCTGTCGTAGGGGCGGCTCGGTGAAAAGAAGGGGACGTCGGGCCGTTTAAAAAACCCGATCAGCGCCATGCCCGCCACGAACCCTCCAATGTGAGCAAAGAAAGCCACGCCGCCGCCAGACGCGCCGACGCTCATGCCGCCGCTCACCAATTGGGTGACAAACCACATGCCTAACACAAGACCGGCCGGGACTCGAGCGATGCCCAGTCCCATCAGCCAGACCAGCACGTGGGCGCGGGGGTACAACAGCAGATAGGCCCCCAGCACGGCAGAAATGGCTCCGCTTGCCCCCACCATGGGAATTGTCGAGGAAGGATCGATAAGGGCGTGGCTCAGCGCCGCGAGTATGCCGGACAACACGTAAAAGACGATGTACCTCACGTGTCCCATGGCATCCTCGATGTTGTTCCCGAAGATCCAGAGATACAGCATGTTGCCCAACAGATGCATCCATCCGCCATGGAGAAACATGCTGGTAACCAACGTCAGACTTGCCGGCACGGCTACGGAAAAGTCCTCCGGGAACGTGGCGCTCCCGAAGATCACGGCAGGGATTGCGCCGTATTGAAACACAAACAGTTCTCCCGCTCGGTCTGGCAGCGATTCCTGATAAAGAAAAATCGCAACGCACATGATGATCAGTAAAACGGTGATGAAAGGAGTCCGCTCGGTGGGATTGTCGTCATGAAGAGGGATCACGGCGCCCCCTCCTTAGCGAGAGCGGGATTGAGTCGCGGCAAGGCGTGGCAGCAGCGGATCGGGGGGGAGGGTTCCATCGGGTTCAAGCGGGACGGAGAATCCCGCGGCATGGGTGTGGCCGCCACCTCCCAAAGAGGCGGCGATCGCCCCGACGTCTCTGCCGCCGGCGCGGGATCGCAGACTGAAATAGCGCCGTCCATCACGGTCGTGCCAGATGAGACAAAACGGGTGGTCAGAAGAAAGCCGTTCGCCGATTTGACTCGTCAAAATCGCACTGTGAACCGATGGCACAATGTCTCCTTGAAACTCCACCATCACGACCTGGGCTGTCAATTTGCCCACCAATTCCTGCTCGTAACGGAGAATCGCGCGGCCCTCTTGTTCAAGTGTTGATTGGGAAAAACGGTCCCATACCTGAAAATCGAATGGGTGCGACGCAATCGCCGCGTTGATTTCCCGGCTTGCCGGTAAGGCCCATCGCCATAAATCCTTGTCTTCGATGTATCGAAGCAGCCACGGCGGAGATGAGCCGTGGGCCCATTCCCAGGCCAACACGGCACCGGACTTATTCTGATCAAAATATGCATAAGCGCGCCCCTCCAAGGCCTTCTCCGCCGTAATGTGGTGATCCAGGATGAGCAATTCCTTTGCGTCGTTCGCCATCACGTCAAGAACCGAGGGCGCGTAACTGAAATCGACAATGACGACCCGATGGTCTTTGAGATCGGGCGGTGGAGGAACACCGTGCTTGACCGCGAGAAAACGGGCACTGGGATATTTTTTCCAAATAGCCCAAGCCGCTCCGAATCCATCCGAGCAATCGGCATGATACAGGACGACGTCCGGCGGACTTTGGAATTTTTGTATGCGGGACGAATCGGTCATGAGGAATCAATCCAAGGGATAACAAAATATCATGAGTTGTTGGCAAACGAAAAGATCCATCAGGATGGTGATGGAGGGTTGAAGGGAACGTTCCGCGTTGCCAGGACTCTCGCCAGGCCGTCTCGGACGTGGTTAGATCGAGTTGAGATGGTCGATCAACTGACGGAGTCGTCCCGCGCTTCGACGGTTGAACGTAAATACCAGCCGAGGCAGGTGCTGCAACGCCGGTTCGTCGAGCTCTTCCTCCAAGGAGCCACGCAATTCGAATCGGCCCTCGGCCAAGAGATCGCCAAATCGGTCCTGAATGGAGTCGAGCTGTTCAAAGGAAATGGGCGAGTTCAGCCGCATCGACAACTGTCGTCCGACGAACCGGATGGAGTGGTACCGGCGATAGAAGCGGAGAATGTGATCGACGGCCGCATCGGCGGAATCCATGATCGCGAACAGACTCAAGTCATCTTCGCTGATCAGCCGGCGATCTAAGAGTTGCTTTCTGATGAACGCCTCCCAATCGTTCCAATAATCACAGCCCGGCGTCTGAAGGCAGACAATCGGTTGCGGATCGCTTTTCCCAGTCTGGGCCAGCGTTATGATCTCGAAGCCTTCGTCATGGGTGCCGAATCCGCCGGGAAACAGCGCGATGGCATCCGCCTCCTTTTGGAACATCAATTTTCTGGTAAAAAAATACTTGAACGTGATCAGCTTCGGATCGTCGGCGATGATGTTGTTGGGGCCTTGCTCAGAAGGGAGCATGATATTGACGCCGAAACTATTCTCGCGTCCGGCCCCTTCCTGGGCGGCGCGCATGATCCCGTCCGCTCCTCCGGTGATGACCATGAACCCGGCTTGGACGATGGCTCGTGCAAAGCGGGAAGCCAATTGATAATTGGGATCATCCGACGGTGTTCTGGCCGAGCCGAAGATGCTGATTTTTTTCCGGTCGCGGTAACTTCGAAACACACAAAACGCGTGGCGGAGCTCTTTGACAGCTCGGTTGACGATTTTGAGGTCGAGCAGATCGAGATTTGCGTCATGGAGCTTAAAGAGATTGCACAACAGTTCTTTCATGAGCGTGAGACGCAGGTCGTCTTCCGGCCTGTCGAGCAAGGCGCCGACCAGTTGGAGGATTTCCTCTTTGGAGGGGGAGAGGCGCTCACGAACCTGTTGAGATCGCGCGGATATAGTCATGGTATAGTCTCTGCCGTAAAAAGTTCAGGGAAATTGTATCAACGGATCGCCTGACGGTCAAAGATCCGTCAAGAAGTCGAAGTGGCGGATCGACTACGGGAGATCGCCACCGGTTGTCGTGTTCTGGATCATCCAAGCCTTGATTGTGGACTGGTCAGATGGGGACAGGTCGGAAAATTGAATTTCGGTGGTTGACTGTGAGGATCTGACGGCGTCGCCGCCGTCTCCCATTCGAACGGGCTGGGCCACGACCGTTCCTCGGATGGCCAATGGTCTGACAAAATTGGGAAGAGAAAAACTCATGAGAACGGGAGTGTCGGGCAGCAGAGAAAGGAGGGACTGGACCAGCGCGCCAACGTGACTGAGTTGCACGATGACGGCCTGGCACTCACGCGGCGGATCGTTTCCTTCCAACACTTGAAGGACGGCCGGGATCTGCACCGCCCGCCGTTGAGGAGAGAGAATCAAGTCTCTGACGGTGAGGACGCCGACCGGCAGTTGCGCTTTCGTGACGATCAGGATAGGTGAGCCGCTGGACATCATGAGTGTGGAGGCCTCGTCGACCAGACGATCATACTCAATGAATTGCACGGGCTGCGTCATGATCGTCCGCACTTCGGTATCATCCGGTTCCAGGCCCTGGGCCACTACTTTCCTGACGATATCCGTAGGCGTCATGAGCCCGTAAGACGCCTCCGTGTCCTTGACAAGCAGACAGGGCATCCGTTCCCGTTCCATAAGCGAGGCCGCTTCTGTGACGGAAACGTCGCCGGGAATTTGAACGACGCCTGGTGTCATCATCTGGGCGACCACTGTGTCCCTAGAGTTGGCGGCCATCGGTGGGTCGTTCCCCTTATTAGCATCGATCGGCCGGGTTTTTCCGCTTCGGGCCATCGGGCTTTCGGAGCCTGTGGCATGCCAAGTATAGCAGACGGTCCTTGCTCACCATGATACCCTGAAACACTTGTGATTCAAGGGGTTCAAGGCGTACACTCTAGGCGCTTTGGCTCGCTAAAACAGGAATGACATGGGGACTTCGGACCTCGTCGAGCAATCGTTCCTCCGTCGTCTTGAGCAGGTCCCGCTTCATGGGCTGGGCCTTTCCCTCGACGTCTACTCCCCCGACATCTTTACCTTGCTTGGAACCCTGCGCCAACGTCAAGTGTTTCCCGATTATATGGAGATCTTTCGCGCGGCTCCCGCAGCGTTGGCCGCCGCCAGGAGCCGGATAGGCGAGCGTTTGACTCCGTACCACGGAGAAGGGCTGTGGCTGACGCAGCCAGACGTTCATCAAGATCCGATGTTTCATAAAGAAATGGATGAGATCGCGCGCCATCTGTCGGTGCTCGACAGTGCATGGCTGACACATGAATGCGCCGCCAAGTCTATCGCCGGCTATTCGTACGGAACTTATTTGCCGCCGCTTTATACCGAAGCCGGCGCGGCCGTGGTGGCCGAAAATGCCATAGCCGCGCAAGCCATGCTTGATCGGCATGACGGCTTCGTGAACGGCTGCTCCCCGTTACTGCTTCTTGAGCTGCCTCCTTTGACTTATTTTGTGGCTGGTACCCTGCCGATCCCCACGTTTTTCCGTCTTATCACCCGGGCCGCTCCGTGCGGGCTTGTGCTCGATGTCGGACATCTGTGGACCGTATTTCGTTACTCAGGGGCTTGGCGAACGGCTTCCCTTGAGCAATTCGTCGACGGATTTCTTGAAGAGTTTCCCTTGCACCGCGTCGTCCAAATCCACGTCGCCGGGCTCGATCTCCATGCCGCCGACAAGGGCGTTCCACGAGTCTGTCCGCGGCTGGAAGGAACGGATCGTCCGCCCTCTTGGATAGACGCCCATGGCGCTCTCATTCCGCCGTTTCTGTTCGAGATGCTGGATCGGATTCTTGGGAACCCGCGCTTGACCAATTTGCGAGGACTTGCACTGGAGGTGGACACGAAGGCGGTTCCGCTGATCGTGGAAGAATTCTCGGAGTTCCGGGAACGCTATGCGGGGGTCTTCTCGGAGGGGCGTGGACTCAAAAAGGCGCTCGTTGCAGATGAGAAAACACAGAGGACTCCGAAACAGTGCATGTCGGCCGCCGTCAGGTCCGCGCTCGAATCGGCCTATGAACGATATGCCCGTGTCCTTTCCGGACAAGCTGAACCGGTCGGACCGGAGTGGACGCAGCCGACAGCTTGCATTGATGAGCTGGACCTGTATCGATCCGTCTATCTTCCTTACGAGATCCTGTTCTGGGGAGGCGATGTGCGCGCAATGTTTCCCGAATCCTGCGGCCGGCTCGACGAAAAGGGGGTGCCGCTCTCTACGTTCGTATCCTTTTGGTTCGAACGTCCCAGGACGATAGAAGGCTCGTACGATTTCTTTCTGGTCAAGATATCGGTGTTCGTGGAATTCGTCCGCCAAACGGCCCCGGAATTGATCGATATCGCCGAGCGGGAGGCCGAGGAACTTCGACGGGCCTATGACTTTGCCAACGAGCCGTCTCCACAGACGGTAGGGTCGGCGTGATATGAACTTTTGGGAGACGTTGCCTCGTCCCGTCATCGGCCTTGCTCCCATGGACGGCGTTACGGACGTGAGCTTTCGCTCCATCGTTGCGCGACTGGGAAAACCGGACGTCATCTTCACGGAATTCACGCACGTGCACGACATCTGCTGCGGCCCCGAGCATCTGCTGGACACCCTTATCTACAGCGAGATCGAGCGTCCCATCGTGGCGCAGCTCTACGGGAACGATCCCGATCTGTTTTATCGGGCCGCCTACGCGGTGTGCGAACTGGGGTTTGACGGGCTGGACATCAACATGGGGTGCCCATCCAAGAGCGTGGCCTCGTCCGGGTCCGGCGCTGGGTTGATCAGGACTCCGGCATTGGCACGGGCCATTCTCCGAGCGGCGAAGCGCGGAATCGACGACTGGGCGAACGGCCGGACGCTGGAGCAAGCCGGGTTCCAGCCCGAGAAGGTGGTGGTGTTTCGCCGGCTCAATGAGCGCCGTGGAGGTCAAGCACGGGTCCAGCGTCGCCCCATTCCGCTTTCCGTCAAAACGAGGATCGGCTATGACGCCGTGGCGGTGGAGCCATGGCTCGAACAGTTGGCGGCGGAGCATCCGGCGGCGATCTCTCTTCACGGGCGGACGCTTAAGCAGATGTATCGCGGCTCGGCGGATTGGTCGGCCATTGCTCGCGCGGCAAGGATGGTCGGGGGGACGGGTATCCGGTTGTTCGGAAACGGCGATATCCAGAGCCTTCACGAAGCGGCCGTGCGTGTTCGTGAGACGGGAGTGGACGGAGTGTTGGTCGGGCGAGGCGTTCTCGGTGCGCCGTGGTTTTTTCAGGAGAAGGAACGGGCCCGCACGTTTGCACAGCGGACGAACGAAGCGAAAGTCAGGTGGGATGAGCAGCGGGTCCCGCTGAGCCGGCGATTCGAGGTCTTGCTGGATCATGCCCGTCAGTTCGAAGCGTTCTGCGGATCGAATCGGTTCTATCGCATGCGCAAGCACCTGGCCTGGTATTGTAAAGGATTTCCTCATGCGGCCGCGCTTCGGGCGCGGATGGTGCGCCTGTCTTCCATCAGCGAACTTGAATCCATTTTGGAGGATTGTCTGAACGATCGACTTCCCGCCGTCATGGCCGAGGAAGTCGAGGATGAACTGAAATCCGTCTCGCGATGCGGATAGTCTTGGCATCGACGTCGCCGCGTCGTCAGGAGCTGCTCGGTCTTTTGGGAGTGCCTTTCGACGTCTGTGAGCCGAGTTTTGTCGAACAACCGATGTCCGGCTTGGCCCCTCGCGAGCAGGTTGCGCATTTCGCCCTGGAGAAGGCGCGATCCGTTGCGGGGGCGCGATCCGGAGACATTGTGTTGGGCGGTGATACCGTGATCGAGTCCGATGGCCGCCTTCTGGGGAAGCCCCGCGACAGGGAGGACGCCCTCCGTATGCTGACAAGTCTCGCAGGGCGACCTCATCAGGTCCACACCGCCGTGGCGCTCTGTCATCAAGCGCGATCCATCGAATTGGTGGACGTCGCGACGGCCGTCGTCCACATGAAAGCCGACAGCGGCGGCGGGATTGAACGGTACCTTGAGACCGGAGAGTTCTTGGGCAAGGCCGGAAGCTACTCGATTCAGGGGCAAGGGGCGGATTTGATCGAAAGGATCGACGGCGATTACACGACGGTCGTAGGGCTTCCCTTGAAGGTCGTCGCAAGTCTGTTGTGGATTGCCGGTTATCCGGTCGTGCAAGAGGAAGTGGAAGCCTTGTATCGACGAAAGCCTTATCCGAACTGGTCACGGTTTGCGAGCTGATTGCATACCGGAGAAGGTTGCCCTACAATGCCTCCGTATTTCAGCGAGACGCGGGAGCCGGAGTTGAACGAATGAAAGGGAGTCGAGAAAGAGTTATGACGTCGCATCGAGTCGGAAAAGTGTGGCTGGCGGCCGCTCTAGTTGGGGCATCTGCCGTCATAGGCGGGGAGGGGCACGCCATCGACGTAAACTTGTCCCTTGAAGAGGCCCGTAAAACATTGGAAAGCGGGAGGCTTCCAATGGAGAAAGCCGAGCTGCCCGAAGATATTAAGAAAGTGTTGCAACAGGCGTCATTGTCCAGCCGCGTGGGGGCCGATCCTGAAAAAGATCCGTGCGGCGCCAGCGCGATCTTACGGACCAAACGGTATCGGCTTGAGGCCTTCGGTCGCCAAGAGGCGGTAGAGTCCAAGAAACGCAAGGTCGAAGTGCGGATGCCGGAGGAATTCGTGAAAAAAGTGTTGGACATGCCGAACATGGAAGTCGAAGTCCAACTGTGCGGCGATGATGAATATTTTGCCGAAGGAGCCCTCGTTGAATTGCATCAAGGCGCCAAACGGATCAAGCCCGTCGATATCGGACGGGCCGAACGCGGACGCAAGAACGAAGAAGGCAACGGGCCGGCGTTTCGCTCTCGGTTTACCGCGCTCTTCGCCTATGAGCAATTTGATCCGAATGCGAAGTCGGTCTTCGTCGTGAACTTGCAAGACGGCCAGGAAGTGCGAATCCCCGCCGACTTTTCCAAGGTCAAATAAGACATTCCCATTGGATCGAAAAGCCGATGCCCGAAAGGCCGGTGTCGTTGCCGTCGGCGCTCGATCCTATCCCACCGGATCGTTCAGGCGGATTGTGTACAGATAGTGATAGAGGCCTTTGCGCTCCATGAGCTGGGCATGGGTGCCTTCTTCAACGAGACGGCCCTTGTCCAGGACAAGAATACGGTCGGCGTGCTGGACGGTGGACAGCCGATGGGCGACGATGAACGTCGTCCTTCCGTGCATCAGGCGATCGACGGCTTCTTGGACCAGACGTTCCGACTCGCTGTCGAGAGAAGACGTGGCTTCATCCAGCAGCAAGATGCGCGGGTTCTTCAGAATCGCCCGCGCGATCGCAAGACGTTGACGCTGCCCTCCCGAGAGGTTGATGCCCTTTTCCCCGACGATGGTGCGGTACTTGTCGGGGAAACTCATAATGAAGTCGTGGGCATGCGCCGCCTTGCAAGCGCGCTCTATTTCCAGCTCATCGGCGGCGGGATTTCCATAACGGACGTTGTCCAGAATGGTGCCGCCGAACAACATGGTTTCCTGCGGGACCAACGCCAATTGCCGATACCAGCTCTCGACGGTCACCTGTTTCAGATCGTAACCGTCGATTATGATCCGGCCTTCGGTCGGGTCGTAGAATCGGTGGAGCAGATTGACGACGGTCGTCTTCCCGGCGCCGGTCGGCCCGACGATCGCGATGATCTCGCCGGGTTTGGCCTCGAACGAGAGGTGCGAGAGAACGGGGGCGCGTGAATCATAGGCGAAACCGACGTCTTCGAACCGCACATGGCCGGTTACCGTGGAGAGGACGATTGCTCCCGGTTGGTCTTGAACGGCCGGTTCCACGTCCAATATTTCGAACACCCGTTGCATGGCACCCTGTGCCTCTTTTACTTGCGAGAAGACACGGGCGGCCGAGCTGAAGGGACCGATCAGAATGCCCGCAAACAGGATGAAGGCGAACAGATCGCCGGGGGTGATGGCGCCCTCGACCACTTGCCGGCCTCCGTACCAGATGACGGCGGCTGCAATGGAAAAAGTGAGCAGGCTGATGGTCGGAATGAATAGGGCCATGATGCCGGCTCGGCGCATGGTGACGCGGAGGGTTTGATCGATCTGCGCCGAAAAGCGCTCTTCTTCGTGCTTTGTCTGCACGAACGATTTGACGATGCGGATGCCGGAAATCACTTCCTCGGCTAAGGTGTTGAGAGCGGCGGTCTGGTCTTGAAGTGACAGGGAGAGTGCTTTGAGCCTGCGCCCGAACAGTTTGGCGACCAACACCAACAACGGGAGAAGAATCAAGATCAGAAGCGAGAGACGCCAATTCATCATGAAAAGAAACGCCAGACCGCCGATGAACGTGACAAGCTGTTTTGCGCTGTCGATCGGCAGTTCCGTGACGACCGATTGGATGACCCCCACGTCGTTCATTAATCGCGACAGCAGCTCGCCGGTTCGGCGGCGGGCGAAGAATTTGACGTCCAGCGTCTGCAAATGCGCGAAGACGTGCCGGCGGAAGTCGGCCATGATCCGCTGAGACACCCATGCGGTCAGATAGCTGTGCCCCATCGAGCAGAGGCCTTGGAGAAGCACGAGCCCGAGCAAGACGCCGATCAGTTCCGTCATTCGGTCGGCGTCTTGTCGGACCGTAATGACGTCCCACAGCGCGCCCGTCAATCGAAGCAAGGCCAAATTGACGGCGGCCACGATCATGACAAGCAGGCCGCTGGCCAGCATCCGTGTCACATACGGCTGAATGAACGGCAAAAAGCGTCTAAAGATCAACATGATGGGCTAGAAAGAGGTGTCCGGAACCGGATTGTGGAAGGAGAACCTGGCTCGTCATGCCGCCTCTGCGGGAAAGAGCGGCAAGGGAGGAAAAAGGGCGCGACGCTCAGTCTGGATGAATGACCGATTCAATGAGCGTCTTATTGAGTGCCACAAAATCAGCCCGGTCCTTGTCATCGATGACCACGTTCGTCAGGCTGATGAACGGACGCCCGTCTTCATTGATTGCGTCGGAGACGCGATTACGTGTAGGAGGAATCAGAAAGTCGCCCACATACGTGCAGTGGATCGTTCGAACGCGAGTCCGAACTTTCCTG
>JANDJJ010000059.1 GCA_024330945.1 Nitrospira sp. | reverse complement strand
GGGGCCGCCGCGCGATTGGGGATGAAGCGGACCACCCTTCAATCCAAGATGAAGAAGCTTGGCATCTCACGGCCTTCTTAGCAGAGGCCGTTCTTTGTCCCCTGTCTGTTCAATCGCCCGGAGGTACCTCTCCTTCGATGCCGGGTATTGCCGTTGCAGGAACGGTTTCGGTGCTGAAGGATCGGCAGGGTGCTGTTATTTCGGCAGGCAGTAAGGTCCTTCGCTCGTGTTCATCATTGCTTGCCCATCGGTCAGAGGATCCAACTGTTAGAAATGTCGTGTGCTTCTTTGCAGTGGCTAGAGGGAAGACGGTGTGGAATGCCTGTCGCTTTTGATGGTGGCGAAGGAACGGTGGCAGGCAGGTTAGAGCTGTGGCGCCTTTTTAGCCGGGTGGGCGAGCATGCTCTGATGAGGGTATTCCTAAAAACTGTATGATAGTATGTTGAAAATTACCGGACGTTATTGTGTTGGGGAAGAAACAATCTCGCTCCTTGTTGAGGGACGTCTCACAGGACCGTGGGTCAATGAACTAGATATCTGCTGGCGTCAGTTGAGCAAGAGTCAACAGCGGACGGCTGTGATTGACCTATCGGATGTTACTTTTATCGATGATGCGGGAAAAACGCTACTGAGGCGGTTGTGGAGTGAGGGTGCGACGATTCGCGCGTCCGGCTGTATGACGCGAGGCATTGTGGAGGAGATCACTGGCAAGCAAAATCAGTGTTGAAACACCGGGCTTCTCTGAAGTGGTAGGTGAGAAAGACACAGGAGAACCATGGGGCAGCGTCTGCAGTCAAGAGGAGCCATTGCAAAGTTCCTGGTGAGTGACCATCAGAGACTGGGGGTGCTCTTTCGGGCTGCAGTGGCCAATCCGGATCAGGTGGATCATGAGTCCTACACCCACTTTCGAGCTGGGCTTCTGCGGCATATTGGGATGGAAGAAAAGATTCTCTTGCCAGCCATTCAGCAAAGGCAAGGTGGGAATGCATGGCCTCTGGCAGCCAAGCTCCGGCTTGATCACGGGGCCCTTGCTTCCTTGTTGATGTCTCCCCCGCGGCCTGCCATTGTTGCCATGCTGCAGACAATTCTTGAGGCTCATAATGAGCTCGAAGAGGGAGCTAATGGGCTTTATGCTGCGGGTGACGAGCTAGTTGGGCCAGAGAGCGAACAGTTGGTCGCACGGCTCAAGGCTGCTCCCTTGGTTTCGGTAATGCCGTATTCTGATACAGAGGCTGTTCGCACCACGATACGTCGGGCCCTCGAAAGAGCTGGCTATCGGTTTGAAGGATGACGGGAAACGGAATCAATGTCTCGTCCTCGGCTAGCATCCGCCGGCATCTGATGAAGATGCCGGCGCCGTTGTGGGGCGCACGGCCTGATGATCGTTCTTCCTATGGCCTCTGTATGGTCCATGGGACATGGCGTGGTACCAGGAAGATGCGAGCTGCCTTGATCACAGTTGCCATCGGGGGTGCACTCATGCTGACAGCTGGCTGTAAGCCAGAGGCCGGCTCAATGCCCGCACAGCGTATTCCGCAGGTAGAAGTCATTACGGTGGTAACGCAACCAGTTCCCGATGAGCCGGAATTCATTGGGCAGGCAGAGGCCTCACGGCCGGTTGAGATCCGCTCGCAAGTGACCGGCATTTTGAAAGCGGTGCTCTATGGGGAAGGCCGTGATGTGAAGAAGGGTGACCATCTGTACCAGATTGATCCGGTACCATTCCAAGCAGCAGTGGCGGCCGCCAAGGCCAAGATCGCGCAGGCGGAAGCACGTCTCATCCAAGCGACCCAGGATGTGGCTCGCCTGAAGCCATTGCTGGCAGAGCAGGCTGTGAGCCAAAAAGATGTCGATGACGCGGTGGCGCAGGAACTTGCCGCAAGGGCGCAGCTTGAAGCCGCACAAGCTGAGCTCGTCAAGGCGCAGTTCGATCTGGACAATACGTTGATCACGGCGCCCATTAATGGCCTCATTGAACGGAGTCGCTTTTACGAAGGGCGCTTAGTGTCGGCGCAAACCGATCTGTTGACCGTTATTCATCAGGTCGATCCCATGTACGTCGTCGTCAGCGTGCCGGAGACCTTCATCCTGAAACGAAAACGCGATATCGAAGCCAAGCGCATTCAACACCCCGGTGTCTACAAATTGCGGGGCGTGCTCACGTTGATGGACGACACCGTCTATCCCCAAGAGGGGGTGCTGGATCTGTTGGAGCCTGGCCTGCGGACGGAGACAGGGGCCCGTGAGGTCCGGATGACGTTCCCCAATCCCAACCGAACCTTGTTGCCGGGGCAGTTCGTCAAGGTTCGTATCAAGGGCGACGTCAAGAGCGAAGCCATTCTCATTCCGCAGCGGGCGGTGTTGCACAGCCCGGCAGGCCAATTCGTCTTCGTGGTGAACAACGAAGAAAAAATCGAGATGCGCCCCGTAGTCGTGTCTGATTGGAAAGGGACACAATGGCTGATCGAAGAAGGGCTCCAAGTTGGAGACCGGGTGGTAGTAAATGGGCAAATGAAGATTGCGCCCGGCGTCTTGGTCAAGGCCGTGCCCTTTGGTTCATCTGGTGAGGCACCAGCTCCTGCCGCAGCTCCCTCGCAGAATTAAACCGTGATGTCCCACACCTTCATTGATCGACCAATTACGGCCTCGGTGGTCTCCATCGTGATCGTGGTGATGGGACTTCTGGCGATGCGGTTTTTACCGATTGCGCAGTTTCCGGAAATTACTCCGCCGGTCGTACAGATTGATGCCGATTATCCCGGCGCGAGCGCCGAAGTTGCGGCTGAGGCAGTGGCGCGCCCGATCGAAGTCATGCTGCCTGGCATTGACAATCTGTTGTATTTCGAATCAACCAGCAGCAACGACGGACATGTCTCGATTAAGCTCACGTTCGAGATCGGGACGGATCCCGATATGGCACAGGTGCAGACGCAAAATCGGCAGAAGCTGGCCGAGCCGCAGCTTCCGCCCGAAGTGGTCCGGCAGGGCATCTCGGTCAAAAAACTGTCACCCGATTTAGTCATCGTTATTGCTCTCAAGTCCACCGATCCACGGCATGATGCGGTGTTCCTGTCGAACTACGCGACGTTGCGGCTGGTTGATGAGCTCAAGCGGATTAAAGGTGTAGGCGATGCCCTCGTTTTTGGGCAGCAGCAGTACAGCATGCGGATCATCCTGAATCCGATCCTCATGGCTCGGCTTAACCTGATGCCGTCTGACATCATCAGCATCATCCGCGAACAGAATCGGGACTATCCGGCCGGCACGATCGGCCGTGAACCGGCTCTGCCCGGAACGGAACTGACGATCCCCATTATTACCAAAGGGCGGCTTTCGGACGTCAAAGAATTTGAAGAACTGATCGTTCGGGCGTTGCCGGACGGCTCACTCGTCCGGCTCAAGGACGTGGCGCGGGTCGAGTTGGGCGCACAATCCTACTCACTGGCGGGCCGTTGGAACAGCAAGCCCACGACGTTCATCCTGACGTTCTTGGCGCCGGGGGCAAACGCGCTCGATACGGTGCGTCGTACGCGCGAGCAGATGGATGAACTGGCCAAACAGTTCCCTCCCGGCATGTCTTACGATATTCCTTACGATACCACTCGGTTTATTGAAATTTCTATCCAGGAGGTCGTGAAGACGCTGGGCGAAGCCATGGTGCTCGTAATCTTGGTCGTGTACCTGTTCCTTCAAACCTGGCGTGCCACGATCATCCCCCTTCTTGCCGTACCGGTGTCGCTGATCGGGACGTTCATTGGATTAGCGGTGCTGGGCTTTTCCATCAATACCATCACGCTGTTCGGCATGGTCTTGGCGATTGGAATCGTCGTCGATGATGCGATTGTGGTTGTTGAGAACGTCGAGCGCCACATACGGGACGATCGGCTCTTGCCCAAAGAGGCAGCCAAACGGGCTATGACCGAAGTGACCACGCCGATTATCTCCATTGTGCTGGTATTGGTCTCCGTGTTCGTGCCGGTTGGATTTATTGGGGGAGTTACAGGAGCGCTGTACAAAGAGTTTGCTGCAACTATCGCCATTTCGGTAACGGTGTCGGGATTTGTGGCCTTGACTCTGAGCCCCGCCCTCTGCGCGGTGGTGCTGACACCCTATCAGGAAGAGCGAAATCGGTTGTGGCGCCTCTTTGACCGGCTATTTGGCCGAGCACAACAGGGATATGTCTGGTCGGTCAGCAAGCTGGTGGGGCGACCGGTGCTGGTGATGCTCATCTTTGGCGGATTGCTAGTGGTTTGTGTCGGGCTCTTTCAGCGGACTCCGCAAAGTTTCTTGCCGGAAGAAGATCAGGGCTATTTCATTGTGGTGGCGCAGTTGCCAGATGGGGCGTCCCGGCAACGCACCGATGCGGTGTTGGAACGGGTTGAGCGGTTCTTCCAGGCGATTCCAGCCGTCCATTCGACGGATGCCTTGTCTGGTCAGAACTTCGTGTTTGGGACCAGGGGACCGAATGCGGCAACCATGTTTGTGCCGTTGGTCTTGTGGGATGAACGGCCAGAGCCGCAGTACCATGCGAAGGCACTAGTAGGAGCGGCCTATGGAGAATTTGCCAAAATTCCCGAAGCCCTGCTTCTGGCCTTCAATCCCCCTCCGATTCGGGGCGTGGGTGTGGTGGGAGGGTTTTCAGCCCAATTGCAGGATCCAGCAGGACATGATTTCAAAGAGTTCGCCGTCGTCGTGCAGCAGTTCATTGAGCGGGCCAAGCAAGAGCCGGCCATCGGTCAGATCGGCACCAATTTCCGTGTATCCTCTCCTCGTCTCTATGCCCATGTGAATCGTGAACGGGCTAAGGCGTTGGGGATCCCCATCTCTGATATTTTTGATACATTGCAAGCCTACTTTGGAACATTCTACATCAACGACTTTGTCAAATTTGGTCGTGTCTATCATGTTCAGACGGAAGCGGATCCGGCTTATCGTTCGACGCCACAAGATTTGTCCAAGATCTATGTCCGGGCTCGGCACGAGCGCGGCACTTCCATGGTACCGCTCGATACGGTGGTGACCACGGAGTTTCAGAGTGGACCGGATCCAGTCAACCACTTCAATGGTTACAATACCGCCTTCGTGTTAGGGACTGCCGCTCTCGGTTATAGTTCTGGCCAGGCGCTCGACGCTTTGGAGCGAGTTGCCAAAGAGGTGTTGATTCCACAGGGCTACGCCATCAATTGGAGCAATATTTCGTTCCAGGAACGGCGGGCTGGTGGTCAGTCGGGACAGGTGTTTGCGATTGGGTTGCTGATGGTCTTTTTGGTGTTGGCGGCACAGTTTGAGAGCTGGGTCGTGCCTTTCGCGGTCATTTTGGCGGTGCCGTTCGCTGTCTTTGGCGCGTTAACGGCGGTGTGGCTGCGGGGATTCGAAAATGATCTCTACTTCCAGATTGGCCTGGTAACGTTGATTGGACTGTCGGCTAAGAACGCAATCCTTATCGTCGAGTTTGCCAACACCAGATATGAAGCGGGACGACCCTTGATCGAAGCGGCGATCGAAGGGGCTCGTCTCCGGTTCCGGCCGATCATCATGACCTCGATGGCGTTCATCTTCGGCATGTTCCCCTTGGTGATCGCCAAGGGTGCGGGCGCCGCCAGCCGCCAATCGATCGGCACCGGCGTGCTCGGCGGCATGTTGTCTGCCACGTTCTTAGCGATCTTCTTCGTACCGCTGTTTTATGTGTTGCTCAAGAAGCTGAGCGGACGGCGTTCTCAATCAGCACCGTCACCATCGGCGGAGCGGACATGATAGCCGTATGGACGACCTTCATCATCGTGCTCTCGTTGGCGCTCACCGCCTGCTCTCTGGGGCCGATCTATTCACGGCCCTCCCTTCAAGGAGAGGACCGGTTCCGCTTGGCTCAGGGATCGGCGGATTTGCCGTCCCTGGCCAATGTAGCCTGGTGGGATCTGTTGCAGGATGAGCAGTTGCAGGCTCTCATACGGACGGCGTTAGCGGAAAACAGGGATCTCCAGCGTGCCATTGCTGCCGTCGATGAGTTTCGAGCAAGGGCCCTAATTGCCCGATCGGACTTCATGCCGGGGGCAACAGCCACGGTGAGCCTACCGGCTGGCCGCAAGGCGGATTTTCTGTTTCCAGGGTTTGCCAGTCCCTTCAATTATTATCTGCTGGGCAATCTGGCGTGGGAGGTAGATGTGTGGGGTCGGATCCGGAAAGCCAATGATGCGGCCCGGGCTGACCTGCTGGCCAAAGAAGAAACTCGCCGCGCGGTGGCAATTCAACTTGTCAGTGCTGTGGGCGAGGCTTACTTCACGCTGCTTCAGTTAGATGCCCAGCTTGATATCGCGAAACGGACCTTGGAGGCATGGGACGAGTCGGTTCGTATTGCGCGGGCTCGTCTGAGACAGGGTGTGAGTTCTCGATTAGATCTCGACCAATTCGAAGCCGAGCGCGCCAATGCTGAGGCACGCATTGCGGATTTGGAACGACAACTGGCGCAAGTGGAACACCATCTGAGCGTGTTGATAGGGCGCAAGCCGTCGACGATTCCGCGGGGCAAGGGGTTGCGGGATCAGCTTATTCCGCCCCAGGTGCCAGCCGGTTTACCGTCGGAACTGCTGCAGCGGCGCCCCGATCTGTTGGCCGCCGAGCAACAACTGGCGGCGGCCACTGCCCGCATCGGCGTGGCCCAGGCGGAACGGTTTCCCAAGATCACGTTGACTGGACTCTTGGGGGTAGCCCATCCCGAATTGTCGCTGTTGTTTAGCGATCCGGCATTGTTCGGTGTCGCTGGGGCTGGGATTGCTGGTCCATTGCTGAGCGCTCCCATCTTAGGGTTTCAGCAAGAGGCGGCTGAAGCCCAGGCACGACAAGCCCTTGCCCAGTATGAACAGGCGGTGCTAACGGCGTTTCGAGAGGTGGAGGATGCTCTGGCAGCGGTCAGTGCGGCACGATCTCAGCATGAAGCCTACAAGCAACAGGTGGAAGCACTTCAATCCTCGCTGCGATTGGCGGAGTTGCGTTATAAGGGAGGACTGGCCAATTATCTTGATGTGTTGGTTGCCCGGCGCAACCTGTTTGAAGCCGAATTGGGCCTGATCGCGACGAAGCGATTGCATCTTGCGTCGATCGTGCAGTTGTACAAGGCGTTGGGCGGGGGATGGTCTCCGGAGTCGGCGGAGGCCGGAGATGGGGAGATCAAAAAAGGATAGAATCTGCGATGGAAAAACCTGCGCCGACGGACTATCCGATCCATGAATTGCTGGCTCGCCGCTGGAGTCCGCGCGCGTTCGCCGAGCGACCGGTTGAAACAGAAAAATTACAGAGCCTGTTCGAGGCAGCCCGTTGGGCCCCGTCCTCGAACAACGAACAGCCGTGGCGGTTCATTGTGGCGGATAAGGCCGATGAAACACAATGGAACCGTCTGTTTGCTTGCCTGGTGGAAGGCAATCGGGCGTGGGCGTTTCGCGCTCCTGTCCTGGTTCTGTCCGTGGCAAGTCTTTATTTCGGGAACACCGGCGCACCGAATCGCCATGCGATGCACGACACCGGCATGGCGGTCCAGAATCTAGCGATCCAGGCGACGGCGTTGGGCCTGATCGTCCATCAGATGGCGGGTTTCGATGCCGAACGGGCGCGCAAGGACCTGAACATTCCATCCGAGTATGAGCCGGTCGCCATGATCGCCATCGGGTATCCCGGTGATCCGAGCCTCCTGTCCGGCACGCTTCACGAACGAGAAGTCGCTCCCCGCCGCCGACATCCGGTGTCATCGTTCGTCTTTTCGGGACAATGGGGAACACCATCCTCGTTGCTGATGTGACGGCAATGGGAGAATACCGTTCGGCCGAAGAATACCTTGCTCGTGTCGATCCGGTGATGGGCCGGTTGATCCGCGACATCGGTCCTTGCACGCTGACGTCCCAACCCCGTCGGCCGCTCTTTGAATCATTGGTCCGTGCGATCGCCTACCAGCAACTCCATGCCCAGGCGGCGGAGAGTATCCTCCGGCGCTTCATCGCGCTCTGCCGAGGGCGAGGGTTTCCCCGGCCCGAGCAGGTGCTGTCGATGCCGGAGGCCCCGCTCAGAGATGCGGGGTTTTCGAGAGCGAAAATCGCGGCGTTGCGCGATCTGGCCGAGAAAACCTTAGACGGGACGGTGCCCACGAAACGGGCTCTCGTGCGCATGGACGACGAGGCGATCGTCGAGCGGCTGACGACGGTGCGGGGAATCGGCCGCTGGACGGTCGAAATGCTCTTGATTTTTCAGTTGGGCCGCCCCGATATTCTGCCGGTCACCGACTTCGGCGTGCGGAACGGGTTCCGCATCGCCTACGGCCTCCGAACGATGCCGGCGCCCAAGCGCGTGGGGCGACATGGCGAAAGATGGAAGCCTCACCGCACGGTCGCGGCGTGGTATCTTTGGCGCGCCGTTGATCGGGCGAAGCGGGACGGGAACACAACGGCGGATCGACGTAAGTAGGAAGGCCCGACCTCGTTCGAGAGATAAGGATCCAGCGGGCGTCTAACAGAAAGGAACGGGCAGATGGCGTTACTTACCGGCAAAGTGGCGATCGTGACGGGAGCTTCCAGCGGCATCGGGCGGGCGATCGCGGAGCGGCTCGCCGAAGACGGAGCCCTTGTCGTCGTCAATCATTCAAAAAGCTCGGAGAAGGCGCAGGAGGTGGTGATCGGCATTCAGGCCAATGGAGGCAAGGCCTTGGCGCTCCAAGCGGACATGAGCCGAGTCTCCGAGGCGAGGCGGCTGGTGCGCGAGACGGTCGCGCAGTTCGGCCGGTTGGACATTCTGGTCAACAATGCCGGGAAGTTCATGCCGAAGCCTATGGCCGAGACCACGGAAGAGGATTTTGATCTGCTCATCGCGCTCCATGCCAAGGGACCGTACTTTGCCATGCAAGAGGCAGCGCAGGCGCTGAAAGACGGAGGACGCATTATCAATATTTCGACCTGCGCCACCCGCATGAGTTTTCCTGGAGCGACGGCGTATCTGGGGAGCAAGGCCGCGTTGGAGCAATACACGAAGGGACTGGCTCACGAACTGGCGCCGCGCGGCATCACGGTCAATACGGTCTCGCCCGGCTTTACCGAGACCGGCATGATGACTGATGCGTACCGGCAAACCGGCATTCAACTCTCGCCATTGAAACGACTGGGTCTGCCGCAGGACATCGCCGATGTGGTGGCGTTTCTGGTGAGCGAGCGGGCCCGCTGGCTGACGGGGCAGACGATTCAAGTCGGCGGCGGTGTCGTGATGTGATTCGACGAGGTCCGTTCTTCTTCCGGACTGTTCAGAAAGCGATGCCGTTCGGTGAGCAGCAGCCTGTTTCAATGGATTGATCGGACTATCCTGTCGCTCGGCCGGGAGATGCGGCTCTCGTATCTCCCGCCGTTGATGGTCTATCTGGCCTACGGGATTTCCGGCCTCACCGGCATCGTCGGCACGTTTTTCGTCAAGGACTATCTCGGTCTCTCCGCCTCGTTCCTGGCCGCGCTCGGGTTTTGGGCCGGGATTCCCTGGGCGCTCAAAATGCCGATCGGTCACATGGTCGATCTTCTGTGGCGATGGAAGGGCTGGTTGGTCGGTCTTGGCGCCTGTCTGCTTGCGACCAGTTTGAGCATTATGGCGGCGTTGATCGGCCAGCGGGAAGCGATGACGGCCGTCTTGCCGGCGGAGGTCTGGTTCGTCATCAGCGTGTTGCTCGCACCGATCGGCTACGTAATTCAGGATGCGGTGGCGGACGCCATGACGGTAGAGGCCGTCCCCCGCGTGAACGAGCGGGGCCTGCCGTTCTCCCAGGAAGAGAGCAAACTCATGCACACCACGATGCAGACGCTCGGCCGTGTGGCGATCGTGGGAGGCGGCATCATCGTGGCGCTGGTCAATGTTTCCATCTTCAGCGGCACGGAGGGCTTGCCGCGGGCGGAGCTTGTGAAGATTTATCAGCGGGTCTATCTGTCGGCGCTGGTCATTCCGTTCATTTCGGTCTTGGGCTTGGCGGCGGCGGGGGTGATCCGACGGCGCCACCGTGAGCAACTGATCCGACAAGGCTTCACCGCCGAACAGGCGGCGTGGATGATCGAGGTGAGGGAGCGGACGGAGGAAGCGACCAAGCCCAACTGGTGGATCTTGGCGGGGGGCCTCTTGTTCGTCCTGTTCACCGTGACGGTCGGCATGAGCGGCGTTCCCTATCGCGAAGAGATCGTCTTTTCCGGTTCCATGGGGATTGTGCTATTTCTCATGGGCAGGCTGGTCAAGGAATTGGAGCCGGAGAAGAGGCGGACGTTGGTTGGCACAGCGGTGGTGGTGTTTGTATTCCGCGCCATTCCCGGCACCGGCCCTGGCACCACCTGGTGGATGATCGATCATTTGCGCTTCGACCAACAGTTTCTTTCCGTCCTGTCGTTGATCGGCAACACGTTGGCGCTCGCCGGCATGTTCGTGTTTCGGCGCTTCATGGCCGAACGGTCGATCGCCTACGTCGTCGGGTTTTTGACGATCGTGGGGTCGGTCTTGAGCCTCCCCATCGTCAGCATGTACTACGGGTTACACGAATGGACGGCACGTCTCACCGGCGGGATTGTCGACGCGCGATTCATCGCGATCATCGATACGGCGCTGGAGTCGCCCTTGGGTCAAATCTCAATGATCCCCATGTTGACGTGGATCGCCAACTCGGCGCCGGCCAACCTGAAGGCGACGTTTTTCGCGGTCATGGCCTCGTTCACCAATCTGGCCCTCTCATTGAGTCAGCTCGGCACCAAGTATCTCAACGAGGTCTTCGTCGTGACTCGAGAAGTGAGAGATGTGGCGACCGGAGCGGTTCAAGTTCCAGCCGACTATAGCCAGCTCGGCCATCTCTTGATCGCGCAACTGCTCCTGGGGTTGGCCTTCCCGCTCGCCGCGATTCTGTTCGCCAAGGTGACCCGCTTCAAGAGCGCCTGACAGGCCAGGCCCGATGTGCCCGGAGTGGCGTAGGCTTGACTGATGCGGGATGGTTATTTATTAATACAGAACAAAGAACGTCTGTACCCTCAAGCAGGTGGCCTTGAGATACGACGGTCGAAGGCTTCAGGCTCATGATGAAGGGGGCGACCGGTTTCGACGGGGATACTGAGGTCACTGGTGCATGTCGAGCTCTCGGGGACTCGTAAAACCTCCGGGGAACAAGCAACTGCCAATCAAGAACTGGCACTCGCGGCTTAATCAAGCCGTGACGTCGTTCCATCTGAGGCCCGCGGGGGTGGAACGGCGTGATGCAGCGGGCTGGTCCAAGGCCGGTGCTCAGCGGCCAAGGACGAGACAATACTGGGCTAGCGGCCGTTCTAAGCCTGCCGGTGGGCGTGGGCGGTGGCGAATCCAAAACAATCGGCTACACATGTAGAGCCAGTGCACTGACGATCTTCGGACCCGGGTTCAACTCCCGGCGCCTCCACCAACCGCATTTCGCGCGTACCGGCGGCTTATCAGGCGAAGGTTCTCTTCATCCGCGTCGACGGATGAGCTCGCATCCTAAGAGCACGGCCTATGGGTTCGGGATTGGACTCTGACCGTGGCGCATGGTAAAGTAATCTACGCTTACGAACGACTCGTCTCGCGCTTTCCTTCCTGTTGGCGGTTCTCGCGCGAATCTGTTTCGTCTCTCCAGCGTGTGCAGGTGTTGATGCTTCGGGAAGGGGCGATTTGTTTTCGGTGAAAGCTCTGCCTTTACCGTCCTCTCGGGGTGTCACGATTCCTGCGGCTGAGGTGTGGTGGTGCGGATCTCTGGCTGTGTGAGTCAATGGAGGAGACCTGGCGATGAACAAAACGACATCGAGCAAGGGGATGGGGGGGAAGAAGCGCAGGCGGCCCCTCGCGCGAAAACCGAACATTCGGTGGGAACTGTTGGGGCTGTCCGCGCCTGATGAAGGAAAGGAGCCGGCTTCCATTGAATCGATCCGGCAAGCGGTGTCTTCCATGGCCAGTCGGGGGTTGGGGCAAGGATCCCGTTCCCGCATGAACGATGCGGAGTTGGAAAACGTACGGCAGATCGGTGTCCGTGGGGGCGGACGCCGAGGGGCGATCAAGTAAACGATGATGACTGTCACCTGATGACCGATCGGCAGAAAATGCCAGGAGGGACGTATCGGACGCGGAGGAAAAACCACGTCGGCGAAGCGGGACCGTGAAAAAGCCTTGCAGAACATCCGCAAGGAGAAAGAGGCAAGGCGCGCCCTTCGCAAGGCGGAGAAAAACGCGAGGCCTGCGCCGCGCGACGGAGAAGATCCCGATCTGGCCGGATTGCGATGGGGGCCGCAAGAGCCGCTCTCCTGATCGGTGTATCCTCGGTCGGTCTTGTGCGGTGCGACACGCTGGACCGCGCGCCGTCGTGTCACAGGCGATTGAGAGGCGCGGCGCAGCCTATCGGAGTAGCTATTCGCCGTGCATTCTGCTATGGTACAACAGTCTTCCTGAGTCGGGCCTGAAGGAAGATGGTATCTGCGAAGGCCCATTATCGATGTTGTTGGTACCGAGAGTCCGACCGGAAGGGTGATCCTAGCCGCTTCAACACTCGCGTCTGTGGTTCCTGCTTTCCTCTCGTGCAAGTTCTCGCGTCACAAGCAATGTCATCTCATTTTACGAGGAGGGACCCAGATGGGTTCAAAAATTTACGTCGGCGGGTTGCCGTATTCGGCGACCGATTCACAACTCACCACCTTGTTTGCGACGCACGGGACGGTCGAATCCGCCCGCGTCATCGCGGATAAGTTCACCGGGCAGTCGCGAGGCTTCGGCTTCGTGGAAATGTCCACGCGAGAGGAGGCCGAGGCGGCGATTAGCGCGCTGAACGGCTCTCAGATGGACGGACGCACCCTGACCGTCAACGAAGCGAAACCGCAGGAACCGCGTTCCGGCGGAAAGCGATTCGGCGGCGGCGAGCGGCGTAGCCGCTTCTAAACGGCCGACGTGAGCGGTGAGTGAAAGGGGGAGCCTTCGGGCTCCCCTTTTTTATTTGTGGAACTTCGCTGGGCCTGTACGTTCGTTGTGTCTCGGCGCCTCGTCCGGCAATGATCCTGGTGCCGGCTGCTCATCAAGAAAATCCTATGGTCGGTCTGTGTTGCCGCCAAGGCGCTTCATGTCTTGCGCAACTTGCTTTTGACCGATACCTTGCGTTTGGTGGGAGCGGCCTGTGTGGCTGATGACAGGGGGTCGCAACAGGGGTAGGATCGTGCCATGCAGTTCGTCCACAACGGACCCGACATTCCCGAGCGGCTGCTGCGAGCCCACGAGGATGGGCGCGTGGTGTTCTTTTGCGGCGCAGGCGTCTCCTACCCCGCGGGGCTGCCGGGGTTCAGCGGACTGGTCAACGAGCTCTATCGCAGGCTGTCCGTCACGCCAAACGCGGTGCAGCAGGCGGCCATCAAGGCCGGCCAATTCGACACGGCCATCGGCTTACTGGAAGGCGACATCGTCGGCGGGCGTGAAGCCGTTCGCCGGGAGTTGGCAAGCATTCTGACGCCGAACCTCGGCGCACCCAACACGACGGCCACCCATGAAGCCTTGCTGATCCTGGGCAAGACCCGCGACGGCCGCACCCGACTCATCACCACCAACTTCGATCGGCTCTTCGAGGAGGTCATTGCCGCAAAAGATTGGGCGATCGAGCGGTTTCAGGCGCC
>JANDJJ010000058.1 GCA_024330945.1 Nitrospira sp. | reverse complement strand
TGATGACCTGTCCGTCGGCTCTGATCACGGCCCGGAGCACGACCTTGCCTTCCCAATGGTTGATGCGAGCCAAATGGGGGTAGCTCTTCAGTTCGTTGATCCGCTCCAGCAGGACCTTCATGAGCCACCCATAGTCGGGTTTGGACGTTGCCGTTGGGGGAGCGGAAATCGCAGATGATGAAGGGAGAGCAGCGGTGAGCACTTCGGCTGAAGTGGCCTCCTGAGGAAGTGGAGCTGCAGCCGGTTGAGGGTCTGTGATGGGCTGTGGGGTAGGCTCCGCCGTTGTCGGTAACGCGGTTTGAGGTGGTTCTTCTTGAACTGGAAGAACTTGTTGAGGAAGGACCTCTTGTGTCGGTGTTGGCTCGGACGGTTCGAGGGATTCGAACGGCGGAGAGACAACAGGCTGGGAGAACAACGTAGATGCCGTTTGATTGATGGAAGGAACTTCAGGGGGAGGAGTCGGTTGAGTCAGCTGATTGATGGAAGGAACTTCAGGATGATCCGGTTGAATGGTGTGCAGCTGGGGGGCTGTAGGGTGAACCGGCTGAGGGACTGGGGGAGGCTGCGTTAATGGAGGAGCGATTTCCGAAAGTGCGTCTATTGCTTGAGCGCTCATCGATTCTGCGAGAGAAACATTCCACTGGAACGGTTCCTGTTCGAGAGTGGGAGACAGGCTAGCGATCGCGCTTGTTACACTGGCGGCGAGGATGCCATGAAGCAGGATGGAATACACCCAACTCCGATAAGGCAAGTGGGGATCATTTTGCGAAGAAGAGACAACAGGTGTCATGACCGCACCACTTCCAAACTCACTTGAGAAAACCCCAGGCCGCGCACTTCGTCCACAACCTGAACGAATCGCTCCAGCATCGTCACTTTGTCGGCGCGGACGACCACCATTGATTCCCGTGACTGCGTGGCGAGCACGGCGCGGAGCCCGCTTTCGGGGACGGCCGAATCATTGAGATAAAGCCGCCCATCCGCCGTCAGGGTAATGACGATCGGGACGTCCTTGCGATCACTGGCTTCGGATGCCTTGGCCAAGTCGACTGGAATTTGGCCTGTGGTGATAAAGGTCGCCGTCGTCAACACGATGACCAGCAACACCAGCATCACGTCGACCAAGGGAATGACGTTGATTTGATTCAGTTCATGATTCATGGGGATGATGGATTTTGTATTCGGTCACCAGTTCGGCGACGCGGCGGCGAAGGGCATTGTTCAAAACGACGCAGGGGATCGCCACCAAGAGTCCGACCGCCGTCGCTTTGAGGGCCAAACTTAATCCCACCATAATGGAGCTGACGGCGATCGTCTTGGAAGTTCCCATGGTATGAAACGTCAACATGATGCCCAAGACCGTCCCCAACAGGCCGATGTAGGGCGCGTTGGCGGCCACGGTGCCGATGATCACCAACCGTTTGGTCAATGCGATCTCGAACAACTGTTGATTCGGATACGAAGCAGGATCGATCCGTCGGTAAAACTGCCAGCGTTCAATGGCTACGGCCACGGCCCACACGCTGAGCGCCAGCAACAGACCGATGATGCCGTAGTCGATGATGTCTTTTAAGGCTTCCATGCTGAATCCTGCGGTTGAGTCGTCGTGCTCGATGCGTTATTGATAATGCTTCTCAATACCACCCGGCATCCGACTCTGTCAATGGAAAAATTCACTCCGCTTGGGCGGGGTGGGCCGAAATTGCCGCGGCGTGATCGGACGAAGGTGAACAAGGAGAAACAGGAAACAGCACCGTATGAGTCGCCGATACCCCGACGTCAACAGCCGTGCCTTCCCGGTAGATGGTGGTCGAGCTTTCGCTGCTGTGCACGATCTGTCCGGAGCCAAGGCGAACCGCGTAGAGGTTTTCCGATCCTCGGAATTGCCGGCTTACGATTCGCGCTCCGGCGGCTTGATTGGGAATCAAATGGATATCGTCCGGGCGGATCATCACGACAAGCGGCGTTCCATCGGCGGCGCCCAGCGTATTGGGGAAGTCGCCCAGTTCGGTCAGGACCTTGCCGTCTTGAACCAATCCCGGGATGAAGTCGGCTTGCCCGACAAAGTCGGCGACGAAGGGTGTGGCCGGCACGTGATAAATCTGCTCCGGTGAATCGATTTGCTCCAGCCGTCCCTCGTTCAGGACGGCAATGCGATCGGCCATGGCGAACGCTTCGTCGTGATCGTGCGTCACCAACACGGTCGTCGTGTTCATCCGGCGCAAGAGGTCGCTCAGGTCTTGTCGCATGCGATCGGCCATGTCGGGGTCGAGATTACTGAACGGTTCATCCAATAACAGAACGACCGGATGTCGCGCCAGCGCCCGCGCCAGCGCGACACGCTGCCGTTGCCCGCCGGACAGCTCGTGAGGGTAACGATGGCCGAAGGCTTCCAGGCCGATGAGCCGCAGCATCTCGTGAACCCGCTCTGCGCGCTCGGGCCGCGTCAGGTCTCTCAAACCAAAGGCGATGTTGTCTGTGACGCGCAGGTGGGGAAAGAGCGCGTACTCCTGAAAGACCATGCCCACGCGGCGTTCCTCCGTCGGAACCGTGTGGGAAGCGGATGAGACGAGCCGCCCGGAGAGAAAAATTTCTCCGGATCGGACCGGCTCAAATCCCGCGATGGCGCGCAGAATCGTCGTCTTGCCGCATCCCGACGGTCCGAGCAGGCAGAGCAGCTCACGCTCGCGGACGGAGAAGGAAACGTCGCGAACGGCCGGATGGGTCGGATCATAGGCGCAGGAAACGGATCGCAGTTCCAAGACGGGGCAAGCAGATCTCCGCAGGTCGGCTTGATTCTCGTTGCGGTCGATGCCGGCGTAAGACGGATCCACAGGGGCTGCCATCATCAAAACTCTAAAACTCCGCCGCCCGCCAATCGCGCGAAAGCAGCAGCGCGAGCGCCGGTAAGCCCACGACGACAATGAGGAGCGCGGATGGAGCCGCGAGTTGATAATATTCTTCGCTGGCCTCCAGCCACACGCGGACGGCGAGGGTGTCGAACCCGACCGGTCGCAACAACAGCGTGGCCGGCAGTTCCTTGATCGCTTGCAGAAACATCAACACCCACGCCACGAGGAATCCGTTCCGCATGAGCGGAAGCGTCACGCGGCGCCAGGCTTCCTGAACGCCGAGCCCGAGTGTGCGCGCCGCCTCTTCAAGATTGGGCGTGATTTGCTGGAGCGACGGTTCCAGCGATTGAAGTCCTGCCGGGAGAAAGTGCAGGACATAGGCCGCGACGAGGACGACGATCGTCCCGTAAAGAAACGGCACCGTATGAAGAAACAGGACCAAGACGGCAAGAGCGGCGACGGGTCCCGGCAGGACGTAGCCGGCATAGGCGGCCTGAAGGCAGCCAAGCGAAAGCCAGCTCGGCTGTCGGCTTGCCAGATAAGCCAGTGGAAGACCCATCAAGACTCCGGCCGTCGCGGCGAGCCCCGATAAAAACGCGCTGTTCCAGATAAAGCCAAAGAAGCGGCCGTCCAGGGTCACCAAGGCTTCGGGAGACAGGCTCCACTGAACGAGGAGAGAAGCCGGGACGGCGAAAGAGGCCCCGACGATGGCGGCGAGGTAGGTCGTGAGGACAAGAACCCTGGGCCAAGCGCAAGGCATCCGGTTAGGCGTGCGATAGCGTCCCGCCGTTTGATAAAACCGGCTTCGGTGTCGGAACCACCGTTCGGTCAGCAAGAAGACCAACGCGAGCGCCACCAGAAGAATGCTCAGAATGCTGGCGGCGGTATTGTCGGACCGTCCAGTCATCTGCTGAAACACGGCATAGGTCAGCGTCTGGTACCGCAAGAGCGAGACGGCGCCGAAATCCGAGATCACGTACAAGATCACCAGGGCCACGCCGGCCACGATCGAGGGACGTATCAGCGGCAGGGTGACGAAGAACAATGTGCGTGGTCTGGACATTCCGCAGGTGCGGGCTACTTCCTCGAACGACACGTTCATATTGAGAAGGGCGCTGCGAGTGAGTAAATAAACAAAGGGAAAGGTGTCCAGGGTCATAACCAGGGTCGCCCCCCAGAAACTTTGAGGCGAGAAGATTCGTGCCTGAGGACCGGCAACGGTTTGCCAAAGTTGTTCCACGGGCCCGCCGAAACCCAAGAGGTAATTGTACACGTAGGCCAAGACGTAGGTGGGCATCGCGAGAGGCAGCACGAGCGCGGTCTCCCACAACCGCCGCCCGGGAAAATCGAACCGCGTGATGATCCAGGCGGTTGAGACTCCCATGACCAGCGTCAGCGCCGCCACCGTGCCGGCCAAAGAAATCGTGTTGGTCAGCAATTCGGGGATCCGCGTGTCCCAGAGGCGTCGCCACACGGCAAGATCGGCGGAGAGGGCCGACGCGGCCACGTAGATAAGCGGCGCGAGAACGAGGGCGGCCCCAGCCAGTGCGATCGCCTGGAGAGGAAACGCGGCATGGCTTTGTGCAGCGGTCACTGCCCGACCCGCGCGTTACCGGAGACCGACTTGTTCGATGAGCTGCAACGTCGGTTCACGCAACTCGGCGAGTTTCGCGAGGGGGACCGCAGCGGGACGAAAACTGTTGCGATCGACCAGAGAGGGGTCTGCTTTGACATCGGGATGAAGCGGGTATTCTTTGTCAAGGTCGGCGAACATCTTCTGCCCCGTTTCACCGACCAAAAATTTGATCAACTGCGTTACCTGCTCGAAACGGGGCGTGTGCTTGAGGATGCCGACGCCCGCGACGTTCATGACGGCGCCCAGTCCGCCTTCCTGTTGGTCCGGCATCACGACGGCCAACGGAGCCGACGGATGCGCGGCCATATGTCGGTGCACATAATAGTGATTCACGATGCCCATCGCAACCTGTCCCTTCGCGACCGCCTCCACGATTTGGGAGCTTTTCTGATACACCTGTGTGCCGGCATTGTTACGCAGTCCGACGAGGAATTGCTTCGTGCGCTCATCCCCGACGACGGCCCGCAAGACCGACACGCCGGCCTGCAAGTATTCGCTTCCCGCATTGGGGATGGCGATCTTGCCTTTCCATCGAGGATCGGCCAGATTGAACAGCGACGTGACCTGGCCGGGCTGCACCATCGTCGTGTTGCACACGATGATCCAGAACCGCCCCGACAATCCGATCCAACTGTTGTCGGGCGCCCGGAATTGGGATGGAATGACGCGGTTGACTTCCTCGACGTCGATCGGGCGCAGGAGACCGGCCGTGCGGGCCAGTTCAAGGCTGCCGGCGTCATTGGTGATCAAGAGGTCCGCCGGACTGCGGTCTCCTTCGGCTTTGAGACGATTGAGCAGCTCGGTGGTTCCGGAGGAAAGCAGATCGATAGGAACGCCGGTCTTCGCAGTGAAGGCGTCCAACACGGGTTTGATCAGTCGCTCGGCTCGCCCCGAATAGACGGTCAATTTTTCCGCCGCCGCTGCGGAGGGAGGAAGAACCACCCCTGTCAGGCATCCAAGAGCCAGGAAAAACCAGACCACCCAGAAGCGACGAGGCGGTCGTCGGCGCGCGGCCGAACATTTGGAGCAATACCACATGGGGCGAACCTCTTTTCGATACCGTTGAAATTGATAACCTATTTCAATTAACTTGCTTAGCGTAACAGATCGAGCGAGAAGGGGTCAATGCTGGCAGCGGGAGCAAAGGCCGTAGAGTTCGAGGCGGTGAGTTTTAATGATAAAGCCGTTTCGGGTCGCCACTTCTTCCTGAAGTCGTTCGATATCGCAGTTTTCAAACTCCACGATCTTCCCGCATTCCGTGCAGATCAAATGATCGTGATGGCCCTTGTGGGAGACATTGTCATACTGGGTTTGCGTGCCGAAGTGTCGAGCCTGCGCGAGGCCGGCCTCGCAGAAGAGATTGAGCGTCCGGTAAATGGTCGCCAGACCCAAGTGAGGATCCTTGCGTGAGAGCTGGTGGTACAGTTCTTCCGCCGTGATGTGTTCCTGTTTAAGGAATGCATCCAGGATCAGCTCCCGCTGGCGGGTGTACTTAAGCTGGTGTTTCCCCAAGTGCTCTTTCAGCAGCGCCATTTCTTTTTGATGTTTGGACATACGCCGGCCTCTTGTCGTCAACCACGCCGGGGGCCATTAAAGACGAAAACAGATATGGGGTCAAGAGCATCAAGCGGAGGAGATGACCCCACGAACGGCCGGTTTGACGATCCGCCGCTGCGGGGCTATATTCGGCCGGGCGAGAGGGGATCTTATGCGGACGCCGAGCCAAATCAGCATCGATCGCGCGCTCCTTTTATATGTCTTGCACGTGGCCGAGCCGTTCGGTCTGCTGGGCGATGTCAAGTTGCAACAATTATGTTTTCTCTGCGAACTGCAGACGTTCGGCAAGGGGCTCAAGGGATTCCACTTTGAATTTTTCCGGTTCGCCTACGGCGCGTTCAGCAAAGATTTGGACAACGATCTGCTTTCGCTCAGACGGAAGGGACGGGTAGAGAATTTCACCCTGTCCGATCAAGCCAAAGAAGAGGTGATCCCGCTCTTACAGCAGGCGATCAATGGTGTGGAGGTCAATGAGCGGATCAAGGCGATCATTGACGCCGTTGTCGCGACCTACGGGCCGCAGGAGACCGGCGCGATCACCGCGTCGGTCGAGGCTGTAGAATTGAGTACTCCGCAGCGGCCGGAATTTAAGATTCCGATTCGCGACATTGTGTTTCATACCACGCTGCTGGTACCCGAGCGGATTGAGGTCCAAGCAGAGTTCACCCTTCCGTCCCCCCTGGCGGCCAGGCTCAATGCCGCGATGGGGTACGATGGCAAGACGTCCGCCGTCATTCAGAGTTGGTAGAGCTCACCGTACTTCTTTTCTACATACGATAAAAACGGTTCCGGGCTGAGGGAAGAGCCGGTGACGCGGCGCGCCAGGTGATCCGGCGTGAACATCCGGCCCCAGCGGTGAATTTTTTGTTCCAGCCAGCGGCGGAGGGGGAGTAACTGCCCCTGTGCGAGGTCATCCTCCAGATGCGGAATTTCGAGCTTGGCCTGCTCGTAAAATTGGACGGCGTAAAGGTTGCCCAACGTATAGGTCGGGAAATAGCCGAAGGAACCCAATGACCAATGAATGTCCTGCAAAACTCCCTCCGCGTCGGTCGAGGGGACGATGCCGAGATACTCCTGCATCTTCTGATTCCAAATGCTCGGCAGATCTTCGGGGTGCGTCTTGCCTTCAAGAAGATCGCGCTCGATCTCGAAGCGCACCATGATGTGGAGGTTGTAGGTCAATTCATCCGCTTCGACTCGGATGAAGGATGGGCGCACGCGATTGATCGCGGCGTAGAAACGATCGGGTTCCACATCTTTGAGTTGGTCGGGGAATGTCTGTTGCAAAATCGGATAAAAGAACCGCCAAAACGGTCGCGACCGGCCGACGCAATTTTCCCAGAGGCGTGATTGGCTTTCATGAATGCCGAGCGAGACCGAATCGCCCAGCGGCGTACCGTAATAGCGCGGATCCAATCCCTGGTCATAGAGCCCATGGCCTCCTTCATGGATACAGCTAAACAAACAAGAGGGGAGGTCCCGTTCATGGACGCGGGTTGTGAGCCGGACATCGGTAGGGTGAAACGAGGTGGTAAAGGGGTGGGCCGACAGATCGAGTCGTCCCCGCTCGAAATCAAAGCCCATGGCCGTGAGAACCAATTTGCCGAACTCAAGCTGTCGCGTCTGGTCGTAGGAGTGCCGCAGGAAACTATCGTCGATGCGAACCGGGCTGTGCACGATCCGTTTCAACAGAGGAACCAACCGTTCCTTCACTGTGGTAAACAGCGGCTCAAGCGTGGCAACGGTCGAGCCCGGTTCGTAGAGCTCCAGGAGGGCGTCATAGGGGGAATCTTTGTAGCCCAGATACCCCGCCTCTTCCCGTTTCAGCGAGAGGATGGTCCGAAGATTCGGAAGAAACATCGAGAATTTGTTTTGTGCCCTCGCCTGGGCCCAGACCTGTTGGGCCAGCGAACATTCGCGGGCCAAGGTCACGACAAAGTCATGAGGCAATTTCTTGGCTCGGCTAAAGTCTCGCCAGACTTCTCGCAACAGAGAGCGGGACGGTTCATCCCACGACTCACCGGGCTGGTCGAGAGCCTGGCCTGTCGAGGGATCGATCCATTGTGACAACAGCCGTTCGATGTCCGGAGACACCAGCTTGTGGTGGGCCAAGCCCTGAAGCACCGCGATCTGCTCAGCCCGCGCCTGTCCTCCGCCGGCCGGCATGTAGGTTTCTTGATCCCACGAGAGCACGGACGCAGCACTGTTGATACGCTGGATTTCAAGTAATTTCGTTGTCAACGGTTCCAAGGTCGCCAATGTTTTCACGGTCGGCCTCCTGTGCACATCCATTCCCTTTGGGGAACAGAGCGGAATGAAGTAAGATGCTGCTTCCAGTGTACGGAACCGGTACGATCTTTTTCAAACTGTCGAGGAACGGATGAAACCATTGCTTGCTCCAGACATCGAGGCCTATGCCCAGGCCCATTCACAACCGGAATCACCTCTTTGCCGAGCATTGCGCGAGGAAACGGAACGGACAAGAGAGGATGCCGTCATGGTGGTCGGCCCTCTGGAGGGGGCGTTTCTTCAACTGATGACTCGATTGGTAGGGGCTCGACGTGTGTTGGAGATCGGCACGTACACGGGCTACAGCGCCCTCTGTTTCGCCGAGGCTTTGCCGGAAGATGGCACGGTCATCACCTGTGAGATCGATGAGGAGGTGGCGGCTGTCGCTCGCCGCTATTTTGCTCGATCGCCGGTCGGCAAAAAAATCGAGATTCGGATAGGGCCGGCTTTGGAGACCATGCGAACCCTGAGCGGCCCGTTTGAGGTGATTTTTATCGACGCCGACAAGGTCAACTATCTCAACTACTATCGGTGCGCTCTTGATCTGCTTGCGCCTTCCGGGGTGATCCTGATCGATAACGTGCTGTGGAGCGGCGAGGTGCTCAAACAGCCGCCGCCGGATGAGCGGACTGCGGCCATTCAGGAACTCAACCGCACCGTGGCCCATGATCCGAGCGTGACGGCGGTGTTGATCACAATTCGAGATGGGGTGTTGGTGGTGAGACGCAATGGGTAGCGAACTGATGGGAGTAGGAAAACCGGGCGGCTTGCCCGTGGTCGGATGGTGGTGAAAAGAGGGGCTAAGCCGATGCCCCCGACTCTTTCATTGCTTCGTCGAACGAACGGCCGGCTCGGATGAGCTCCAGGATTCGGCGGACGCCGTTCATGCCATGTCGAGTGAGAAGGCCTTCTACCGTACTCACTGATTTTCCATAGGCCGGACCCAGCAAGTCGGCCGGTATTCCATTCCACGACCGCTCCAGGGAGGAGAGTGGGATTGGAGAAAGGGGCTGTCGGTTCACCTCCTCAAGAGCCGGCCAGAGATCCTCCGCCAGTTGAATGGCCAGCCCTTCCACCAGCCAGGTCGGAACTCGTTCCATGTAAATGCCCATTGTGCTTTGGAGCAGGGCATGGACGAGTTGATGTCGCAGGATGCGGCTGAGAATCGCCAGGTCCTCCATCGCTCCATCAAGGGGCAGATGAAGAGAAGCGGCGCTGTGGTCGTAGAGCGCATCAGCTTCAGCCGGGCTCCCTGCCCGGAAGGGGAATTTGGCTTCGGTGTGGATGATCACCTGGATGGGGGCGCTCGAAGCGTAGCCCAACTTGCTGGTTATTTCCTCATAGGCGTAGTTGAGGATGGCTCGAACCCGCATGGCCACATCCTGATCCGGTTTGCCCTGAAAGCTGATCGCGAACCGTTCCTGAGAAGAAGGAAAATGCTTATCGAGCGTTTCCTCACGGAAGCGGGAGCCGGCTGGAAGCGGAGCCGGCGGCTGGGATGCAAGCGGAAGAGGCGGTGCAAGTGCGGAAATCGACGGGGGAGCAGGTGTAGCATCCGGGGGCCTGGATGAGGCGATGCGGTGAAGCTTCCCGGATATGTGCTCGAAATAGGTCACAAGCGTAGGCGAGATTGGTCCATTGCGGCGAGCCGCTTCGAGCTGTTGATGCGCTTCTTTCATCCTGCCTTGCTCGATCAGCAAATCGGCCAGCACAAGGCGGGGAAACGGGTCGCGGGGGGCGACTCGGATTACCGAACGCAGGAATGCCGGCGTCAGGGCCTTGTCATGTGACTCCCAATAGGCGTCGGTCAGATTCAGCAGGATGACGGGATTCGCCGGATCGAGCAGAGCGGCTTGCCGGAAGGCGCGAACCGATGCCGCGATGCCGGCTGATCGCCCAAGTCGGACGCCCAAATTGTTCCACAGGGCGGCCGCGAACTGTCGCGCCCTGTTCGCGGCCGGCGGCGGGGATGAAAGGTTACGCAATTGGTGTTCAACCTTGGTGAGGTCTCCTTGCTGGAGATCCTGATGGGTGGCCCTGAGCTCGGTCGAAGGAGCAGCCCCGAGTTCGATGATGCGAAATTCGGGGCTTTGTGCATCTGTGAGGGGATCCGTGATGTTGGTCGGTGGAGGCGACGTCGCTCCTGAGTGATCTGGATGGGAAGAAGAAGATCCGACCGGTTCCGAGTGGTCCGATTGGACGAGGTTGAGATCGGTTCGCTTGAACCAGAGATGAAAAAGGACAAACAGAACCAGCAGACTGCCAAGAACGCGATTGGCGGAAGCCAGACGGCGGCTAGCCATATAGCAACATCTCACTTGGTAAGGTATCGCGCAGGGAAAAGCCACTGATCAGGACGGAGCACCTCCTCAGCGTCTGACGCCCGGCACACCGCTGCTTCCAGGATTGAGCGAGTGCCAGGTCGAGGTGTCGTGACACCGATCGCAGTGGGGGCCGAACCGGTTCTCATGGGCATCGTCTTTTTTGTGGCATGCCACGCAGGTCGGGGAGGCCACCACCCGCTCGTCCATCGTGGCCGTATGGCAGTCGCGACAGCCCAGCCGCTTGTGCGCGCCGTCCAGTTTGAAAGCGGTGCGCGTATCGTGGTTGAAATCCCACAGTTTCCAATCACGCGAGTTGTGACACTGTTCGCATCGACTGCCCAATGTTCTTCGATGGATGTCATCGCTCTTGTGGCAAGCATAGCAGTCGAGAGGGGTTTTGTCCTTGTAGAGGATGCCTCGGTGACAACTGCGGCACGTGGCAGTTCGATGTTTTCCCAGTAATGGATAGGCGGTGTGGCGGTCATGGTCGAAGTGGAGGGTTTTCCAGTTTCGCACGGCGTGGCAGCGTTCACAGGCGTCGCTGAAGCGGCCTTCGTGGTTATCGTCTTTTGCATGACACCCATGGCAGGTGGTCGGTGTGGTGTCTTGATAGAGCACGCCGGTGTGACACTGCCCGCATTTTACCCGTCGATGCGAATCCTTGAGGGAATAGGCCGTATCGCGGTCATGGTCGAAAAGTAGGGTTTTCCAATCACGTTCGGTGTGACAACGTTCGCACCGGCTGTTGAATCGTCCTTTATGACGGTCGTCCGTCCGGTGGCAGGCGTAACAGTCGGTGGGGGTCGCGTCGGTGTACAGGTTCCCCTTGTGGCAAGATGCGCAGGGGGCCGAGAGATGCTTCCCTCGCAGTGGATATTTCGTGGCCAGTTCGTGATCAAAGATGATGGTCTTCCACCCGGTTGCTCCGTGACAAGTCTCGCATCGCTCCCCGTACGATCCTTTGTGAGCGTCGTCTTTCTTATGACAGCCGAGGCAGTTCATGGGCGCGTTCTTGAAGGTGGGGGTGGCGTGGCAGGATTTGCAGTCAACCTTGGCATGTTTGCCCAGGAGCGGAAACCGCGACGTATTGTGATCAAAACGTGCGTGTTTCCATGAAGGGGTGTCGTGGCAATCCGCGCAGCGGGGGCCTTCTTGGCCGCGGTGTGGATCGTCTTTTTTGTGACAGCCGTAACAATCCGTCGGGACCCCTTGGAAGCGATCATTGGCATGGCAGGCCCGGCAGGCGACGTCTCGGTGTTTACCGGTCAGGGGGTAGTGGGTTGTGCCATGGTCGAAGCGAATGTCGTTCCAGGTTTGCTCGGTGTGGCAGTTGGCACAAGCCGTGCCGGCGCGGCCGCGATGGCGATCATCCTTCTTATGACAGTCATGGCAAGTTGATGGAGTCTCCCGGAACTTTGTGCGTGGTTGGTGGCAGGCCTTGCATTCGACCTTTCGGGGGTCGGCGTGGGCGCCGCGCAGAGCGAAATCGGTTTGTGCATGGTCGAAGGTCTGGTCGTTGAGGGGGGCAATGGTTGCCGTCCTCCCCTGGTGCTCTGTATGGCAGTCGCGGCAGGCCCGGGGGGGCTGAAGACGGCCGTGAAACCGCCGTTTCCGCTGGAGGTCATCGCGAATGGCTTTGTGACAGTCGAGGCATAGGGTCGTTTGCGCGGCCTTGTCGAACCGTTTGTGGCAGGCGGTGCAGGTCTCTTCCCACTTGGCGTGTCCTTCAATGACCGGTCCCGGCATCAAGGCGGTCTCAAGACTGTCTGCCCACGCGGCCCCTCCTCCCACACCGACGAGGCAAAGAGCGAACAGGGCATGCCGAGCAACGGTGATCACGGGATGGCCCCGAACAACATCAATACATGTACACCGCGATGACATGAAAGATGGCGCTGGTCGCCAGGAGAAAAATCAGCGGAATGTGGAGAATGTGCCAGAGGGCGAACAGTCGCTCGTACGCCGTAAAGTCGGCGACTCGTTGTGCTTGGCGAAGATAGCGATCAACCATCGCGATGGCTTCCGAAGGTTCGCCGGGAAATTCATGGCTGTGATGCAAAGTCGTCGACGCGCGCAACTCCCGAGCGCAGCGAGAGGCGCAGAGCCGTCGTTTGAAAGCCAGGCGTGGCAAATGCCACCAACGGAGGGGTGTTTGATAGAAACGATCGGCTTCCTGCTCGAACGACTCCACCCATTCCTTTATGCGTGGAACATGATCGTAGAGGGATTTGATATGCCCGGATTCGTCTGCAAGCGACCGGCGGAGTTTTTCCAGCGTCGCGCGATGGCCGTACAGCCCATAGTGAATTTGCGTATAGATGAAACGCCCGATGATGCCGCTGGTGACGACGATCAACATGCTGGTGAGCGCGACCGTCGCGTTCAGGGATCGGAGGTGAAACGTAGAATGAAACAGCACCAAGGTCGGCCCCACAATTCCCATAATCATGTGCCAGCGAAACCAATGTCGTAGCGGTCCCCACTGCTGCATAAAACGGGCTCGTTTGCGCAGTGGATATGTCAGCATGGCCACCATGATCAAGGAACCCGAAACACCGAGATAGAAGCCAAGGGTCGATCGCGGTGTGTAATACCGCCCGGTCGCAACCGTATAAGCCATCCATCCTACGAAACCCGCTAGCGCCGTAAGAAACAGCCGGACGAGCAATACCTTTCGCGAAGCCGTTTGTTCGTCTGCCGCCGACAGAGGAGGAGTCGATCGAGTCAGCCTATCTGTCCCGGACGTCCGACCATCTGAGGCCGCCTGTGATGGTGAAGCTGAATGTGATGGGGGGAGGTGGCCGGCATGAATCATAAACCTCTCTTAGTTATTTTACTTGATCGTTAAAAGATAGCGACATGTCCGCTCCCCTGGACGCCTTCCAGCTCTTGCTTCATTGACGGAGCAAAGTTTGCGCCCGTTTTGTCTTTATCGATTCAAGGCCATCCTTTTAGGAATCGTCATGTGGGAGGAGTGACCCATTCTGTAAAAATGAAGGAACCCGCCTACACTCTGTTGAAGAAGGATAACAGCAAAAATCGGCTTTAGCGGCATCGTGCGAGCGCATTAAGAAGAAGAAACGCAAGGATCGACATCTCATGCGTGGCCCCTCAGATCGGCACACGGTTTGCTAGCATTCTTGAAGAAATATTTTGGGAAAATTATCCCATACACAGGCTACCATAAACAACGCCGTTGTCTTGTCCAAATTGGAACAACAAGTCGAGGCGCGCCGGTGCG
>JANDJJ010000057.1 GCA_024330945.1 Nitrospira sp. | reverse complement strand
CAGATACGGTTCGCGAGGCGATTTCTGGAAAAGCGACGGTCGGCTGTGATCACTGCCGGGGTTGCGCCGGGGTTGACCAATCTGCTGGTGGCCGCGGCGGCGGATCGACTCGATACGATCGAGACCGTTCGCGTTCGGCTCTATGAAGCCACGGACAGCCGACAGCCCGTCTCCCGATGGTCGGCCGACGTTTCGTTCGACGAAGCCGTGTCGCCGCCCTGTGTGTATCGCGATGGGCGCTATGCCCGTGCTCGGCGATTTGGTGAACGAGAACTCTTTCGGTTCCCCGCGCCGATCGGAGTGGTGCCGGTCATGTTGGCGGCTCAGGACGAAGTCGCCACGATTCCCCACTGTATTGCCCTGCGATCGATGGACGTGAAGATCGGCTGGCCCGACATCGATCGGGTGAGGCGATGGTACCGTCAAGGCAAGCTCAGGAAGTCGCAAGGGCCGGTTGCCGCTCGGTTCCCACGGACCCCGACGCCCGACGTGGCGGAACAGTTGATCGCGGCGAGAGTCCTGCGCAACGCACGATTCGCGGCGGCCGTGGTGGTCGAGGGGATCAAGAGCGGACATCGGCGAACGATCCGGTGGGACGCGACGGTTCCCAGTCTGCGTCAGCTCCATCGGAAGACCGGACTCTGGTCGCCGATCGCATGGGCGACGGCTCAGACGGCGGCGCTCTTCATCAAACATTTTCCCCGCGATTGCTTTGGCGTGCAGACGCCGGAGGCCTTGCCTCGCGAGGTTAGGCAAGCGATCGTGCGCGATGCCCAAGCGAGAGGATTTCGCATCGTCAAGCGAGAGACATCGCGGAATTCCGCCCGGGCGTGACATCCCGTTGCTTGCGCGGACTTTTCAGCGGGTGCTAAGATTTTGACGCTGGTTGGCTTGCAGTTGTTGAGAACAGACTATGCCGAATGTCACATTGTTAGTTTCATCGAGTTGTGGTGCCTGTCCCTCGGCCAAGAGTCTCTGGAAGCAGTTGCGTGCGAAGTACAGTTTTTCTTACCGCGAAATCGATATTGCGACCAAAGATGGGCAAGAGTTGGCCGAGCGCCATGCGGTTCGTGCAGTTCCCGCCACGATCATCGACGGGCGGCTGACCTTCGTCGGCGTGCCGAGCCGGGAAAGCGCGGAAAAGGCCCTTCAGTTGAAGCTCAAACAGCGGGAAGGATGAACATCATGGACGAAGACGATATTGAACTGCCGGTCCTTCCTCGATTTGACAAGGGGCCGCCGCCCGATTGCCCGATTTGCGGCGATCCCATGTCGTTTGTGGACGGCGATTGGGCCTGCGTGGACTGTAACGGCGAACTATTAGGGCCGGAGACCGGCTGACTAACAGCCGTTCGTCAGCTCTTCGTCTGGCGGATGGAACCGCAGGGGCTATCTGCTAGGGGGCGAGGCTTCCCTGTTCTTCCACTACTCCTCCCATGCTGAAGGTCGTCACCGGTCCTTTTCATCCCACTCTCGAATCCGCACTGGTTGATCGAGTCAGGAGGCTCAAGGCCGAAGATCCCTTGGCGCCGCTCGCGATTGTTGTGCCATCCAATCCGCTGGCCGACCGTCTTCGGATCCTGCTTGCCGTTGAACACCGGCTCTCATTGCTGAATCTGCACGTCTTGACCTTTCATCAGCTCGCTCTCCGCTTGGCTGACGAAAGGAAGGCCGATCATACGTTGCCTCGCGTCGTCGATGAATTGTTTTTCGAACAGGTGATTCGTTATCTGGTTTGCCACAGACTCTCGCAGCATGAGCCGTTTCAGCGGCTTGGGCGGGCGGCGGGGACCTGGGCCGCCCTCTGGGCCACGATTCGTGATTTGAAAGATGCGCTCGTCGATCCCGGCCATATGATGCGGGGATTGCGCGAAGGGTGTTTCGACGAAGATGATCGAGAGTGGCTCGAAGCGCTCGTGGCCCTCTACGCGGCCGTCAGGGAGTCCGGCCGAACGTTGGGGGTCGGGACGCAAAATGATCTCGCCGAGAGTCTCACTCCCCTGATACCGATTTCCTCATTTCTCCGGCCGTTCAAAGCCGTGCTTTATTACGGATTCTACGACTTGACCCAGGTCCAGCTCTCGTTCTTCGAGGCCGTGAGCCGCGCCAAGGAGACGACGTTGTTCTTCCCGTTGGAAGATGAGCCGGCCTATGATTTTGCGCGGCGCTTCTTCGATCGCTGCATCAGGCCGTTGGCGGCGACGGTTGATAGGCAGATCGAACCTAAGCCGACGTCATCCGGCACCGGCGGAGAGATACAGCTTGCCATACGGAACGTGATCGGCCCTGAAGAAGAGTTGGCCTCGGCCTGCCGCACGATCCTTGAGTTGGTCGAAACCAACGGCTATCGGTTTGACGAGATCGGCGTCGTCGCCCGCACCCTCGATCCCTACGGGCCGCACATTCGGTCGGTCTTTGACCGTCATCGAGTGCCGTTTTGTACGACGGCCGCTCGGTCGTTGATGGAAATGCCGACGTGCAAAATCCTTGTGCAGCTCGTCTCGTTGCCGCTAAACGAGTGGTATGCTCCGTTCGTGCTCGACGTCGTGACGTCTCCCTTTTACACGACCAATCTGTGCGATGACCGGTCGCCGGCCTACCGACCGGAGCAGTGGAGACTCGCCGTTCAGGCCTTGCGCATCACTCGCGGAGCGGACGAATGGAACCGACTGAGGCAGGTCGGCCAAGAAAGTTTGGCGCTGGGCGACGAGGAGAGCCCGCTCGATTCTTCAGCGATTGCGCCGGAAACGCTCACGTTGCTCCGACAAGTCGTCGCTGAGCTGATGGGAGACTGTTCCACGTTGCCGTCCAAGGGAACCATCGGTCGGCTGGTGGAGGCCTGTCGAACCCTGGTTGAGCGGCGCATCCGTCGGCCCGATTCCGGAGCAAGCGCCGAAGATTCGCTTGCCGCCGATCAGAGGGCGACATGGGCGGCTCTGGATCGTCTCTGGGGCACCCTCACGGACTTGGAACCGCTCAATGAAGAACTGACCTGGGCGGAGTTCGTCGAATTGCTGACGCGCGCCATTGAAAAAACCACGGTGCCGCTTGCTTCTATCTCCTGTGCCGGCGTGACGGTGTCGGACATGATGGCCGCCCGCGGCGTGCCGTTCAAGGCGTTGTTCCTTTTGGGATTGAACGATCAAATCTTTCCCCGCTCCATTCGGGAAGACGGATTTCTGCGGGACCGGCACCGTCGCGTGCTCGATGCCACATTGGGATTCAAGATCGACGAAAAACTGTCCGGCTATGAAGAAGAACGGCTGTTGTTCCATCTCGCCTGCCGCTCGGCACGGCATCGGCTGTCTCTCTCCTATCAACGGGCCGATGAAGCGGGCCGCATGCTGGCCGCGTCGCCTTATCTTGACGACGTCGCCCGGCTGTTTGGAGTGGAACATTCCAATGGAGACGTGGTTCCACGTCGGTTGACGGAGCGAGTGAAACAGCGGCCGGCTGAGCGATTCTTCATCGCGCCTTCCGATCTCATCCAATGGTCGGCCTTGAACGGTCGAGACCCGGCCGATCTGATTGATGCACTGGGTCTCGATGGAGAAACGTTTCGGCATGCGGTCGGGGCCCTTGGCCGTATCGAGGCGGACGAGCACGAGCTGAACGAGTGCGATGGTTTGACGGGGGCTCTTGAACCTCACTGGCGACGACTGCTCGATCAAGGCATAGCTCCGACTCCGCTCGAACGGTATGCCCGTTGTCCCTTTCAGTATTTCGCCGCCGACGTCCTGCGGCTGGAAGCGAACCGGCTGGTGATCGAGCCGGGACCGGACGCCGCCCTTGTCGGCAGTCTCTGCCATGCCGTGCTGCGGCACTGTTACGAGCGGCTCATGCAAGTCGGATGGCCAGTTCAACGGGTGCAGGAGGATGAGTTGAAGGGAATCGTTGTTTCGTCCATCGAACGGGCCGCGGCTGATCTGGAGAGTCGGCAAGGAGTGGGCCCTTATCTTCTCTGGGAAATGGCCAAAGAGACGGTCTGTCAGCTTGTGCGCGAGGCGGTGGAGGCGGATGAAGCGGAACAGGCCGAGCAACCGTACAGTCCGGTTGCGTTCGAGGTGGAGGGAGAGGGGGGCATCCCCGGCATGCTTGAGGGGGAGCCATTGAAAATTCGAGGCCGGGTCGATCGGCTGGATCGGCACCGAGTGTCCGGCGCGCTGCGCGTGATCGATTACAAACTCAAGCTTGGGTCAAACATGAAGTCGGAGGATCGGAATCTGGTGCAGTCGGCGATTCGTGGGTACCGATTGCAGCCGCCGTTCTACAGTTGCCTCTCCGTGCAGGGATCTTCTTTGCCGGACCTGGTGCAGTTCTTCTTCCTCGCGCCTCAGTGGGTGCCGAGCATCAGCCGCTCGACGTTCGAGAGACCGTCGTGGTCGTCTGACACCGGTCTCCTGATTCGGAAGACGTTGAGCACTTTGATTGATGGTATCCGCGCCGGGCGGTTTTTTATCCTGCCGGACGGCTATTGCGATGGTTGTCTCTACCGGCCTGCCTGTCGGCGGGAACATGGCCCTACGTGGTGGAGAGCCTATCGTGCGGCTGAGCTGAAATCGCTGAGAGCAATGCGGAAACAGAAGGTGAACGGTGAGTGATCGTTCTTCGATACCGGCTCGCGCGATCCCGGACCGCGCCGCCCGGGAGGCGGCGGAGACGACGTGTGATCGCAACGTCGTCGTCATCGCCGGGGCGGGAACCGGCAAGACGACCTTGCTGGTGAATCGGCTGGTGCATCTGCTCATGAGGCAGCCGGAGCCGATTCCGATCATGCGAATCGTCGCTTTGACGTTTACCAACAAGGCCGCGACGGAGATGAAAATACGGTTGCGCGAACGACTGACCGTTCTCGCCCGTTCTTCCGCAGCCGCGTCGATGCGGTCGAGCGTCGGCGGGGCCCTGTCCTGCGGCGAGCTTGAAGCGCGCTACGGTCTTGATCCGGAGGCCATCGCCACCCTGGCGCGCGCGGCCTTGGCCGACCTTGAAAAGGCGCAAATTGGCACCCTGCACAGCTTCGCTGCCCATCTGTTGCGGCTGTATGCCCTGGAGAGCAGAGTCGATCCCGATTTTCGAGAGGACGACGGTCAGCGGTTCGACGAGCACTTCACCGCCTCGTGGGATCTCTGGTTGGATCGAGAGCTGAGCCGATCCGGCTCCCGTCATCATCTATGGCGGCGGGTATTGACATCGGTTTCTCCGGATTCGATTCGAGACATGGCCAGGGCCCTCTGCGGCGAATTGGTTGATCTCGATGCCCTTCAACGGCAGGTTTCATCCGATGCGATGCCGGAGGCCGTCGTCCGGTGGTTGCAGCAGCAGCAGGAGCGAGCCCGTCGGTTGTTGCAAATCCACGATCGGCCGAAACGGCGAAAAGTCGAACACATGGTGGCGGCCGCTGCATCACTGATGAAGCTGGTGGCGGAAGAAGGTCCGGCCGGCCGGCGGAGATTGTCGATGGAAGAGCGGCAGTGGCTCGAAAAAGACGTAGGCAACAGCGTGGCAGGGTGGGAAGAGAAAGATTTTCATGAGGCGGCCGCCCTGATTGAGACGGCGCAGCAGTTGCTGGCGGTCGATGAAAGCGTGTTTCGCGACCTTCTGTCGCTGCTTCTTCCCCTGGTCCGGCAGGTTCGAGACACGTTCGTCGCGCAAGGCTGGTTGTCATTCGACGGACTGTTGGCTCGGGCCAGAACGTTGCTCTATGACCATCCGTCCGTCCGCGAGCGGATTAAGCGGGAGTATCGGGCGGTCTTGGTCGATGAGTTTCAGGATACGGACCCCGTTCAGTACGAGATCGTCCTGGCTCTGTCGGAACGGCTTGGGGAAAGCGCGGCTCGCTGGCAGGATCTGTCGCTTGAGCCGGGTAAACTCTTTATCGTCGGCGATCCGAAACAGTCGATCTATGCCTTCCGTCGAGCGGACATCGAGGCCTTTGACCGAGTGGTCGAAAAAATCGAAGGTGATGGGGGAACGGTCTTGACCCTGACGACGAACTTCCGCAGCGACGCGGCTGTGTTGGAGCAGGTCAACGGCGTGTTTGATAGGCTGTTCGAGCGACGGCCATTGGTCCAACCTGCGAACGTGCCGTTGGAGGCCGGTCGGCCGCGAGGGGCCATGTCGATCGAGCCGGGTGTGCGGCTTCATGTGGTGGTTCCTGGGGAGCCGGATGTCTCCTTCGATGCGGCGGAGGCGACAAGGGCCGAGAGTGAAATGGTGGCGCGATGGCTTGCGGAGGAGGTGTTGAGCAACCCCTCGATTCAGCCGGGCCACGTGGCCTTGTTGTTCAGGAAACTCACGCAGGCCGATCCGTATCTGGACGCGTTGCGGCGGCATGACATCGCATACGTGATTGAGGGGGAAAAACATTTCTACCGGCGTCAGGAAGTGATCGATTTCGTCAATCTGTTGCGCCTGTTGGATCATCCCCATGACGAGGTCGCCTGGGCCGGTCTCTTGCGATCGCCGCTCGGGGGGGTGACGGATCGGGACCTCTATGAGCTGCGGCAGGCTGGGTTGTGTGATTATCGTCATGCGGATCGCCTGGTACGGTGGGATCATCCGTCGGCCGATACCGTTCAAAGACTCTATAGGCACTTCACCTGTCTGCACCGCACAGTCGCGAGCGTGCCGTTGGCCGAGGCCATGGATCGGATCTTCGACCGATTGCCGATCCTTGAAACTGCGGCTGCGTCTCTCCATGGAGAACAGGCTGTGGCCAATCTCCTCAAGGTCAAGCAGATGGCCGTCTCATTGGCCGACCGCCCCCATATGACCTTCAGCCGATTTGTGGATCTGCTGAGTGCCAGATTAGACGAACGGCCGGACGAATCGGAAAGTCCGTTGACAGAAGAATCCGTGGACGCCGTTCACATATTGACCATTCATAAAGCCAAGGGATTGGAGTTCCCCATCGTCGTGCTGCCCGGTCTTCACCAAGGGAGCGGGAGCGGGCGTGGACGAGACGTCCCGTGGGTCTCCTACGATTGGTCGAGCGGCATCTACGGCCTTACTCTGGGGCACCATCGCTCGCTTGGCTCATTGCTGGTCGTGAGCAAGCAGCGGCTGCGTGAAGAGGCGGAACGGCGCCGATTGCTCTACGTGGGCATGACGAGGGCCAAGGACCTGCTGGTGCTGACCGGAGGGGTCACGGCCCGCTCGGCCGGAGAAACCGTCTTTGATCTGTTGCAATCCGGCGCGACGGGAACGATCGGAGACCGCTCGACCGCCGATCTTCAAGTGGGGGCTGCGACGATTCCTCATCGGGCGATCACCGCTCCGGCACGAAAACGCCCGTTCAGACGACGTGAACAGGAAGCTGAATCGATCCTGATTGATGCGCAGGCCGTGGCGACTCGCTGGCGTGAGCGGGCAGTGCGATGGGAGCAGGTACGCAAGATCCCGTGCTTCCTCACTCCCACGAGCATGGAGGAAGGGGGCCCGCCGCCCGTGAGTCTCTCGGCTTCGAAAGGGGAGGAAGCGGCGATCGCACGGTTGGTTGGCATCGTGGTCCATCGCCTGCTGGAACGGTGGGATTTTTCGCGAGCTCCGGCGGAATTATCGGCTCAGCTCGACCCGGTTCTCGAATCGGCCATTGGGACGGGCGACCAGGTCCATGCCGAAGCCGTCGCTGAGTCCGTCCGGGAACTCCTGACCTCGTTCACGCACTCCGACCTTTATCGCCGTCTGGCAATGGCCGAGATTCTTGGCCGAGAGGTTCCCTTCCTGATGCCTTGGGGAGAGGGGCAGGTCATGGAAGGAGTCATCGATGTCATCTACCGGCTTGACGGAACGGTCTGGGTGGCGGACTATAAAACTGATGCGATTGAGGCCGAACAAGCGGCTGCTCGAGCCGAACGGTACCGGACGCAAGCTCATGTGTACAAGGAAGCGGTGCGGGGGAGCCTGAACGTCAAGCCTCGGTTTCACTGTTTATTTTTGCGGTGCGGCGTGGCCGTCGAACTCTGATGCGGAGATCGTCGAAATGGCCGACCGTCGTTGCATCTCGCCGGAAGCCTTCGCCCGGCTCGTCAAGCAGGCGATCAAGAACGTGCCTCCTCCCTATGCGAAGCTCATGGAGTCGATTGCCGTGGTGATTGAGGACGAGCCTCCCCGCGAGGTGCTGGAGGATCTGGAAATCGGCGACGAGGATGAGTTGCTGGGGCTCTATCAGGGCCAGTCGCTCGCGGAAGAGTCGTTCTTTTCCGCCGGCGGGACGGAGCCGGCCAAGATCTCGATCTATCGCGGGCCGATCTTGCGGCAATGTCACAGTGAAGAGGAAATCGTCCGCGAGGTCTATGAAACCGTCATGCACGAGCTGGGGCACCACGTGGGGCTTGATGATGACGAGATGCCATATTAGGGAGCCGTTGTCGGTTGATGGTCCTTACGGTTCAGCCTCGCGGTATCAGCCTCGGAAACCCGCCAATCGGCAACTGAAAACTGACAACGCCCCCCGCTTATGCGGGGTGCCTTTCTTTGAGGAACCCCCTTGCTAACATTGCCGCGCCGATGATGATCATGGGAGTGGAGAGGATCTGCCCCATGGTGACGTGAGCGAACAGAAAACCCAAATGTTGGTCCGGCTCTCGGAAAAACTCCACGAAGAAGCGGCAGAGGCCGTAACCGGCCAGAAAGCTCCAGAAGATCGTTCCCGGTGGGGTCTTCAGCCGGCCGATGGCCCACAGGACCGTAAAGAGCAGCGGGCCTTCAAGCCCGGCTTCGTACAGTTGAGAAGGATGGCGGCAGATCGGCCCTCCGGTCGGGAAGATCATGCACCAGGCCACGTCGGTCTCGCGCCCATAGAGTTCGCCGTTAATGAAATTGCCGATTCTGCCGAATCCCAGTCCGATCGGTGTGACCGAAGCGGCCAAGTCGGCGACCGTTGCGGCGGGAACGCCCCGTCGTTTGCTGAACAAGAGCAGGGCGATGATGGTGCCGATCAACCCGCCGTGAAACGACATGCCGCCTTCCCACACGGCGAGGATCTTCCAGGGCTGATGCGAGTAGTAGGAAAAATTATAGAACAGTGTGTAGCCGATCCGTCCGCCGAGAAAGACTCCGAAGGCCGCGAAGACCACCATGTCGTAGACTTGTTCGGGGGGGAGAGGCAACGCCTGCGCGGCGGCCTTGCGCTTGATCAGCCAATAGGCCGCCGTGAGCCCGATAAGATACATCAAGCCGTACCAGCGGAGTTGCAATGGGCCGAGTTCGAAAAAAACCGGATCGAGGTTGGGAAAGGGAATCGCGGCGAATGAGCCCACGTCGTGTCCTTTGCCTGACGGATGCGGCGATGATAGGGGAGGGCCTCGTCCATTGCAAGCCGCTCGTCGAGCGACTCGATCGCCGTTTAGCGCTTCGTCGCGCTGTTCTCCGACGACCGGAGGTCATTCCGTCGGACGTTCGTGTTGAATAAATTCCATCTGCGACGCGGAGACGGTTTTGATCGGGGGAGAGTCTTCCGCAAAACGGGCGGGAAACACATATAACCGATCACCCACCGAAAAGAGGAGTCTGTATTCGGTCACGTCGTCGTGGAGACGGATGGTGGAGAGGGTCGATAGAGAAGGATCTTTATCAAACTTGCCGAAATTGCGGCCGAGTTGCGCTGGAACCACGTAGAGGCCGATGAGAACGGCGGCCAGCGCGGGGTACCACATCAACGCATCGAGTCGAATGTCGGGCCTGCGCCACCGGACGAGCGCGTAATCGATGCCCGACGCGACCAACAACACGAGCGCGAGTGTGGAAACGGCGGAAGTCACAAGGGCCTGGGTTTTGTATCCGAGAACGTCGAGCGTGAAATCAAGAACGCTCAGCGCCAGCAGACACCATGGACCGTAGATCATCGTGGTCAGCGATACTTTGAATCGTCTGTGCGTTCTCGACGGATCCGTCTGGTCCACATCGAAAAGACCCCGCACGGCCAGGAGCACGAAAAAGAGCAGGAGCAGCAGAGGCAACAAACTGCGCTCGAAGAACACGGCCATTGGAACGGTATCCAGGATCCATAAGGCTCCGAATTCCGACAAGTATGATCGGGTGTAGATCACCCCTTCAAGGTAGGCCAGAAGAGTGAACGCCGCCATCCCGACCAGAGCTTTAGGAGCTTGCTCGACAAACTGTTGAGCACCAGGCGTGCGTTTGGGATCCGGAGCATTCTGTTTCGGCATGTGTCACCTCGAAACCAGGCTTGTCGCCATGTGCCTCGAGCACGCGCGTAACTCGCGGGAGAAGCGGAACGTTACCTCTGCCGGTTTCCGGTTTAGAGAATCTAAGACCCGGACTGGATGCGGGCGTGGGTACACAGTACCGATGCCGCCCGAGGACATGCAAGAGATGAAAGACTCCGTTGCCGGCTGTCGCGGGCTGGATCCGTGGGCCGGGCGACTTTCGTCGACGCGCGGTTGAGAGCGTCGGCGCCATGCGTCGTTTGGTCTCTGTCTTGAATCGGTCCCGGCGCGATGTTACAGTTTCGCGGCCTGTGGTACTTGGATGGAAGAGCAAAGGGCCTGGCGTCATCAACAATGGGCCGAACTGCCGGAGTGGCGGAATTGGTAGACGCAAGGGACTTAAAATCCCTCGGGCTCACAAGGCCCGTGCCGGTTCGATTCCGGCCTCCGGCACCAGTCTTCTTGCGGATACCCGACGGATCGGAGTCACGTTACAAAAAGAGGGATGCATGAGCAGCACAAAAATGATCGTGGTGATCGGGAGTCTGGTTTTGGTCGTTGTCGGCGGAGGATTGGGGGCCTGGATGGCGTCAACCGCCCCTCCCGACAATCTGGAACCCTGGAAAGAACAGCAATGCAACGAGTATGTGACGCAGTTGGAACGAGTCAACCAGTACAAGATGTTCTGGTCGTTCGTTCAACGACGGGTGGCGTTTAACGACTGTCTGAGCAGAATAGAGGAAACCGGCGGGAAGCCGACGGGTGACGCCCATCCCTAGAAAGCCGACCCCGAGAGATTCGACGGCTCTGGGAGAGCACATTGGAACAAAGAAGGGGAAGCGAGGAGACTCCTTCTCTTTCCCTCAAAGGGCCGTCATGACGCGCAACTGGTAGCCGTGACCGTCTCGTGATCAGTATTCATCGATTTCATCGGTTTCGTCGACCAACTCCGCCGTGATCTCGCCCGGTTCGGCGGTCCATTGAGTCAAGGGAATCCCTTTCGCCTTGAGGATCGCTTCCTGCTCGGTCCCCGCCGCGATGGTCAGTTCATAATGAATGGCCTGGCGTAATAGGAACATTTTCATCCTGTCACCTGTCGTCTCTCCTGTGGGAGGTGATCACAATCGAACTGCCGTCGGTTACCGGGCCCGATCACTCTCGATGGGGATAACGAGATGGGCGTAAGGGGTCCCAGCGCACCGGACCCATGGTCCTCCTTGTTCGGGAGAAGTCGGCAAACCGGCTAAGAGGGTTGGGTTGGGAAGCCTCACCATCATAGGTGTCCTGGGTGGCAAGTTCGTCTTGAATCATTGTACGGCAGAGGGCCACGATTTGGAAGTTCGGGTGCGACAAGGCAAGTATGGCGACTCAGGCAGCCGAATCCGATGAGAAGGGGAGAGGTGGCGAGGCGTTCGTAAAAGTATTATCATACCGTCACCGGTTGACGGCCCATGTTTATTCCGCAGGAGGTGTCACATGTCGGATAATGTCACGTGTCCTTCGTGCAATGCCGAGGGGACTAAGCGACTCAGTGATGTGATCCGTCAAGAAGCGATCGAAGGTGTGCGAGGCGGCATGGCGGAGCAATACATCCCCCCGCGGCAGCCATGGGGATATGTTCAGGGATTTTTGCTCGCGATTCCGATCAACGTGGGAATCATTCTGGGCTTCGGCACGCCGGGCGGATCGGAGAACGAAAAGGCCATGCTGGATCTGATTACCACCCTTTGCTTTCTCGGCGTGTGGATCGGATACGGGACGTGGAAGAACAAATCGTACAAGAAAAAACTCGAGGAATGGAAACAGATCGTGGCGGCGAAATTACATTGTTTGAAATGCGGCCACGTGTTTGAAGGGTGAGCGCGCTCTTCTCGACGAGACGTTCTTCGGCGTCAAGAAACACGTGATGCGGCTGATTTTCTCTCCGCAGGCTGGACACCCTGTCTCTGCTCGACCGGTATGGGGCCGGAAGGGAACATCGTATGCTAAGAACAATTATGAAGAGCCAGATCCCGCTCCGGTTGCTCCAATGTTGGGCGGTCTTCCTCGTTCTTATGACAGTGGGGCACGACCCGGCTCTGGCCGGCTGGGTGGCCGTTGACCGAGACTATCTCGATTCGGGACTTCGCAGCATCTACATCGACCCCCATTTCATGATCAAAGAAGGGCCGGCGGTGACCGTTCGGCAATTGACCGATTACAAGGTGATGCAAGGCAGCGTCGGGTTCGGTTGGTTCATGATGTCCCCTCATCGGTTTTTCTCAAGCGAGACGGTCCGACAAATCGATTGCAGCCAAAAGTTAGTCCGCTTCCTGTCTTACACGGAATACACCGGCCACATGGGGACCGGCCAGGCTTCCAGAGGTTACGTGGACGTGGATCGGTGGCTGCCGATCGAACCGGAGACGGTCAATCACGCCCTGTGGGAAGTGGTGTGTGCCGGCCCGTAAGCCTGCAGGTCGTTCGCCAGCCCGTAAGGAGCCGATTCACCAGATGATGGCCGCTCAACAGATGATCCGGTAGATACTCGTGTTGCGCCACCGCCCACCGCCGACGGCCAAAGACGCCGTGCGCGTTGACGGCTTCGCACCATTCGGCTCAATAGCGGCGCTTCACCTGGTCCTGTTCCGTATCCTGCCCCTTGGTTTCCAGCACCAGCAGGTCGCCGTTGTTCATCCGTACCAGACGGGCCGGTACTTGCGCACCACGCCGCGGTAGACGTACAGCACTTCAAACCCGAGGTGATCGTTCTTCACCCAGGCGGCGACCGCATCGGAATCGTCGAGCACAAAAGCATCTGACGCCTCCCAGGTGCTGTCGTAGACGCAGACGTTGATGTGCGATTTCTTTGTGCGCTCGCACGGCCTGCCCGTGTATCAGGTGCGCATCTCCCCCGTGGAACAGAGAGGATGATCACGGTCGAAGACGGGCTCAAGGTGCTCGGTGTTCTCCTGTCGCACCGCCTCCCACACCTGTTGGACGACCCGAGACATGTTGAGCGTGATGATCAAGCGCCGGCGGAGTGCGTCCTGGTCGAACAACGGCGGCGAGATCGTGATGCGGTCGGACCGAATGAACTGCTCGACGATTCTCACCCCCTGCGCCAGCAACACCTCACGGCTGCCCCGCGAGGCGGTTTTCATCTGGTCGAAGACATCGCGCGCCGTCTCAAAGATGATGCGTTGGGTGCGGAACTCGCGGGCCAAGCGCTCCAGCTCGATCCGATTGATCTTGGTCACGTCGGGTTTGCCCTCGATGATCGGCGCCAACTCCGCCACCTAGGCCGTCTGTGCCGCATCGAGCGCGAGTGGCCGCGCCTTCGACCAATCCAGCGTCAGCACGGGTTGCAACACGCGCTCAATGCGCACGACGTTCGGCCAGCGGATTTCGAACGCCGCCTTGGTGGGATCGGGCTAGGTTACTTTTCATCACCGGCCTCGTAAGTCGCAACCGGCTCATTGACGAACGTCGCCTCGTACTCTTTGCGGCTCAAAACGGTATCGTGAAGGCCGATGTCTTCCCCCTCATGCTTGTTGATGCTGGTGTAGGCTAGACTCGGGTCCTCGTAGCGCTTGAACTTGTAGACCGCATCGTTCATTAAGGCTTTGTTAAACACGCCAAGGCTCTCCAGCAACTCAAAGTCTTTCACGGTCAGGCCGGTGACCTTCTTGAACAACCCAGGCTCCAGTTTCGTGATCACATCGCGCAAGGTTCGCTCGCGGTAATCCGTAAGATACATGAAAATCGGAATCCGGGCGGCGAACTTGATGAGTTTCTCTTGAATTTCCTTGCGCTTGCTTTTGTATTCTTTTTCTTCTTCCGAGAGTTGCCTTTTCTCTTTAGCGGAGAGTTCGCGCTCGTTGGCTTCGCGCTTTGCCTTTTTGACTGCTTCTGACTTGTTGATGATGGTTTCGATGTCTTGCTTGAG
>JANDJJ010000056.1 GCA_024330945.1 Nitrospira sp. | reverse complement strand
TTTATCCACCTTCTCGATCGTCTTCGTTCCATACGCCAGCGCCGCCACCGCCTGGACTCCGCCGACTCGATAAATTTCGGTCACGCCCGCAATATCGGCCGCGACCAGAAGATAGGGATTGATTCCCCCTTGTTGCGGCGGCGTGACCACCACGACGCGCCGCACGCCGGCGATCTTGGCCGGAATGGCGCACATCAAGACCGACGACGGATAGACGGCCTTCCCGCCCGGTACGTATATGCCGACGGCGTCGACCGGCGTGACGAGCTGCCCCAACGTGGCGTCGCCGTCTTGATACATCCAGGTTTTCGTGCGTTGACGCTCGTGAAACGCCGTGATCCGACGTGCCGCGAGCCGCAGCGCGTCCCCTTCTTCTTTGCGGATATGGAAATAGGCGTTCTTGATTTTGTCCGGCGTGACCCTCAGTTCATCGGGTTTGAACGACACCTTGTCGAACTGCTTCGTATATCGCAGCACCGCGTTGTCGCCGCCCCGTTCGACGGCCTGGAGAATCGCGCGCACCGATCTTTCCGCCGAAACTCCCGCCGTTTGCCCGCGGGAAGAAGCTTTTTTCAGAGCGGACGGGAACCCGCGATCAGCCTGGGTCACGATCTTCATACGCGCGCCGCTTTCTCCTTGTCGGTTCGCAGGGTCTGCCTCTGGCCGTTTCCGCGCATCGACTTCCGGCCGGCGGATACCGCCCGGAGTCTTTCGATCAATTCGCGAAGCGGCCGATGTTTGAGCCGAAAGCTCGCCCGATTGACGATCAGACGCGCCGTCGATCGGGCGATGACTTCCAACTCGACGAGATTGTGAGCCTTCAGCGTGTTGCCGGTTTCAACCAGATCCACGATCCAATCGGCCAACCCCACGACGGGAGCCAATTCGATCGAACCGTAGAGCTTGATGATCTCGACCGGGACGCCGCGCTGATTAAAGAAACGCTCCGTGATCTTGGGATACTTGGTGGCAATGCGAACCTTTGACGAGAGCCGATCCCGTACCCCCTCTCCCTCGAGCGCAGCGACCGCGATTCTACACGCTCCAAACCCTAAATCCAACGGTTCATAGACATCGGGCTCCTGCTCCAGCAACACATCTTTTCCGACAATCCCCACGTCGGCCCCTCCGTACTCCACATATGTCGGCACATCACTGGGCCGAACGATGAGAAACGTCATCTCGATTTCAGGACACTCAAACACCAAACGCCGACTCTCGCCGGACAGCCCCTCCGTGGGGTACCCGGCCAGCCGAAACACATCCATCGCCGACTCGATGAGTTTTCCTTTCGATAAGGCAATGGTCAGCATTCGTCCCTCTTAGTGCGCCATCGTCGCCGGTCTCGAACTGCGACGTTCGATCTGTGCCCCCAGGCCACGCAATTTTTCCTCGATTCGCTCGTATCCTCGATCAAGGTGATACACTCGTTGCACCTCAGTGACCCCGTCGGCCGCCAGGCCGGCGATGATGAGCCCGGCGCTGGCCCGCAGATCGGAGGCCATGACCGGCGCCCCGGTCAAACTGGGCCTTCCCATGACCAGCAGGCGATTGCCTTCAACCCGAATATCGGCTCCCATTCGCCGCAATTCTTCCACATGCATGAACCGGCTCTCGAACACCGTTTCCGTCACGACACTGGCACCCTCCGCCACACACATCAACGCCACCATTTGCGCCTGCATGTCGGTCGGAAACCCGGGGTACGGCAACGTTCTGACGTCCGTTCCCTTGAGCCTGCGAGGAGCCGTGACCCGCACACGCTCCTTTTCCGCGTGGACCTCTGCTCCCGCTTCCTTGAGCTTCATCAGCACGGCTTCGAGATCGACGGATCGGCAATGGGTCACCGTCACGTCACCCCCCGTCATGGCCCCTGCGGCCAAATAGGTGCCGGCCTCGATCCGATCAGGGATCACTTCATGATCTCCGCCCCGCAGCGCCGGCACCCCCTCGATCGTGACGACGTCCGTTCCCACTCCATCGATCCGTGCGCCGCGCTTGATCAAGAAACCGGCCAGATCGGCGATCTCCGGTTCCTTTGCCGCATTCTCCAACACAGTCGTCCCTTCGGCCAGCGACGCCGCCATCATGAGATTCTCGGTTCCCGTGACCGTCGGGGTATCACAGTAAATTCTCGCGCCTTTCAACCGTTTGGCCGTGGCGGTGATATATCCGTGGTCGAGCGAAATGTCGACGCCTAATTTCGCCAATCCGGCCAAATGAAGATTCACGGGCCGCGATCCGATGGCACAACCGCCGGGAAGCGACACTTTGGCCCTTCCCCAGCGGGCGACCAACGGTCCCAGCGTCAGAATGGAGGCGCGCATGGTCTTGACGAGATCATAGGGAGCCTCCGTGGAAGTGACCGAGCCGGCGCGTACGACCACGCGATGGCCTGCATGAGCAACCGTCGCACCGAAAATGGTCAGCAGTTTCTCCATGGTGATCACGTCGACCACGCGGGGAACATTGGTGATGACGCATTCCCCGTCGCTCAGAATCGTGGAGGCCAAGATCGGGAGCGCGGAGTTTTTCGCCCCGCTGATCCGTACTTCACCCTGCAGCCGATTTCCTCCCGTAATGACGATCGTGTCCATCGACGGCCCGACCCTCTATTCCATCCGCTGTACGACCACCGTTCGCTCCAGACCGGCTTCATCCTTGACGACCTGCGCCGGACCATAGTCCTTGATTTGCTCGGCCATCCGCCGCACGGCCGGGAATTGCCCGCTTCCGATTTCCATGACGAGAGTCCCCCCCGGCGCAAGATAGTCCAAAGATTCTCGCAGCAGCCGCTCGTGAAACTCCGTGCCCAACGGTCCGCTCACCAACGAAGAGCGCGGCTCAAACCCACGCACCTCCGGCTGCAAATTCGCCCACTCCGCTTCCGCGATATAAGGAGGGTTGGACGCAACGACGTCCACCTTTCCCGTCAATCCCCGTTCGCGCAAGGGAGACAGGAGATCGCCCTCCATCCACTCGATCTTGTCGGCAACTCCGTGCCGCTCCGCGTTGGCTTTTGCGACAGCCAAGGCCTCCGGCGAGCGATCCACCGCGATGATACGGGCCTTGCCAAGAATGGTGGCCAGCGTCACGGCTACGCAGCCCGACCCGGTCCCCACATCGACCAGCACGGCCTCCTTGGCGAAATCAACGACCCTCAGAGCTTCCTGAACGAGCAACTCCGTTTCAGGCCGGGGGATCAACACCGCCGGCGTCACGTGAAACTCTAAACCGCAAAATTCCTGGGTGCCCAAAATGTATTGCAGCGGCTCGCGCGCCGATCGCCTTGACGCCAGAGACGCGACACGGGCCCAGGTTTCATCCGAAACCGATTGTTCCGCTCGGCTGACCAATTGATGACTCTCCAACCCGAGCACGTGGGAGACGATCCACCGGGATTCTTGATCCGCCTGATCCACCCCGGCCTGTGCCAATGTTCGTGTGGTCGCTCCGAGCAACGCCTTGATTGTCCGCGATTCCCTCATGGCAATCCGACGCCGATCATTTACGCCGTTTATGCATTGACAGTTTCCGTTTGTTGCTGAGCCCTCAACACCGCCACGATTTCGTCGAGATCGCCTTCCATGACCGCATCGAGTTTATGCAGCGTGACCCCCACTCGATGATCCGTCACGCGATTTTGCGGGAAGTTATACGTACGAATCTTTTCGCTCCGGTCGCCGGTTCCCACCTGAGACTTGCGGCTTTGAGCGATTTCCGCCTCCTGTTTCTGCCGCTCCGCTTCGACGATGCGGGCCCGCAACGTTCTCATTGCCTTGGCGCGATTCTTGAGTTGCGATCGCTCATCCTGGCATGAGACGACGACACCGGTCGGAATGTGGGTGATGCGAACAGCCGAGTACGTCGTGTTCACGCTTTGGCCCCCGGCGCCGGATGAGCAGAACGTGTCGATCCGCAAATCCTTCGGATCAATCTGGACGTCGACTTCGTCGACTTCCGGCATGACCGCCACCGTCACGGTCGACGTATGGATTCGTCCCGACGCCTCGGTCACCGGCACCCGCTGCACGCGATGGACTCCGGCCTCGTATTTGAAATGACTGTATGCACCCTTTCCTTCGATAAGGGCGACGATGTTTTTATACCCGCCGATACCGGTTTCAGACGCCTCGACGAGATCGACTTTGAATCCCTTCTTTTCCGCATACTTGCCGTAGAGACGAAACAATTCGCCGGCAAACAGGGCCGCTTCCTCGCCCCCTGCGCCGGCTCGGATTTCCAGCACCAAACTCTTTTCATCTCGGGGATCTTTGGGAATCAAAAGCGCCGCGGCCTGCGCCTCCAGTTCGCGACGTCGGCTTTCCAACTCAACGGTTTCGTCCTGGGCCATCCGACGCAGTTCATCTCCCGCCGAGGGATCGGCAAGAATCTGCGCGGCTTCCGCCAATTGTTTCTCGACCGCACCGTAGGCGTCGAACAGCTCGGCGATCGGCTCCAGATCGGCTCGTTCTTTCGTCAGTTTTTTCAGTTGTGCCGGCTGGTTCGTGACAGACGGATCCATCAACTGATCGGTCAGCTCGTGAAAGCGCGACGAGGCGGCTTCCCATTTTTTGAGTAACGCGGCTTCCATCGAGGTTCCGGATTCGCTTTTCCGTTCTCCCGTGACGAGCCCTATAAACAAAGAGACCCTGCTTCAGGCGAAACAGGGTCCCTCCGTCATTCAGAGCCCGCTACTTGGTTTTTTTGGCGTATTTCTTTCTGAACCGCTCGACACGTCCCTCCGTGTCGACGATCTTCTGTGTCCCGGTAAAGAACGGGTGACAATTGGAGCAAATGTCGACATTGATGTCTCCGATGGTGCTTCTCGTCTTAAACGAATTACCGCAGGCGCAATGGACCGTGGCTTCCCGATAGACCGGATGAATTCCCTTCCGCATGGCGTTATCGCTCCTTACACGAATTACACGAAGTTGGCTTCCCTCACTCACACCCCGCACAAGAGGCCGCGCCTCCCTGTGGGGTCCGCTTCTCCAACCGTACGCTATCGATTCATCGATTGCAAAAACTCCTGATTGGTTTTCGTCCCCTGAATCTTATCCATCAAGAACTCCATGGCCTCCATGGTGCCGAGCGGGCTCAACACTTTGCGCAAGATCCACATCTTGTTGAGCCGATCCTTATCCACCAGCAATTCTTCCTTACGCGTGCCCGATTGGCTGATATCGATGGCCGGAAACAAACGTTTGTCGGCCAATCGTCGATCCAGATGGACCTCCATGTTACCGGTCCCTTTGAACTCTTCGAAAATCACGTCGTCCATCCGACTACCCGTATCCACGAGGGCGGTCGCGATGATGGTTAAACTACCTCCGTTCTCGATGTTGCGCGCCGCACCGAAGAATCGCTTGGGCCGTTGCAGCGCGTTGGAATCGAGTCCGCCAGACAGCACCTTGCCGCTGGGAGGCGCGATCGTATTGTAGGCGCGCGCCAACCGCGTGATGCTGTCCAGCAAAATGACGACGTCCCTTTTGTGTTCGACCAGCCGTTTCGCTTTTTCCAACACCATCTCGGCGACCTGGGCATGACGTTGCGCCGGCTCGTCGAACGTCGAGCTGATGACTTCCGCCTTCACTTGACGTTGCCAATCGGTCACCTCTTCGGGCCGCTCGTCGATCAACAAGACAATCAACGTGACCTCCGGATGGTTTTTGAGAATGGCGCGGGCGATCGCCTGAAGAAGCATGGTCTTTCCGGTCCGGGGCGCGGCGACGATCAACCCGCGCTGCCCTTTTCCGATCGGCGTCACCAGTTCCATCACACGCGTGCAGTATTCTTCACGGTCGAATTCCAGGTTGAGCCGTTCTTCCGGATAGAGGGGCGTCAGGTTGTCGAACAGAATCTTATCCCGGGCCACCTCGGGATCTTCGTAATTGACCTTCTCGACTTTGAGCAGAGCGAAGTATCGTTCGCTTTCTTTCGGAGGACGGATCTGTCCGGACACGATGTCGCCCGTCCGAAGATTGAACCGTCTGATTTGAGAAGGGGAGATATAAATGTCATCGGGACCAGGGAGATAGTTGGAATCCGGAGCACGCAAAAACCCGAAGCCGTCGGGAAGCGTTTCCAGCACGCCCTCGCCGAATACGACTCCGTTCTTTTCCGTCTGCGCTTGCAAAATCGCAAAAATCAACTCCTGCTTTCTCAGGTTGGCGGCCCCCTCGATCTTCAGATCGCGAGCCACCTCATTGAGGTCCGCAATCGACTTCTGTTTCAACTCTGCAAGATGCATTACTTCCCCCCTTGCTACCGACATACGACTCCTCTCGCCCCTTGTTTGGTTAGGTTACGGTTGCGCTCACGTTCAGACTGATCGCTCCTGCGAAACATCGCTTCTTGACGGCCATGATATCCGGATTCGTTTCGTCGACCGACGTTTAGATGTTCTACACGCTTGATTGAATTGAAATGGAATATGTAGGAGCGGCCAGCCTCTATGTGAACAGCAGCACGTCCTCCACGATGCTCAATCTATCGGGCACGAACAAAATCTTCGGCTGGCCCACCAACTCTCTCATCCCTGCGCTTTCAAGAGCTTGGTTCGAGACAGGTTCCTGACTTGAATGCTTTGTTGGAGAGAATGCACTCACACTGGAATGATCGTTGGAGTAGATCATACTCAGACCGCAGTTGGATGTCAACTACATCCAATGATCCACCATCATCCAATGATCCACCATCGTTTTGAGGGGATTTCGTCCGAGTCTCACTTGTTGCCCGAATCGAAAGTATGCTACACAGCTTCGAGCTTTATGCCGGACGATCCTCAGCCATACGACGACCACGGACCGGAGCCGGTTTTTTCGCTTTCCGAAGCCAACCGGTTGATCCCACAGCTTCAGTCCTATCTCACGACCGTCCAGCGAAGGAAAGCCGTGCTCCTTCACGCTTGTCAAGAAGTCCGGAAAGCGGCTGCCAACGCGGTCAAGGGAGGCGGGACGGCGGTCGGAGCGCATTACGTCAACAGTCTGCAAGACATCAGCGCAAGCCTTCGCGCCATCCATGAGTTGGGGGTCGTCGTCAAAGACATCGATCTTGGGCTGTGCGATTTTCCACATATCCGAGACGGTCGAGTCGTCTATCTGTGCTGGAAGCTCGGCGAGCAAGAAATCCGGTGGTGGCATGAACTGACAACCGGCTACAAAGATCGCCGCCCCATCGAGGATCACGACTGATCTGATGCCGAACCTATTCAACCCCCGTCACATATAACATAACGTGTTCGCGTGAGGAGCGCCGGAGCACTATGACGTTCGTCATCATCGGCTATGATGGTCCCGAGGGAGAGGCCAAACGAACCGTCCACCGACCCGCCCATTTGGCCAACTTGGAGCGACTGGATAAAGAAGGGCGCGTTCTTCTTGCCGGTCCCCTGACGGACAAAGCCGGCAGTCTCATGGTTCTGGAGTTCGCAAGCCGAGAAGAAGCCGAACAGTTCGCCCGTACTGATCCGTATACCGTCCACGGCGTGTTCGAACGGATCGAGATCCACCCTTTTTTGCAAGTCTTGCCCCAGCCCCGCGAGCGGGAACCTCATCCGAAACACTGAGCGTCGTCTTTCGAGCAGAATACAAGAAGAGAAGGACCCGCTAGCCGCCGGCGATGCCGGCCCCCCTCATTGGCGGAGCCCCATCCGAGGCATAGAGCAGACGGACGATTTCAAGGGTATTGAACAACATCGCGTCCATCCTGGTATAGGCGGCGTGGCCGTAATAGTGATCCCGAACATTCCGCGAACCGGTACAGTCGTTATAATCCACCGATAAACACCGGCCTTCGGTGGGGAACCGTACCGCTCGTCGCGCGCATTCCAGCCAACGTTCGAACCCATCATACGGTTCCACAATCTCCCAGACGGCCTTATTCGCGGCGTTGGCTTCCTCCGTTGCCGGAAGCGCATCACTGCCTGCCACCGCCAGTTGCTGGACATAGTCGCCACCCCATGCAATCGGCATCTCCATCGTTATTTGAGGCAATTCCATCTTCGCCAGCCATACTTTCCCATCGGTCCTCAGATGTCGATGATTGACGATATGCAGCAGCTTGCCGACTCCTGACGGATCCCATCCATAACGAACCGGCGTACCCAGTGTCACCACGTCCAATGTCACCCCGTCCAGAAGCGGCCCGCGCTCCAGGGCTCGTTCGAGACGGGCCACGGCATCGGCCAACGTCGGCTGCCGAGCATGAGCTGCGTAGGAGGCCAAAGTACGGAGCAGGGCGGATCGGCCGGTTATGGAGCTGGGGCAGAGAAGATTCGAGACCAGCGCCAGGACGAGGCCGGCTTGTCCATGGGCTTCAATGAGAATTCGCTCGCCCTGACCGATTCGATGACGTTCACAGAGCGCCGCCAAGGAATCCAGCAAGCCGACCGCCGCAATCGCCCGCCCGAGGTGATGATGCTCGGACGACCACAGGGATCGGATGCAGAGCAGGGGCCTGACGACCCGCGCATTCAACGCCTGACGAGCCGATGCAACGTATGGATTCGTGAAATTTCCCGCGTCGCCGGCCTGCTCATCAAGCCATGTCCGCGTCTCCTCATCGTTCGTAAACGGCGGTTTCTCTCCTCCGGGAAACGTCGGTATTCCATTGTCACCCTCCCGCATCAACGAAAGAAGCGCGTCCAAACCCGATACTCCGCGCGAGTAGCCGCGCTTTAAGCCCCCGGCCTCATCCAGCCGCTGCACGCCGAACACATCGGTGCCGTGGATCGCCCCATGGAAAAAGACGACGACCCGAACCCCCGCGTCGAAGAGTCTTTCCCCGCACTCAGCCATCGCGTCGCACCAGGCCGGCGATTCCACCTTCGCGGTGGGACTCAATTCGGAGACAAATAACCGTTCCCCCGGATTTTTTCTCGACAGGTCGTCGTGTTGGAAATTGTTCTCAACCGGCATGGCCGGACTCTCTTACCGGAAAGCGAGCCCTGCTTCAAGAACAGTTCCCTCCCTTACGGAGACTTATGGCGCTTATGGCGAAAGTGATTATTGACAAGCGGGCTCACGGCACCATAGAGTAGCGCCCGGCTCTCAGCGGCCCCCATGCCGCAGAGAGCCGATTCGGCGGAAGAGAAGTTTTTCTCACAGCCGAACGATCGTTGCTCTTGCATCCATCGCGCTTCTTGCGCAAGGGCGACAACCGGGCTACTCATCGACAGAGGAGGCCAGTTATGCTGACCAGATTCCTCCGATGGGCGCTACCGTTTGGACGACACACCCCTCGCGTTTGGTTGCTCCCCTCCAACAATGCGGCAGGTTCGGCCGCTTATCGACCGCAACGATGGAACAGGCCCGCCCGTGCCGGACCCTGACGCGATCAGGAAGAAACGGAACGGCGCTGCGGGGCGAGAGCAAGAAGGAACGATCTCACAGGAAGCATCACTAAAATGGCAATCCAACCATCACTACCAGGAGGACGCACCATGAAGAGACGACGGTTCATGATGAGCGGAGTGTTGGGGCTTGCGGCTGCGGGATTATGCTTGTCAGGGGCCGAGTCGGCACAAGCCGTCTCTTCAATCAACCTCTCCTATTCAGAACAGGCGGGAAAACCATACCTCGTAGCCTCGACACGATTCGTCGTTTTGCCGGACTGGTCTAAAGAAGCGGTCCTGGACCGTGAGACCGGGTTGGTTTGGGAATTGTCCCCCTCAAAAGAGCTGCTAGATTGGACTGCCGCTCAAGAATATTGCCTGAATCGAACCACGGGAGGACGGAAGGGATGGCGAATCCCGTCGGTGCATGAACTCGCAAGCTTGGTCGATCCCTCCATTGCCCCTCCCGGTCCGACCTTGCGGGAAGGTCATCCATTCACCAACGTTCAATCGGCCCGTTATTGGGGAGCGGCGCCGAACTTACAATTCGCGGCTCCGCCGTGGTTCGTGCTGTTCTCCAACGGCCGAACCGTCATCGCCGGAGAGAAGGGCGGCAAAGCCCATGTGTGGTGCGTCCGGACCGGCGGGTTCGATATGATGGACGTCAGCGAACAGTAAGCGGACGTTTGCCGTAAACAAGAGAGCGATTGACGGATTCGATGGCCGAGGGGAGAGGAGATCTCTTCCCTCGGCCATACATCATCGGCGGTCGAAAGCACGAGATCGTGCAGGCGTTCCATGTTGACATGTTGAATGGTTTGCTCGAAAGAGCCACACACCGTCCTTCCTTAAAAAAACAAATACCTGCATTACTTCCTCGTCATCACCGCCGTCACAGAACAGGTCTTTTGTTCTTCGTCGATTCGATAGTCGACGATCGCGACTCCCAGCAAATACTCCTGAACGATTTCCTCGCGCGTGAGCTCAATATCCTGCTGGGGTTCCTTTCCCGACCGTTCGCGTACCCGATCAACAAGATGTTCTTTGACCAACACCCGAATCTGTTTGGCCAGATCAGCGCGAGCCGCGAGTTCAGCGACGCGGCGACACACTGCCCCTCCCTTGGTCAAATCGCCCTGGCCTTTGCCGATCCAGTACAGATCGGACGGATAGCGATCGCCAATGGTCTGAGCCGAACCCTGAACCGAGACTTGGGTTGACAGGATCACCGGTACCATCAAGGCCGAGATGCCCAACTTACGCACCGCGATCAAGACGTTTCTCGCCGTCGTTCCGGTCATCGGGCCTCCGGGTCTCCCTCCATGGACTTTTCAGCCCTATCCGACTCCGCAGACAGGCGAGGGCGAAGGTCGGACTGTACCGACGAATCGTTCGCGCGCGATGGCCCCCTCTCAGGCGATCGGTAAACGATTTCGTTCAACGTGCGCGCACCTCCTTGCGATCCCGGACCGGGCACAAGTTCGTACCGCGGCATGGGGCCGGGCCCCTGAGCTGGCATAGAAGGAGGCGACGGTCGCGCAACAGACTGGCGCCCATTCCCCGCCAGTTTGTTCTCCGCGACACCCACGTGCGGGTTATCGGGATGGAATTCGCGCGCCGCCTGAAGCAAATGAAGCAAATGCGCCGTATTGAGCCCCCCTCGCGAGACAACCGAGGAAAGCCCTGAAAAAGCCAACGCCCAATCGGTCCACACTTGCGACAATACGGCGTTGGATTGGACGCGATACAGTATTTCCCGCCGACGCGCCGTCGATCCCGCGTGTTCCGCCATTGGAGCATCGACCAACGCCCGGTTCGCCCGATCCAGCTCTTGCCGCAGCCGATCGGTCTCCCGCTTCAATGCCGCCAACTGCACTCTGGCATCTTCGTTTTTCCGAAGGATCTCGATTGCTTCGATCACATCCTCCGTATCGATCTCCGCAAGCAGATCGACCTTGACCACGACGGTCTCCCCGTCAACCGATATCGTCAGACGTTGCTCCCGCACCAGCACAACACCGGCCGTGTAGGTGCGGATTTCGTCTTTGGTGAGGTCCATTCCCTTTGTCGCCGTGACGCTTTCCACATAGGTGGCGACCTGTTCCAGCGCGTTTCGCTTGGCCGCCTCGGTTGCAAGACGAATCGCGTCTTCCTTCGTATCCCGCTTGTCCATCCGATGTTGCCCGCTGGCGGCGACCGTCTTGACCTCGGCGAACACCGGCGAGGCGGCCGCAGACGCAGCGAGAAAAACGAGCGCCCAGACCATCGCCGTCCCTCGGCGCGGCGCCGACCGTGGGTCCGGCCGTAAGTCCGATGGCGTCGGTCGCTGAAGTCTCCGCCCCTGCATCATCCCCTTTCCCCTTCGATAAAAACCCACCGGCCTGCTCCTTCCCACATTCCACACCCGAATTCCACGGGCTTCTCACCATCATAGAGCTTCAGCATACCACCGGGAACACCGGCGGCCAACAAAACGCGGTTCACCTTTTCGCCGGCTTGCCTTCGAGAAAATTCACGTGATAGGGTACCGGGCTGGATAGTCCTTCCTTTCAGGACTCTGTGAATATGTCCATTGCAGGAAGATTGTTTCACTTCATTGCGGCCGGCCTTTTTGTGACCGCGGAGATGCTTGCCGCGGTTCCGACCGCCGCGACAACACCGCCCGGACCGGGACCGACGCCCCCCGTTCCGGCTGAGCATGTCATTCTCTTTGTTTTGGAAGGTTTTGATCGGAACTCGCTCAAAGACGGCCCCATGCCGAATCTCGGCAAGCTGGTCAAGGACGGATCGGTCACTTGGTCGGCTAGCGGCGTCACGCCTGCGCTCCGACTTCCGACGATGGCATCGTTGATCACCGGCATGCCGGTCGAAAAGCACGGGATCACGTGGAACTTCTTTGAAATAAGCCGCGGCTACTATCGCGTGCCCAGCCTGTTCGATTATCTCGACGTCGGCGGCGGCCGGGACAGCGCCATCTTCTACATGGATGAATCCCTGTACCAACTGGCCAAGCCCGCGCCGTACACGGACCATCAACTGTGCGGCGCACTGCGTCCGGAGTGCGATTCGGCGAAAATCACGGCATACATCGAGCAATATCTTGAAAAGGCCACCAGCGGCCACGGATACGGCCACGCGACGCTCGCAGTGCCGGATCTTTTACTGGTTCACCTTCCGGAAGCCGGTCGGGCCGGCGTCGCGCACGGATGGAATTCCAAAGAGTACAAACAGGCGTTGCGCGCGGTCGACGGAGCGATTCGATCGGTCCTGGATTTGTTCAAACACTACAAGCTTTCCAATCGAACCGTCGTGGTCGTGACGGCCCTCAGCGGAAGAGGCTCCGATCCGGGCGCCGAGTCGGCGAATACCGATTCGCCGACGGTTCCCTGGATCGCATCGGGCTCGGGCATCAAGCCAGGTCAAATGATCCGCCGGCCGGTCTCGATCATCGACACGGGCGCAACGGTCATGCGCATGCTCGGGCTCGACACCCATACCGAATGGGACAGCAAATCGATCGACGAAATTTTTCAGGTGACGGCTTCTTCGGCCGGACCGTCCAACATACGATGACGCATCATGCTTTACCAACGCGCTGCGCGGCATAGGCTTTCGATCTACGGCGGACTCGTGCTCGGCGTCGCGGCAATGTCCGTCGGCGCGACGTCGGCCGGCAATCTCCCGCCGGCTCACCTCAGGGAATACCCGATCACGATCGATGCCACCAGCTTGGTTCCCGCGTCATGGTGGCAAGTGCCGGGCGTCACGCCCTCGATTTGGGCGTCCGATCCGGAATCGCTCGACGCACCCAAAACATCGGAACGTCGCCAACTGTCTTTGAAGCCGGGCAAATACAAGTTCATCAGCTTTACCTTTGATTTTCCATTCACTGTCATGTTGGACGGAACGCTTGAGTTCTCCCGATCGCTCGACCAATGTGTCGAAGGACGCGGCACGCAGACCCTTATCGTCCGATGCAAACGGATGTACCCCCACGGGGGGGAGCGGGACTCGTACTACGATCAGGCCCCTTGATGACCTCTCCTACGCTCCAAGACTTGCTTGATGCGCTTGAAGACGTCGATGACGCCACGCGCGAGGAAGCGGCCAAAACGTTGGCGGATCGCGCCGACCCTTCGACGATAGACGCGCTGGTCTCCGCCTGCGGCGATGACTTCTGGTCCGTACGCGCCCACGTCGCTGGGGGATTGGCAAAGATAGGCGGCTCCACGGCGGCAGAAGCCATCGTCGGCTTGTTCAACGACCCCATCATGGAAGTCCGCAACCAGGCAGTCGAAGCGGCCGTCCGCATGGGACCCGCCATTTTGGATCGACTGATCAGCGCCCTCAAGGATGGACGCTGGCGCGTGCGCGAACATGCCGCCAAGGCGTTGGGCGGTATCAAAACGACCAAGGCCGTCGATGCCTTGATCGTCGCTTGCCGCGACCGTGACGGGGCAGTCAAGAGCGCGGCGGCGGAAGCGCTGGGCAAGATCGGCGAGCCCAAAGCCGTTCCGGCCTTGATCAAGCTCTTCCGTGACTCCTCGAAAATCGTGCGCGAAACGGCCGGCACCGCATTGGTGTACATCGGCGAGCCTTCCGTCGACGCCCTGATCGAAGGACTGACGGATAAGGACTTCGTCGTGCGCTGCCATGCGGCCCGCGCGTTGGGCGGCATGACCACCGATTACCAAATCGGCCGGACTTGGGTACGGGAGCCCAAGGTGGTCGACGCCCTGATCGCCGCCTTGAAGGACCCGGACCGGGCCGTGCGGGAGGATGCCGCGATCGCGCTCGGCATGATCGGTGACCCACGGGCCGTTGACGCCCTGATCGAAGCCATGAGAGACGGTGCCGTCAAACGGCACGCCATCGCCTCGTTGGGCATGATCGGTGACACACGCGCGCTCCCCGCCGTGCTTGATGCGTTGAAAGGCAAGGGAATCAAGCAGCAGGGCTCTCCCACCCCCGGCTGTATCGTGAGCGAAGAGGCCCTCATCAAGGAGGCGGCCGCGACGGCACTCGGTCAGTTCCGCGATCCCCGCGTGATCCCCGACTTAATCATGTTGCTCAAGGACGGGTCGCTCCGCGAAAAGGCTGCGGCGGCGCTCACCGTCATTGGAGACTCAGCCATCGAACCGCTGGTGTCGTTTCTCCACGATCCGAAAGCCTCGGAAGTGGAAGCGGACATGGAACGGGTTCTGTCCTATGCCTCGGTACGTCTGAGCGCCCAAGATGCCTTGAGACTGATCGTGCTCCAAACGTTGGAGCGGCTTGGCTGG
>JANDJJ010000055.1 GCA_024330945.1 Nitrospira sp. | reverse complement strand
GAAGCCGGAACGGCTATTCAGCAAGGGGGCAGATTGCGAAATACTGATTTGAGGGAGAGACAATCATGATGCAGAAAGACGGGGCAAATCTCTTGACAACATTCGAGGAAATTCCATGCTGTCCCAATTTGGATACGGAGCCGGTGTGCGACGTGATCGATTTACGTCGTCGATTGGTCTTTCCGACCAAGGTGCGCACGGAGAACGGGCAAGCGGTGAGGGTCGAAGTGATTTTTCATATCCGCTTTAAACGCTGCGCGGGTCCACTCGCGCTGGGTGATCTGGCTTATACGACTACGCTGCTGCCGGGAGAAAAGGTCAGGCTGGCGACCACGCACCGACGCAGTCGGTTCAGTTTCGACAGCGAGACGAACCTGAGCTATCGAAGCGAGCAGATGTCGGAAGAGCAATATCGCATGTCGGCGCTTCGCGCATTTATGACGGATGAGCACGTCGTGGATCGCGGTCGCGCCGAGCTTCATCCAGCGGTTCATGGGATTTTCACGGCGACGCCAGCGGCGGCCTCGGCTTCTTTTCAGTCAGCGCCGATACCAATGCACGGGGGAGCCACAACGCCCAGTCCGCTCGTGACTATCTGCGCGAACATCGCGCTCATGCCGAGATGGCTGATCACCAATCGGTGGAAGCGACGCGGAAAGCACACTCTCTTTCCATCGGCGAAGTTTCATCGAGAACACACAAGGAGGGCGAATCGCAAGAGCACTTCGAGTCCTCCTCGCGTGTGTTCAGCAACCCGAATCATTGTCATGCGGTCACGTTTCTCTTTTATCGCATCAATAAAACCGAGACGATCAAGCTCGAACTGGTGTCGATTGATCGCCGCGTGATAGATCCGGTGGCGCTCATGCCGGTACCGGCGAATCCTCTGCGCACGATCGGGCAGGTCTCAACGATTCATCAGGAGGTCCCGGCCACGAGCAAGGCTCGGTTGGAGGTGGAGACGCGGGCGTTACAGAGCGAAGCCCAATATGCACAAGCGGCGGGAGGAGGCGGCGTGGTGCTCAACCGATTGGCACTGACAACGGCTTCCTCCACTACCCCGGTTGCTGAATTGGGCAGGCAGGACCCCCTTACCAAGGAGCTGAGAACCGCCGCATTGGCCGAAGTCGATAAGCAACTGGCGGAAGAAGGGTTGATCGAAAAAATCGGTGGGCCTGTATCCAAGCGCGCGCAGGAAGAGTTTGGATACGAACGTAAGACCGCCCTGCCAACGGCGGGTGTCATTGTCAAAGGGTGTCTGGATGTCTGCAACGTGTGCGAGCCTGAACTGCAAAGAAAAATGCAGCTTGAGCTGGAACGGATGGAATTGGAAAACCAGCTTCTGAAACGCAAGATCGAGCTGCTCGACAAGGCGCAGGAGTATCGTTGTTGCCCTCAAGGGGCGAAGGAGGAGAACGGTTAGCTCTGGAGGAGGCTCTCTATTGGCGTGTCCTCATTGGCGTGTCCTCTTTATATGTTTGATGTCTGGAGAAGACCGGAGCACCGGGTTCACGAACTGACCAAATTTAAATGAAGGAGATATCACTATGGACAACAATAAGGCCGCTCAATTCGAATCCCCGGAAGAAAGGCTGCTGACCGATCGCCAGGCGCTTTACTTATCGAGGCTGGCGAATCTCGAGGTCAAGCAGTTGGTCGGTTTGCCGCTTGCCAAGGCACACGAACTGCTGAAGTGGCGGATCGATCCTGCACTGCTGTTGTTCCGCCGCGTCTGTGGGAGAGTGGTCAAGTTCAATGCAGCGACGGGTGGCTATGAGCCGGTGCCCAATGCCACCGTTTATGTCGAGGACACGGACTGTTCGTTTCTCGGCTTCTTCCCCGTGGAGAACCCTTTCTTTTGGCTGTTTCCTCTCCGTTGTCGGCGGGAAGTTCTAACTACGGTCACGACGGATGCCTGCGGGAACTTCTGCGTCTATCTTCCCTATTGGGATATCGATCGCTACCTGCGCTTCCGCCGAGAACGGATCTGTTTCCCAGAAATCTTCAAGCCGAATCTTCGGGACCTCTTACGTCCTCCGTTTATACGGGACGTTCAGGTTCCGATTCCGCCCATTCCGCAGCCAGACCCGCCTCCGATTCGCCTTGCCTCCCAACAGATCGATATGATCAAGACCTATGCGGGCGAGGAAGTGGCTCGGCGCCTGGAAGTTCTCGCAACGAACGCTGAGTTCGGGGCAGACATCCACGAGATTGAGGCCGAGCTTGATCGCCCCTTGTTCTCACGTCCGGTCCCTCCTCCCATTCCGTCAGAGCTTCACCGGATTGGGGAGAAAGGTGGGATTGGCGGGAAAGACAAGGGAGTGAAAGCTGAAGCAGAGACTCCTGTGACGGCATTTGCCGCTCTCTCTTCAGTGGAGATGCTGTCACAGCAAGTCAGCTTTGATCGGTTTGTCGGGCCGTTTTGGCGGTGTCGTGATGTCTTCGTGCCGGTCTGGAAAGTGATGCTGGATGTGCCCGACCTGACCTTCCGGGTCACACAGGATGTGGACGGGGATGGAAACGAAGAGACGATTTACTCGGAAGGATTCTTCGATGTGCGATGGAATGCACCGAGCAATCTCCACGTGACCCTGGTTGCCTCGGGAGCCGCGATTTCCGTGCCTCATTGTAGGCCGGTGGACGGGATTGAGTGTCGGGATGTGCCGGCGATTGTGACGGCTGGATATATGCCTCTTGAACCGACGCATCATGATGATGCACTTGGTGTGGCGACTCGGATCAATAGGCCTCGGCCTCCGGATGGTCGTGTCACAACTCCACAATCCTTCCCGGGACATGCACCCTATGCTCGGACGCTTAATCTCCATGGCTGTCATCGAATCGGCAACGCGACGCATTACCGGCTGACATATGCCTATCAAGCTCCGGGGTCCGCAGCGTTTACGACTCCGGTGCCCTTTACCGGACTGCAATGGTGGGCGCCAAGACTGGGGCCTGGGGCGCCGATTCATGTTGTGCCTGATGCGAACGGCTGGTATCCCATTCTGCCTGCAGGCCAAGTGGCGCATCCAAACTGGCTCCTTTCCTGGCCCACGCACAATTTTCCTGGAGGTCTCTATGAGACACGCCTTGAATTGGGTGTAGCTTCCGGCGGCTCGATCACGGTGACCCTTACGAGCAATCTCAGACGGTTTCTTGTTGACAACTCACGCCCCACGGTCTTGTTCCACGAGATTCGCTGGCGGCCCGCGTCGATTCCGCTATCGACTGCGTGGACGAACAGCAATTCCACACTCTTACCGGCTGTGTGCCCTGTATTGACACGACAGGCTGGACAAGATGTGCATGTGCTAGTGAGGTGGGAAGCGTCGGCCGCATATTTGCGCAATGCGCAGCTTTCAGCCAGTGGTTGTGGGGCCGGGGATCTTTCTTTTGTTACAGACGAAGATACGCGCTATCGATGGCATGTCAATTCGACTGACAACGGTGTGATTCGCACTGCCGTTCTGTTGTTGCCCGGCGATCGGCCGCCAGGGTGCTATCACTTGTCCATTAACGCGTATGGCCGTCAGTTCAATCCGAGTGGTTTTGACCACGGTCCCTCAGCGGATTGGGTCATCGATCAGGTTATAGACTGGGTTCACCAGACGCGGTCGATCTCGGTGGTGAATTCCTGAGAGGGGAGTGCCTGCTGGGTCCTAATGGCCTGCTGCCCCATTCATTGTGGCAGCAGGCCTTCTCGTTCTGTGAAAACTTGATAGAGGAGAGCCGGAGGAGGGTTAGGAGGGGGGCGGCAGACCGGTCTGCCGCGGTTCTTTTCTGACGTCCTTGGCAGGCGGTGGAATGACCAGCGGCTAGCCCCTCCTTGTTGTATGGCCCTGCAAGAAGAACTCGACGGTACGAGTGACTGATCAGTGTTCCATCTGTTCCTTTGCCATCCTGTGATTGTGAGCGGCGTCAGAGGATAGAGAACGTCTCATCTTCTCTGTTACGCGCTCTGCCCGTGATACATGCCAAATTGACGGTTCTTTTCGGCGGATGTTAGAATTCGTTCGCTTGTGTGTATCCAGTCTGTGCGGCGGCTCGCCGCTATCATCACGACAGATTTGTATGGACATATTGCGTGGAAGGAGAACGGAATGGCCGTCCCCGTCTCTCAAATGTTGACCGTCGCGAGCTACGTGCTTTCGAAGAAGTTGAAGGGAATCAAGCGTTATCCGCTGGTGTTGATGCTCGAGCCTTTGTTTCGGTGCAATCTGGCTTGCGCCGGCTGCGGCAAAATTCAGTATCCCGACCATATTCTTGATAAGCGGTTGACCCCCGAACAGTGCTGGGCCGCGGCCGAGGAGTGCGGCGCGCCGATCGTGGCGATTCCTGGCGGCGAGCCGCTCATTCATCCGGAAATCGGGCGGATTGTCGAGGGGTTGGTGGCGCAAAAACGGTATCTCTATGTCTGCACGAACGCGATTTTGCTCGAACGGAAACTCAAGGAGTTCAAGCCGTCGCAGTATCTGACGTTCAGCGTGCATATGGACGGGCTCAAGAACGAGCATGATATGGCCGTCTGTCGGGACGGTGTGTATGAGATCGCCGTCAGGGCGATTAAAGAAGCGTTGAAGCTAGGCCATCGTGTGACCACCAATACCACGCTCTTCGATGATGCCAATCCCGATCGGGTGCGCCGGTTTTTTGATGAAATGATGATGCTCGGCGTTGAGGGGATGATGATTTCGCCCGGCTACAGTTATCAAAAAGCCCCCGACCAGCAACACTTTCTCAAGAAAGCCAAAACCAAGGAGTTGTTCTCGAAAATTCTTAGCCGGCCCAAGAGCTCGTGGAAGTTCAATCAGTCGCCGTTGTTCTTGGATTTTCTGATGGGGAAACGAGACTATCACTGTACGCCGTGGGGCAATCCCACCTACAATATTTTTGGATGGCAGAGGCCCTGTTATCTGTTACAGGACGGCTACGCGAAAACCTTCCAGGAATTGTTGGATACGACGGAATGGCAGAACTATGGCACGAGCAAAAACGAGAAGTGCGCCGAATGTATGGTTCATTGCGGCTATGAGGCGTCTGCGGTGAACGATACGTTCGGCTCGCTGTCAGGGTTCGTGCGCACCGCCAAGCTTACGTTAATGCCGACGCTGCGATAGTAGAAGACGTCGGGAAGGGCGAGTGGGTGTTTGTCAGGAAGGCCAACGAACTTATTCCATCTCCTTGTTTCATGCGGTGACTTCCCTCTCATGACCGACACAAAGAATCATGGGGCAAATGGTTCGACTTCTCTCCAAGGTCGCCTGTTTAGGCCGACAACGATGCGGGAATTGGAGGAAGCTGTGGAACTTGCGCTGGACTACCGCGGCGATGTCACGCTGACGCTGACTTCCGGTGAAGTTGTTGAAGGATACCTGTTCAACCGGGAAGCTGGTGGAGTCGATCCATGGATCGAGATCTTCCCCGTCGATGATCCATCGCCCCGGCGAATTCCCTATAAGGCGATCGAAGTGATCGAATTTACCGGTGAAGATACGGCGGACGGCAAGTCCTGGGAAGCGTGGGTGTCGAAAAAAGAATCTGAACGACGAGCCGAGGCGAAGCGAGTCGAGGATGATGCACGGAACCGCGGACTGCTGTAGCTCCTCCATCAACGTTCTTCATTCCTGCAAGGCCGATGGTTTTCAGATGTTGAACATGAGTTTGGTGGCTTGGGTGTGCCGACCAGGCGAAAGCATTTTATTTCAAGAGAGAGGATTGACGTATAGGTTAAGCAAGGTGTGTCATCTCATTGACAAAGAGAGGGGGCTGTGCTAAAAAACCCCGCCCTAAATTTGTTGAAACGCTGCTTGCCGCGATTCGAAGTGTGGCGTCAGTTTATCGGAATTCGATTGGCAGGCTGGTTTCAAAGTGCGGCTTGGCTCAGACGGTGGGAAAAAATTCCTCTTGGGCTTGCCACGGCCGCGTGTTCGGTGGGCCTCAGCGTTTTGGTTCCTTCTTGGGTTTCTGCCACCCATGAGGCGGACCATCGTTTTACCGTCGATGGGTATGTCTGTGGGGTGAATGGCAAGGGAGTCGCGGGCATAGACGTTTTGGTTAAAGACACCAAGATTGCTTACGGACAAGTTGTTAAAACGGATAGCGGCGGATATTACAAAGCGATCTTTCACCTCCATAACGATAACCTCGGCGATCCTATTCTGATTGAAGCGAGGGGAGAGCAGCAAAATCACAAAGTCCAGTTCGATCCGAAAGATCTGGAGTCCGAGCGAAAGATTCGAGTCAATTTTGGAACCGGCTGCGAGGCAAGCGATTCTCCTCAGTGGTTCTGGATGGGAATGGGGATGATGGTCGTGGGAGTCGGAGCGCTTGTGGGGATGAAAATGGTCCGTTCCGGACGTAAGTTGGAACGGACGAAAGAAAAGTCGCAGGGCAAACGAAGGTCGTAATCATTCCTCTGATAGCCCGTGGGGGCCGTGCCGATCTCACGCATCGGTCGAGGTGAGTTCGAGGTTTCGTGGGCGGAACACTGTGTGCGGTTGCAATGGTGAACGCTTTTACAGGATGTTGTCATCCATGTAGAAGCGTTTTTATTTTTGTCCGTCTTTATGAGCTCTTATGAGTGTCCGGCTGTGGGTTGGAAGTGAGAGGCCGTCAGGAGAGAAATCATGCGCGTCGCGGTGCAAGCCGTATTGATTGTCAGCATAGGAGTGCTGATCTCCTGTGGTGCCGAAGACGGCGGATCGGGGGATGGGCCGATCGTTCCGCCGCCCCCACCTCCTCCGGAATATGCTGAGAAACATATGCCTGTAGGGTGGTGGAATGACCAGGCCAAAATGGAAGAAGGGAGAAAGATTTACCTGGGCGAGGCGAACCCCGATGTGAATTGCGCCAGTTGCCACGGGAAAGACGGGAAACCGGTCAAGGCTGGTGCGCGAGACTTTCGCAATGTCGAACGGATGAAGCTTGCCTCTGATTCGGTCTGGTTCTGGCGCATTGCCGAGGGAGTTCCCAACACGAAGATGAAGGGATGGAAGAGCAAGCTTTCGGAAGAAGATATGTGGAAGCTGGTGCTCTATGAGCGGAGTTTTGCGTTGTCTGGGAAGGCGTGGAGCGACGAGAAAAAGCAGTGGATCGATATCGGAAGCATTCCAACAGCCTCAGCCGGTGAGGAGTAAGGGCGAAGATTCCAGACATAAAGATCCTTTTCTGTGACTTTTTCTGTGATCCTTCTGCGAATGGGACGTCACGCTATGAACATACGGCTTCGTTATCTCACTGCGATCGTCGTGTTTCTCGGGCTTGTTTCAGCGGGGCTTTCCGACGTCCATGCGCAAATGCCGGGAGGTTCAGTCGAGTTCCCGTACACGGGGAACCGAACTGCCGTGTGGATTGTCGCGCAACTCCATACGCTTCTCGGCGCGTTCATTCTCGGCGCTCCGATGTTCATCGTCATGGCCGAATGGCTTGGGTATCGCAAGCAGGACCCTCGATATGATCGCATGGCTCAAGAGATTACAAAGATCACGGTCATTCTTTTCAGCATGACTGCTCTGACCGGCGGACTCTTTATTTTTGTGCTCCTGGCCGCCTACCCCCAGTTTACGACTTGGTTCATCAATCAGTTTTATCTTGTGTTCGCCGTGATCTATCCGTTGTTGTTCATCGTCGGGACGATCGTGCTCTATGCCTACTTCTATAGCTGGGACGCCTGGAAGGGAGAAAAAAAGGGGCGTCATGTCGCTTTGGGGGTGCTCCTTAATCTGATCTGTCTGGCGACGATGTTCGTGATCAACGGTCCGACATCGTTCATGAATACCCCCGTCAGAGGTGAGGGGGTGTCGCCGATGGAGGCCCTGGCCGCGGCGACTTTGTGGGACAAAATCGCGAATACGAGCTGGATGCCGCTCAATCTCCATCGGATCGATGGGAACGTGGCGTTCGGGGGATTCGTGGCGGGCTTGATCGCCGCCTATATGTACATGGGGGCGCAGAACAGAGAGGATCGTGCCTATTACGACTGGATGGGGTTTGTTGGAAACTTGATCGCCGTGGGCGCTATGCTGCTGCAGCCCTTCACCGGGTTATTGTTGGCCTACGAGATGTGCGATTATGACTTTTCGTTTTGCCCCTACATGATGGCCGATCAGCTTTCGATGTTTTTCGAGATGCAGGGTGCCGTTGTGGGCGTGATGTTCCTGGGCTGTAATTATTACGTCTGGCTCAGCCTGCGGCGGATTGAAGGAGTGGAGCAGGTCAGGATGACGGCGTTGGCTCCGCTCATGATGGTCTTGTCTCCCGTGGTTATGGTCGTCGTCTTTACGGAATATTGGATTCCCGATCCGATGTCGCTTGCGTTCCTGATCCCGTTTGTGCTGAGTCCATTCATCTTGGGTCGATTTGTGCCGATGACGGTGTCCGTGCAAACGGTCATGAAGATCGGGTTTTTAATGGTTGTGGTGAGCGACGCGCTGTGGGTGATTCCCAACGGGTTTGCGGCGACCGGAGCCAAGATGGCGGAAGACGTTCAATTGCCGGAGGCGTGGGAAGTGCTCGGTAAGATGCCGACCAAGCTCGGCGCCATCTTCTCGTTGGTGTTCGTTACGGTTGTCAATTACGTGGTCTATGGTCGGGCCATTCGTCAGGGGACCATCGCGTGGGGCAAGATCGACGGCGTCTCTCAGTTTGTCCTTATTTTTCTGGCGTTCACGTCGATTTGGGCGATGGGATTGATGGGGGCCGTCCGGTCGTTGTTGCGCAAGTTTTTCCACGCCTACAACTTGGTGCCGGATTTTACGGCGGAGTCGTTCACGCCGACGTTGTCCTATTCCGCCTGGCTGATTACAGGCATCACGGTGTTCTTTTTTGTCGTCGTGAGCGTGGCGGTTTTTCTGGCCCTTCGGTCCGTCGAGGCAAAAGAGCGCGAGCCGCAGGGTATCCCCGTTCCCGCCGGAAGCAAGTAATAATCGGAACCATCGGGCCGTAGCATCGGCGGGCGTGCGGAGTCGAATGGGCGTAACCAGGGGAGTCCTTATGGGGAAGGCAATGGTCAAAATCGTTGTCGGCCTGGCGGTCGCCGCCGGTCTCTGGTTCGGGTCGATGGCGATGGGGTTCCCGCCGGTGTTTCAAGGGCTGTTCGTCGGGTTCGCGATCGTCGGCACGTTGATGTTTTTGCTGTTGGACGTACCGCAGACGAACGGACCGAGCGGATGGACGGCGGCCGTGTCCGTCGTGGCGTTCTACTTGATTCTTTGCTTCGGGTATGGGGCCACGGCGTCGCTCTGGCCGCAGTTTGACCCTGAGGACGAGAGGGAAAAGATCGCCAAGATTCTCGACGGCAAAGAAAATCCGCTCGATCCCTGGAACGCGGCCGAAGTGACCAAGCGAATTCAAGAGCTTGATGAGAAGGCCAAAATGCTGGCCGAACGGATTCAGGCGTTGGGAGGCGATCAAGCTCCCGTCGTCGCCCAGAAGGCCGTCGCCTCCGCTGCGACTCCCGTGAGTGCGAGCACGGATTCCGGCGACCTTATGAAAATAGGGGAAGAGCAGTGGCAGCTTCAGGAATGTTACAACTGCCATAAATTGAGAGGCGAGGGCGGGAAAAAGCGCGGTCCGGAGTTGGATAACATCGGGTCCTATCTGACGGTTGAGGAGATCAAGCAAAAGATCATCGACCCCAAGAGTTTCATGGCTGAGGGATTTGAAAAAGAGTGGGAAAAGGGACGGATGCCGGACAAATTCAAGGACGTGATGAGCGACGGAGAAATAACCGCGCTTGCCGCGTGGCTCTATACGTTTAAGAACACGGCGGTCGCCACGCCGAAACCGATCAAGAAGAAGTGATGGTGCAGCCGAAGCTGAAATCAAAGGTTCGTTGCACGGACCGAGACATCGGGGAAGTGACGAAGGTCATTCTGGACCCAATTTCCCATGACATCAGCCATCTCGTGGTCTCGCTGGACGGCGCCGGTGATCGGCAAGTGTCTGCGGAGTACGTGCGAGCCATCTCGGAAAGTACCGTGGAGTTAAAGATTCCTTCTTCCGAGGTTGCGGCTCTCCCGCCGTTCAATCGAGAGGATTATGTCACCACGCACGAGGTTGAGATCTCGCATCTGGAAGACAATCTCGACGTCGTTCCCGGCGAAGTGCTCGTTCCACTGCCCGATCTTGAAAAGGACATCAAGCGCAGAACTTTCTTCATGAACTTCACGCACGCCATCGGTTTTCTGATCGGTTTGCCGATGGTCTATCCGGTGCTGCGTTATCTGATGAAGCCGATGTACGCACCGTTCGACAACGGATGGCTGAAGGTCGGAAACGTCAGCAAGATCAAGCGGGACGATATCGGGGTGCAGTTCCAATACAAGAAAACGGTCAAAGAAGCTTATATGCCGGAAGCCGAGATCGAGAAGTCGGTGTGGATCTTAAAAGCCACTCCTCCGGTGCTCGATCAGATTTATCAAGGCAAAGATCAAGAGTTCCGCGATTCGTCAGGGAAACTCATTTGGACGAACAAAAAAGACGTTCCCTATGTCGCGTTTTCAGGCAAATGCCCGCATCTGGGTTGCGCGTACAAATGGCGGCAACACAAGACTCTGGGAGAGGTGTTTCTTTGCCCCTGTCACCTGAGCATTTACGACGCGGCGGGGAAGGTGCTTGACGGTCCGGCGCCCAGGCCGCTCGATGCCTTGCCGATCAAAGTAGCGGCCAACGGCGACGTGGAAATCATCGATATGGAATTCAAGGCCGGAGTCAAGTCTCAAATTCGGATCATGTAAATGCGGCAGCCGTCCGTTTCCAACGTTCCTTCAACCGCCGTCGAAAAGATCGTCGCGTTTCTCGACCAGCGCGTCGGCTTGAAGGACATTCAAGCCAAAATGCTCAACGAGCCGATCCCCGGCGGCTCGCGATGGGCCTATGTGTTCGGCTCCATCCTGCTGTTTCTCTTCATCATGCAGGCGATCACCGGCGTGTTGCTGATGTTTTATTACGTCCCCACGGCGGACCATGCCTATGCCAGTACCCAATACATCATTCACGAAGTGGATTACGGGTGGTTTCTGCTGGGCTATCACTTTTGGGGGTCCAGCGCCATGGCCGTTTGCGTCGTCGCACACATGTCGCAAGTATTTCTCTGGGGAGCGTATAAGCCCCCCCGTGAACTCCTGTGGATCGTCGGGTTGGCGTTGTTCGGCATCGTCATCGGATTCGGATTTACCGGGTATTTGCTTCCATGGGACCAACGGGCCTATTGGGCCACGACGGTGGGAGTCGAAATTCTGGACAAAACGCCGATCCTCGGCGATTTCATGGCGCGGTTTCTGAAGGGAGGACCGACACCGGGCCAACTGACGCTGAGCCGGTTTTTCGTCATCCATGTGATGATTCTGCCGGCCGCGCTCATGGCCTTGGCCGGGTTGCACCTGTACTTGTTCCGAGTGGCCGCGCCAGCCGGTCCGTTCCGGGGAACTCCGGAAGAGATCAAGGCGAAAACCGACTATTTTTTCCCCAGGCAAGTGTGGAAAGACATTGTGGGGATGGCCGTCGTCTTCGCCACGATTTGCGGATTGGCGTTCTGGGAGCCGGTGGTGCTGTTGGAAGAAGCCACGCCCGATCCGGGGGAGTATCACCCCGAACCGGAATGGTATTTCCTCTTTTACTTCCAACTGCTCAGGCTCAAGATGTTTTCCGGCGAATTCGGGCAGTTCATGGGGGCTGTGGCATTGCCGGTGATTTTCATGGGCCTGCTCGTGGCGCTCCCCTTTTTCGACCGGGATCCGGAACGGAATATTTTCAAACGCCCCGTGGCGTTGATCAGTTGGATCGCGATGATGGCGATCATGGCGATTTTCACGGTGTCCGCCGTGATCAACCGAGAGTTTCTCGACTAGAATGAGGAGCGGCGCGGCGGCGCCGAGGGGTAACCGATGGCCGGCGAGCGAGACTCTTTGTCGCCAACGCAGATAGGGATTGGAGTGCTCTGGCCTACCTGTTGGACGGGGCTTCCCATCAAGCTACCGTTGGCCGTAATCGCCTTGGCCGTCGGCTTGATGCACCTGGAGGCTCGGCTGGGTTTGGCCTTTTTGATGTTGCTCGCCAGTCCGGTGACGGTCTTTGCCGTGCCGATCATTTCTCTCGCGCTGGATGGAAATTTCGGTGAAGGCATTGGGTTGCCGCTGCTCCTTTTTCTCTCTATTCCGATCGATATCTGGGCGTTCGGAGTCGTCGGGCAAACGTTTTTTCTTGAGCGGCTCAGAAAGGAGCCTCCTCCGAGACTGGGGTTCACCCTCTGGTGGAAATCTTCGGTCGCCGGTGCCTTCTTTCTGCCGATCCTTTGGATAGTGGTCGGCTCGGTCACGGAAACAGCGATGTCGACGTCGCATTCCTTGGCCCAAATGGAAAGTCTTCGGCATCTGTTCCATACCGGACTTCCGGTAGCCGAACGGATCGGGCTCGAGGTCACGATCTGGGGAACCATCGCGTTCGGAGTTTTAATGGTTCTGTTGACCATCGGAGTTTCAACCATCGGCCGCATAATCCGCGACATTGCCGCCACTGCGCCGCCGGCGCCTGGCACCTATCAGGCGTTGATTACGCGATGGGATTTGATGCGCGTGCCTCGCGATCAGGGGTTGTTCGTCACGACGGTTGTAGGAGTGGGACTCGTCTTCTGCATCCTGTTTTGGGTCGTCCTCCCGGTGACGACGCCGCATCCTCACGAATGCTGTCCCAAGCCGGAGGTCCCGGTCTATCGGCCGTTTAAGCCGATGGAGACTCTGGCCCGCGATGAACAACAGATAGAGAACCTGATTGCCCAAGTCGAGGCGTTGGAAGAGAAGAAAGCGGGGGAGGCGGTTGTCAAAGAGAAGGAAACGGGCGGAGCCAAGGCCGAGCATCACAAAATCGAAACGAAAACCGGTGATTGATCTGCTCTCGGCAAACCGTAACGTGAGAGGTGAAGAGGTGAGCTTCATGCGCCATGGGGAGAGAATGATTCAACGAGCGATCCATGCCGGAGGTGCTCACGCGGGCTGGCTTGCGGGCCTGTTGCTCACGGCGGGCTGGCTGGCTCTGCCTGCGATCGGTCTCGCGGCCGAGGGAACCCAGGCCGGCCCGACGGAGTACCGGGATATTCCGTACATCGGCAGCCGGAATATGATTTGGATTGTCGCGCAGCTCCATCTGCTTCTGGCGGGATTCGTCTTGGGAGTTCCGATTTTTGCTTGGCTCTGTGAGGTTATCGCGTGGAAAGGAGGAGAGCAGCGTTACGACAAGCTGGCCAAGGAGTTTACCAAGCTGCTCACATCTGCCTACGCCACTACCGCCCTGTTCGGCGGGATTTTATTGTTCCTGCTCATCGTCTTCTATCCCAAACTCATGAACTATTTGACGGACATTTTCTTTCCGTCCTTCCTTGTGTACTGCCTGCTGTTCTTGTTTGAGACCGCGACGCTGTATCTCTATTGGTATGGGTGGGATGCGATGCAGCATGGCGGCAAGAAGACCTTGCACATCTTTCTCGGCTTTCTCCTGAACTTTTTTGCTATCTTTATCATGATCGTTCCGAATGCCTGGGCGACGTTCCAATCAAGCCCGGTTGTGATCTCCGAAGGTACAGCCATCGAACGGGCGTGGGCCGCCACCTGGAATCCGACCTGGTGGCCGATCAACATTCATCGGCTCATCGCCAACGTCGTGCTTGGCGGCTACATTTGCGGCGCCTACGCCGGTGTGCGCTACTTGTCGGCCAAAAGCACGGAAGACCGCGAACATTACGACTGGATGGGGTACGTCGGCAACTTTATCGGCGTGTTCGGTCTCTTGGCCCTGCCGTTCGCCGGCTATTGGCTGATGCGCGAGATCTACCAATACAACCAGCAGATGGGCATTACATTGATGGGGGGGTTTCTCTCCTGGCTCTTTATCATCCAGGCGATGCTGATCGGAGTCCTCTTTTTGGGTTCCAACTACTATTTCTGGCTGGGGATTACCTATCGGATTCCTGGATCGGAGAGCAAGTATCGAAAGCCCATTCTCTGGATGTTGATCAGCTTATTGCTGTGTCTCGCCGTGTGGATGACGCCCCACTCGCTGGTGGCCAGTATCGAAGAAGCTCAAAAAATGGGAGGCGCGCACCATCCGCTGCTTGGCGTCCTCGGCGTCATGTCCGCCAAAATGACGGTGTCGAACCTCATGATTCTCATCACGTTCATGAGTTTCGTCATGTACTGGCGGGCTGGAAAGCAAGACGCGGCTCCCTGGGCAAAATTGGCCAAGGCGGTCATGAGTGCCGTGCTGGTCTTGGCCAGCCTCGCCGTCATCGTGCTTGGCGTCTGGGGATATTTCGTGCCGGCGATCGTCCGGATCAACTATTTCTCCACCTCTCAGGTGTTGATCGTCATTTTTGTGATCCTCACGATCACGCCCTTGACGGCTCTACTGCTGAAGAGCGCCAAAACAACGACGGAGATGGTCTGGGGCAGGATGCCCCCGCGGGCCGGATACGCCTTGGTCTTGAACGCCGTCATGGTTATTTTGCTGATGGCGCTGATGGGCTATGCGCGGTCCTCGTCCCGTGTTCATTGGCACGTGTACGGGGTGATGCGCGATACGTCTCCCTATGCGTACTCGCCCGCTCTCGGCAGCGCTTCGCTGATCATGGTCTTCTGCACGTTTTTCTTCTGCCTGCTCGTGGCGTTTATCTTCTGGGTCGCCACGATGGGCGACAAGGCCAAGGGCGCTCAGGGAACAGTGAAAAAGGAGCTGCCCCAGGGCATTC
>JANDJJ010000054.1 GCA_024330945.1 Nitrospira sp. | reverse complement strand
TTGGACGTCGCGCTGACCCCGGCCATCATGAAACGAGGCAGGCCCGGCGTGGTTCTCACTTGCCTGGCGGCGCCGGAACGGAGCGAGGCGATCCTCGACGTGCTGTTCAAGGAAACGACCACGCTCGGCGTGCGTGTGCAAGAACTGTCCAGACGTGTGCTCCCCCGGCGCGTCGTGCCGGTGAAGGTCTCCAGCGGGACAGTCCGTATGAAGGTTGCCACGACGGTCGATGGAATGGAGAAGGCGGCTCCCGAGTATCGTGATTGCAAGGCCATCGCCGACCGCACCGGACTGCCTCTCAGACACGTGATGGAGGAGGCCTGCCGCATCTATCACGCCGGTCGGAGGACGGAACGACGTACGACAAAAGAAAGGAACGATCCGCTCGACGGTTCAAACATATGAACGCGTTGTTTTATGCACTGCTGTTTCTTGTCTCCATCGCCGTGACACTGGGCGCCTGCGCATTGTTCACCAACGGCATCGAATGGCTCGGCAAACGATGGGGCATTTCGGAAGGCGCCGTGGGCAGTATTCTCGCCGCTATCGGCACCACCTTGCCCGAAACATCCATCCCGATCATCGCGATCTTTTTTGGAGAAAGCCAGGACGAGGTGGACGTCGGGTTGGGGGCGATTCTAGGAGCGCCGTTCATGCTCAGCACGTTGGTCCTCCCCCTTCTCGCCCTCCTCCTGCTGCTGTACGCCTGGGCCGGGAAACGCACGGCGCGGTTCCATTTGAACTACAGTGAAGTAGTCACGGATCTGGGATTTTTTCTGGCCGGCTACATCATCGCCTTGGGCTGTATTTACAGTTCCTACCGCCTCGTGCACTTGCTGGCCGCGCTGGTTCTCCTTGGCCTTTATGCCTATTACATGAGGCTCAAATTGAGCGCGCCCGAGGAAGACGGCGCAGGCAGCGAGCTTGAGCCGCTGATCTTCGCCAAATCCAAGGCGACGCCCCCCCGCCTGATGATCGGGCTGCAAACGTTGACTGGCCTGGCCGGACTGATTTTGGGGGCGCACCTGTTCGTGACGGCGACGGAATCGATGGCCGGCGCCTTTGACGTCTCTCCCTTGTTGCTCGCACTCCTCATCGCCCCTCTCGCGACCGAACTGCCCGAGATGTCGAACAGTTTTCTCTGGCTCTACCGTAAAAAGGACCGGCTGGCCGTCGCCAACGTCACGGGGGCGATGGTCTTTCAAGGCACCATCCCGGTTTCCGTCGGCTTGATCGGCACCGATTGGGTGATTACGGCTTCGGCCAGTTCGACGATGGTGCTGGCCCTGCAGGCGGCGAGTTTTTACCTGCTCCAGCTTTTCATCGGCGGCTACTGGCGCGCCTGGCTCCTCGGAAGCGGCGCCTTGCTCTACATCGGATACACGGTGTACCTTGCTCTTCGCCCATAACCATCAGGGCCGACCATGACAGCTGGACAGATTCAACCGCCATCCGCCCCCCTCCCCCTGCTCGGCATCACGATGGGAGATCCGGCGGGGATCGGACCGGAAGTGATCGCCAAAGCCGCCGCCGACCGGAGCCTCCATTCTCTGTGCCGGCTCATGGTAATCGGATCGGCAACCGTGATGGACCAAGCGATACGACAACTGCGCCTGCCTTTGACCGTTCGACCGATCGAGAGCCCCGTGTCATTCCAACCGCTCGAGGGGACTCTTGCGGTCCTTGATCCCCTCGACAGTCCATTAGGACCGTTTACACCGGGCATCGCCTCGGCCGTCACCGGTGCTGCGTCGGTCTCGTTCATCAAGAAGGCCGTCGAGTTGGCCCTTGCCGGCTCTCTTGACGGCATCGTCACCGCGCCGATCAACAAAGAAGCGATCAACTTGGCCGGCTGTCACTATCCAGGCCATACGGAGCTGCTGGCCGACCTGACTCGCACCGACGAATCCGGCATGATGATCGTCGGCGGCCCCTTGCGCGTCATGTTTACTACCACCCACATCGCTATCAAGGATCTCCCGGCCTCTCTCACGCAAGCCAAGATAGAACGGGCCATCAGACTGGCCCAGTCGGCGCTCACGGATCTGTTTGGAATCAAACATCCTCGGATCGGTGTCGCCGCGCTCAATCCCCACGCAGGGGAACACGGACTGTTCGGCGATGAGGAAGCCCGCGTGATCCTTCCGGCATCGCAGGCAGCCAGGACCCAAGGCATCGATGCCAGCGATCCCTTGCCCGCCGACACCCTGTTCGGCAAGGCGGCGAACGGCCAGTACGACGCCGTCGTCGCGCTGTACCACGATCAAGGGTTGATTCCGTTAAAACTGGCGGCCTTCGGCAAATGCGTGAACCTGACGGTCGGCCTGCCGATCATCCGCACGTCGGTCGATCATGGGACTGCGTTCGATATCGTGGGCAAAGGCATCGCCGATCCCGGCAGTCTGTTTGAAGCGATCAAATTGGCCGCAACTATCGCCGCCAACCGCGCATTCCGCTCTCGTGGGCGGCGGGAGGCCCCATTCTCATGACAGACGATCGTTCTCGATCCCTCGCTGTCGTCCGGCGACAACTCGCAGAATTGGACGCCCTGGAGCAACAGACACTGCGCGATCTCAATACCGTCGCCGGAGCGGAACGGGTCACGCAATGGAGAAACAAGACCGCCGCTTTGTTGACCGAAACCGTTGGACGGCAAGAAGGACTGGCGTTCGCCGCAATCCGGCCCGGCCCGTCCTTCACCAACGACTTGGTTGAGGAATTCACCGATCTGGTGGACTGTTACCGTATTCAACTTACGTCCTTGGCCCGACGCCTGGCCGAGACCTCTCACCCCGGAGGCTGACGGGTGGAAAGGAGCGCACCGCCCGTCCCCATCAAGCGCCTGGGCCAGCATTTTCTGATCGATCCCAACATCGTCCGTAAAATCGTCTCGCTGGCGGCCCTCACTCCCAAGGATTCGGTGCTGGAGATCGGGCCAGGACGAGGAATTCTCACCATTGAACTGTGCCGAATCGCGAATCGCGTAACGGCGATCGAGATCGACCGCCGCCTCTATGCCTACCTGACCGAACAATATCCAGATCGTTCCAACCTCCACCTCGTTCCGGCGGACGCGATGGTCTATCCGTTTCAGGAACTTCCGATCGGCACGGTCGTGGTGGCGAATCTGCCCTACTACATTTCGACACCGCTCTTGTTCAGATTGCTGGAGCACCGGCGGCGATTCCCCCGGCTGGTGCTCATGGTGCAGAACGAAGTGGCGGAGCGTTTGGTTGCGAAACCTGGAACGTCCGACTATGGCGTCTTGTCGGTCATGGCTCAATACGCGGCGACCATTGAGAAACCGCTCACGGTGTCGCCTCGATGCTTTCGGCCCCAGCCGGAAGTGGAATCGGCCGTCGTCATCCTGCAGACCAGAGAGACGCGGACTCTTTCGTCTGAAGAGGAACTCCGGTTTGCTTCCTTGGTCAAATCCGCCTTTGCCCACCGACGGAAAACTCTTGTCAATTCCCTCAAAAATCACGGGTACACCCAGGAGGCAGTCCTGGCGGCTCTTCGGGCTTTGGCCCTTCCCTCGGAGATCCGAGCCGAAACCCTCTCTGTCGAGCAGTTCATCGAATTGACCCGTCTGCTTCTTCCATAGAGCCGCGGACCGTTGGAATGCTATACTTTGAAAGCCCTGCACTGAGGCACTGGGGATCGATGCTCGGTGTCACGACGATCGAAAGGGATCTCATGGGGCCAAAAAGCCGATCACTGGCTTGGTTGTTGCTCACGGTGGCCCTTCTCCCGGGCTGCGCCGGTGAGTTCGTGATGTTTCACAGTGAGTCGGGATCCCCCATTTTGATTGCCCGCCGCGCCTACTCGGCCGATGCCTGTGTCCAAAAGGTCAAGGAGGACGCCGCCCGTTTGGGCGTCACGTTCCGCTATATCCACTTGCGAGGGAATTTTGCCGGGCGCTCGTTGCTCTGGCCTTTGGAACCGGGCTATGCCTGCGAAGCCGCCATCGGTCCCGAACAACCCCCGATCGGCGCCTATCCAAACGGTGCGAGCCTCCTCATGAAGGGCTCCTGACGTCAGGAGAAAGGCGCGGGCGTCGCCGCGTCGCTGATTTGATCCGGTGGGCTCCTCCTTATCCTCCGGCTTTTCACCGCCACGGCACCGAAACGGCGTGATTTTCTTGTTGATTCGGCTCCATCGGCTATACTTGTGGAAGGGATGGCGGAGGCCGCCAGATCTTCACCGAGAGAAGTTCGCGGCACATCGATGCTCAAAATTTTGCTGATCGAAGACAACGAGACGGACGCCCTGTTAACCCAAGACATCTTGGCCGAATGGAGCGTCGGGTCATTTGAGGTCACGCACGTCGTGCGCCTTGATGAAGCCATCGACCGACTCGCCCGCGATCGCTTCGATGCCGTTCTGTTGGACCTCTCTCTTCCGGATGGATACGGACTCGCCTCTCTCGGACAGATCCAAGCGGCAACCCCCAGAATTCCGATCATCGTCCTCAGCGGACTGAGCGATCAAGCCTTGGCTCTTCAAGCCGTTCAATCCGGCGCGCAAGACTATCTCGTCAAAGGGCGGAACCAAGGCGAATTGCTGGCGCGCTCGATCCGCTACTCCATCGAGCGGAAGCGGGCCGAAGAACGGCTGACCTACTTGGCTCAGTACGACCAGTTGACTGGTCTCGTCAATCGCACGTTGTTCCGTGACCGGTTGCTTCACGCGATGGCGCGAAGCAAACGGCTGGGGCAATTGCTGGGGCTCATGTTGCTCGATCTCGATCGATTCAAGACCGTCAACGATACATTAGGACACGAGGCGGGCGATCACGTGTTGAAAACCGCCGCCGATCGGATCAAAACGTGCGTGCGCGAAGCAGACACGGTCGCGCGCATGGGCGGCGATGAATTCACGATCATCCTGGAAGGCCTTTCTCATGAAGATGATATCATTCATGTCGCCGAGCGAATCACCCAGTCAATGACCGAGCCGTTTTTTCTCGAATCGGGGCGGGCCTCCATCGGAATCAGCATCGGCATTACCGTCTATCCACTGGACGATCATGACATCGATGATCTCTTACGACACGCGGACGCCGCCATGTATCGCGCCAAACAACTGGGGGGAAACTCTTTTCAGTTTCACGTGACCGCTCACTCTTTTTTACCCGCTCTTCGCATCAAGCCGTCATAGGTCCACCCGTGCCATTCTCAGGGGTAACGCACCTTTTATCGCCTCTCCCAATCGCATCGTAAGATCGTAAGAATCACCACCTGGAACAGGCACAGTCGAAAAAGCGCCGGAGCCTGTACAATTCTGTTTCGTCCACAGCATCAACATGGGACATCCTCAATTTCGCACCGAGCCCTGATCTCGAACGAGTTGTTTTCATGGCAGTTTTCAGCCATCCGTGCGTCAGACTTGGCACGGCGATTGCGAGACGATCTTCCTGTTGAGACCATGGCCAAGCCAGTGCGGAGGTGCCTCTATGACACAGACGATGATCGCAATGTTCTTGCTGTTTTCCATCATTCTGTCAACAGCCGATGAGTCCCTTGGAGCTTCCGGCCAAATGCGCGACACGTCGCGACGTCTGTACGATCGCGTCATGGAGGAATTCAAGCAGCGGGATTACGAGGCGGCGCTGGCGGGGTTTCGGCTCTTCATCGAGCTGCACGGCCAATCCTCACTGGCCGCCAATGCTCAATACTGGATCGGTGAATGCCAGTTTCGCATGCGTCGATACAAGGACGCATTGGATTCATTCTACAACGTCCTCATGTACCACCCGCTCAGCCAGAAACTGCCCGCTTCCACGCTCAAGCTCGGGCAAATCTATGCAAAATTGGGCGATCATGAAAAGGCTCGCATGATGTTTGATCGAGTCATCAATCAATATCCCGGCAGTTCGGAAGCGGAGCTGGCGCAGAAGGCCGTTGAGACGGCCATCAAGTCCGAACAGGGCCCACAAGCATCCGACTAGGCCGGTCTGGGATCATGGCAGGCCCTTTCTCACGGCACGGGATCTTCCTCGGAAAGCCCCAGGAGATCAATCAATTCAGGGATGGTGTACGAGTGAGTCGATCGTGCCTTGGCCACCCTGATACCCGCAGCGGCCATGACCGACTCCACAACCCGGTGGCGATCGTCCTGAGTCGTATCGGAAGGCTCCCCTTGGAGCAGCACGACTTGCTCCACATGCCGCGAGCCCGGATGCACCAGCGCAAAATCGACTCGCGTCAACACGAGCCGTTTGAGAATCCGGGATCGATGTTTCCCCGACACATCGATGGATACAAACGACCAGAGCGGAACCTGGGCCACAATCAGGTAGCGATCTTGAGTCGCAATCTGTAATCGGTTGTAGAACGAACTCTCCTCGTCCGTCAGCAAGGGCCGTGCGGTGACGACCGCCTTGGCCGGCAACGTAAAATCAGCCGCCGAGCCCTCCGACGCCTTCGATCGGACGACGAGCCACCACAGAATGGCGACGGATGCCGCCGCTCCCGCTATGACGAGATCCTTCATCGCCGGTTCTTTTGGGCCCGGGATCGCAGCCGTTCCATCCATCCCGGCCCATTGGGAACGATGCAGCCCAACAAACGAGGATGCGCCGCGCCGGTCACCGACGGCACGTTCCCATAGTGGTCCGTCGCCGTTTGATAACCCAAGACGGCAAAGGCCACCGCCTCGAAGGCCTTGCTGTCCCATCCATACGATTCAAACGGCGCCACCGGCGTCGGTGCGAACACGTCGGCGAGATGATGCATAATAGCTCGATTGCGCACGCCTCCCCCCCCGACGATGACTTCATCGATTCCCCCCGTAATCCACCGCCGAACCGTTCCGACCGCTTCCGCGGTCCAGCGGCTGCACGTCGCCAGCAGATCTTCGATCGTCAACTGTCGCGCCTGCGGCATCGTCGTCAATTCGTCGATCATCTTGGCACCGAACACCTCTCGTCCGGTGGATTTGGGGGGAGACTGGGACAGATAGGGATGAGCGAGCAGCTTGGCCAGCAATCGGCCGTCGACCCGCCCGCGGAAAGCCAATCGCCCCTCGCGATCCATCGCCACCCGTCCGTTGGTGCTCCAGGCCATGAGCCCGTCCAACACCATGTTGGCCGGACCGGTATCGAACGCGACGATTCCGTCATATCCCGACCCGCGCGGCAAATAGGTGACGTTGCTGATGCCGCCCAAATTGACGATCAGCCGAGCCCGGCGAGAATGCCGGAACAGCAGCGCATGGACCGCCGGCGTCAGCGGCGCCCCCTGCCCGCCGGCAGCCATGTCACGGGGGCGAAAATCGGCGATGGTGGTGATACCGGTCCGTTCCGCGATGACGGCGGGCTCCGCGATTTGAAGGGTCGAGCGCACGGCTCCGATTCCCGCGTCCTTGATCCCGTGCGGAAGATGGTGCACGGTCTGTCCGTGCGATCCGATCAGGTCGACGTCTTTCGGCTCTAACGACGCGGCGCGGATCACTCCCAACGCCGCATTGGCGAACCATTCTCCCAACAGCACGTTGAGATGGCACACCTCCGCCACGGTCCCCGAGACGGAAGTTGCCAAAATCCGCTGTTGGAGCGACCGCGGGTAAGGAAGCGGGTGAAACGCGATCATTTTGACGCGAAGTCCGTGCTTCCCCCGCCGGATCTCCACCAACGCGGCATCGACTCCGTCACCGGAGGTTCCCGACATCAGCCCGACAACGTTCACGATGACGCCCCCCTTTCTCCGAGGGATCTCCCGGTCGTTGCATCCGCGCGGTTACGCTAATGGAACTCCGCCGGATGGTCAAGCACTCCTTTGTGCAGCCGCACTCATGTGACCGGTTCGGGCCCGTTTACGTTGACATCCTCCAAGTCGGATGTTACCGTCCTCCCCCATGTCGCGGGTTCGGCATCAGCAGGTACCGGTTTCTTTTCTCATGGCATTCTTTCTGGTCGGATTGGCGGGCGGAGCTCCGGTCGCGAGGGCTCAGGACCCCGTCGAGGTCGTGACGACCATTCCCGTGCTGAAAGATCTGACCGAGCAAGTCGGACGTTCCCACGTTCACGTGAAATCGCTGCTCACTGGATTGGAAAATGAACACACGTACTCCCCCAAGCCCACGGACTTGGTTGCGGTGCGCAAAGCGAGGCTGTTGTTTGAAATCGGCCTCGGCCTCGAAGTGTGGGTCGCCTCGCTGGTGAAAAACGCAGGGAGCCCGTCACTGCGGGTCGTCACCACTTCCCAGGGAGTCCCCTTGATCCATGATGATTCGGATGACCGACACGATGCACAGCACGGAAACGGCGAGCCCCTTTCGTCGCAAGGGAATCCCCATATCTGGATGGATCCTGACAACGTCGGAATCATGCTGCAGCACATCACCGATGCCTTGATCGAGGTTGATCCCCTCCATGCGGACGAATACCGGCGAAATTTTGCCGCCTATCGTGAACAGGTGGACCGGCTTCGAGGCGACCTCTTGGATCGCGTCGGCCGACTGACGGACCGGCGCATCGTCGCACACCATCCTGCATGGCCGTATCTGGCCAAACGGTTCGGGTTTGAGATTGCGGCGACGATCCAGATTCATTCGGGGGCTGAACCGTCCGCCCTTCAATTACAGAATCTGATCGGCAAGATGAGAAAAGATCGGCTGAAAGTCATCGCCTCCGAAATTCAGTTGAGCCAACGGATTCCCAACCTCCTCTCAAAGGAAACGGGAGCGAGCGTCGTTGTCTTGACCACCCTGCCCGGAGGCTTGCCGGGGACCGAGTCGTACCTCGACATGCTCCGCTACAATGTGCTGAAATTGGCCGACGCCCTGGAGCGTTAGCTCTCTTCTCGCAATGCTCTTCTCTCAACATGAAAAAGAGCAGCATTCTATGTCGAGAGGGCCTCATCCGCCGATTATCCGATTTGACCATGCCTCATTCGGATTTCCCGGTGTAACGGCGCTGGAAGACATCACCCTTTCCATCGAAGCCGGTGAGTTCGTCGGCGTCATCGGCCCGAACGGCTCCGGCAAGACCACCCTGTGCCGGGCGGTGCTCGGACTTCTTGCGCCGATCAAAGGGCAGCTCCATATCTTCGATTGCGCCTGCCAAGAACTCCGATGCCACCACCGAGCGAAAATCGGGTACCTTCCCCAGAAAGGCGTCGTGGATCGTGACTTTCCAGTCACCGTCTTCGAGACGGTGATGATGGGCCGATACGGCGCGTTGGGCTTGTTTCACCGTCCCAGCCCAAAGGACCGCCGGATCGCCATGGAATCGCTGGCCCTCGTCGCCATGGAACGATATAAAGACACCGCATTGGGTCATTTGTCGGGAGGCCAACAGCAGCGCGTGTTCATTGCGAGGGCCTTGGCCCAACAACCGAAGGTCCTCTTACTGGATGAACCGACGACGGGGCTGGATCTTCCCATGCAGCATAACGTCATCGAGCTGATTCAACACCTGCACGAGACATTGGGGTTGACGGTGCTGCTGATTACGCACGATATCAATATGATCCGGTCGCGGGTGGATCGCCTCGTCCTTCTCAAAACCCGCCTGTATGCGGCGGGTCCCCCCGCCGATGTGCTCAAACCGAACATCCTCGAACAGGTCTATGGGAAAGGACTGGTCATTTCCGACAAGGACCTGGTCATTGTCGAGGACTATCATCATTCCCACTGAATCGCCATGAACCGATCGATCTGATGTTGGAACTGTTCGCATACGACTTCATGCAGCGATCCCTTCTTGCCGCGGCGATGGTGGGAGGCCTGTGCTCGCTGATCGGCGTCTTCGTCGTGCTGCGCGGTCTGGCGTTCGTGGGAGCCGGAACCTCGCACGCGGCGTTCGCCGGCGTGACCCTGGGGTATCTCGTCGGATGGCCGCCCCTCTTGTTGGCCGTCGCGTTCGGCGTGGCGACCGTTTGGATCACGGGCTGGCTCGAGGAGCAGGGCCGGATGAAACTGGACGTGTCGATCGGCATTCTGTACACGGCCACCATGGCGCTGGCCATCGTGTTCATCAGCCTGATGAAAACTTACAACGCCGAAGTGTACGGCTATTTGTTCGGCAGCGTGCTCTCGGTGGCCGGTGAGGAATTGGTCCTCATCGCCGGGTTGGCCGCCCTGGTGCTCGGCCTTTTGCTCGCCTTCTGGAAAGAATTGCTTTTCATCGCGTTCGATCAAGAGATGGCGGAAGCGTCGGGCATTCCGGCACGCAGTATCTTTTTTCTCCTGCTGACGCTGGTGGCGCTCACCGTCGTGGTCGCGCTGAAAACCGTCGGGGCCATCTTGGTGTTCGCCATGATTCTCATCCCCGCTTCAACGGCCTATCAACTCACGCACAGCCTGACGGCCCTGACCCTGTACTCAGTGATCATCGGAACAGCGACGGCCTTGACCGGCGTGGTGGTCTCGACGGTCTGGGACATTCCATCGGGACCATCGATTGTGCTGCTGGCGACGGCGGTGTTTTTTTTCTCGCTTGTGATTTCACCCAAAAGATTGCGAATCCGTTCCGGCCATCCCCGTTGATTGCCTCCCACCTCAGGTGTTGGTGATTCCCTCTCAACGACCCTGAACCCAGCCGGCAAGCCGGTGGGCCGCGGGTCAATGAGATGAAGAACTCCGATTTGACCATTTCGGCGAATTATGCGACAAGGAACTTGTTGCGTCGATCGACGGTGTTGTCAGGCCAAAAAGGAGGAATCGTCCGATGAGAGTCGAACGTCAACCGTCATGGCTTGTGGCGTTCCTGTGCGTCAGCGTGGTGAGCGTACTGGCTCCGAGCGGGAGGCTTCATGCCGCCGAGGACCTTCAATCGTTTGGAGGGATCCAGCCGAAGACGTGGGTTCTGGGCGCTCGCGCCGGATTTGCCGTCCCGACACAATCCCTTTCGCACGACGTGGTGGGCATCGCAGGCTTTGAGAGAGGCTCCGCCGGGATCGGCCCGCTCGTTAATGTTCAGGCCCTCTACAGCCTCAACCGTTGGTTTTTGGTGGGGCTCATGGTGGAGTGGGAACGACACGGCGTGGATGTCGAGGATCGACGTTTGTCGTTGGATGTGGGAAGTCAACATACCGTGTCGGTGCTTCCAACGATTGAATTGCGTCCCGTCAAATTGGGATCGGTCGTCCCCTATGTCAACATGAGTTTCGGCGTGAACGTGAACAGTTTCAGTGAGGCGATTTCCTCCGAGATCAGCCCCAGCAACACATTCGCCTGGAGGCTGGGATGGGGTGTGGACTATCTGGTGAACAGGCACCTGGCGGTCAACGCCGAGTGGGCCTACAAACGAAATGACGGTCATGCACATATTGATGACCGGTTTCGAATCAACGATTGGAACCTCTCGTCCTTCGGATTTCTCTTCGGCGTGAAGGCCTTCTTTTAGAGACGCTCCCTCATGCCACAGGGAACACCTTTGCCGAAGACCACGGCCGAGAGGTCCTTTCCATGATCACTCCCGGCGAGCCTGGGTGTTTCTGGCCCAGACCATCCCCGTTTGCTCTTTTGAACTGAAACCCAGCTTTTCGTAGAACCCCGGTCGCCTCGTGCACAGCCAAAAGAGCTCGACCTTCTGCAATCGCGGATGATCAAGAATTCGTCGAACGATTTCCGAGCCGATTCCTTGTTTTTGATAAGCCTGATCGACGATCACATCCCAGATCGTCGCTCGATAAACAAAATCCGTCAAGACACGGCCGAATCCGACCAAACGTTCTCGGTCCCACGCGCAGACGGCGAGATCGGTGTGACGAAGCATCTCCTCCGTCTCTTCGGCCGTCCGATCCTTGGCCCAGGGAGCCTGATGGAAGAGACCGAGCAGTTGATCCGCCTTGGGCGGGATATTGTCCGAATAGAGAATTGCGGGCTTGAGGGTCGCTCGCATCTTATACTAGATTATCCTCCGCGCACGTGATAGCCGTCAGGAGGAAGTGTACGAGGAACATCATGTCAACGCAAGTCCGTACGTGTCCGAAATGCTTTCGATTGATGTGGCTGACTTCCGAACACTATGAGATGCTGGATGATATGATCATCCGCACCAAATGTCCTCATTGCCAATCTACGGTCCGGTTTCCTCTCGTCTCTCAAGGAGCAAACGCCGCAGGGCCAAAGATGGGCCATTGATCAAGGCGCCTTGCGCGCAACGCGCGCGAGGCATCGGTTCACGTCCCGCCGGTCTCTTCCAGTTCCGGCCTATTGCCCGGCAGAATTTTGCGAAGCGACCTTCGGTATTCATCGACGCGGTTCTCGTCCGTGGGCTGCGCTTCGATGTCTCGATCTTTGATCATCTGCTGGATCTGATCCAGCAGCGAGAGCAGCGGCTGCGCCGTTTCCAGCAATCTCCCCGACTCGAAGGCTTCCAGAGACTCAAGCAAGGGAGTGCTCAGGTGTTTGTACGGCGTACCGATGATCCTGGTGCGCAGGCGCATCACCAGCTCATCATACGCTTCGACGGCATCCGGAGAAGGTTTGATCCCTGTCGGCGCGACCGACAGGTTAACGACGGCGGGCAGTTTGGCCGCATACTCTTTGATCCTCGACACCAGCCCGCCGACGGCATCGAGCACATCCCCGATCCGCATACGAATTTCCTCCATGGTAATCGAAGCGTCTTTCTTAGCCGTCCCGCACAAGTCGCCCCAGCTCTTCGGCGACGCCTTGCATGTCGGCCGGATATCCGCGAGTAAACTCTCTGAAGTCTCCCGTCAGGGGATGGTGAAATCCAAGGGTTCTCGCATGGAGCATGACGCGCGGAACGGCGAGCGGTCCGATCATTTTGACTTTGGCGCCGCCATAGGTCTGATCGCCCAGAATCGGATGGCCCAGAGACTGCAAGTGAACCCGCAATTGATGGGTTCGGCCCGTTTGAGGATAAAGCAAAAGATGGGCCGCCAGGTTGCCGAAGCGTCGCTCGACTCGGTACTCCGTGATCGATTCCTTGGGCCGTGAAGTCCTTGAGGAGATTTTTTTCCGTTCTTTGACGTCCCGCCCGATCGCCAGGGTAACCACCCCACGGGCTTTCTTCGGGACGCCCCACACCAAGGCTTCATACACGCGGGTGATCGTGTGGCGCTGAAATTGTGCGGCCAGATGTCGGTGCGCATGGTCCGTTTTCGCGACGACCATGATCCCCGATGTTTCCTTATCCAGGCGATGAACAAGCCCGGGCCGTTCTTTCCCCCCAACGGTGGAGAGGGTGCCGCCCGAAACATCGAAATGGTGCAACAGTGCGTTGACCAACGTTCCAGTCCAGTTCCCAGGGGCCGGATGCACGACAATCCCCGCAGGTTTATTGAGGACCAGGACGGCTTCGTCTTCGTACAGCACCTCGAGCGGGATGGCTTCTCCTTTGAGCTCCAGAGGTTCCGGTTTGGGGATATCCATCGTGATGGTATCACCCGGTTTGATTTTGTGGCTCGGCTTGACCGAAGCGTTGTTGACTCGGATGCGACCAAGCTGGATCAGTCGCTGCAAGGCGGACCGGGAGATGGCTCGCTCGCGGTTGACAAGAAAGACGTCGAGCCGTTTAGATTGTTCGCCGGGTGTGATAACAAACTCCGTGATCACGGAGGCCTTCCTCCCGTCATGAACGGCAGCTCCCCCGGCCGATACGAGCCGTCATCGGTTGAACCACGCGAAGCATCGCCCTGAAACCGGAAACGTTGGCCGGATGATTGAATGAGCGGCGAGGATGACGGCCTGAACACCCACGGCGGCGAACCCGCGCGGGTGAAGGTTCAACACGAGGCGGCTATGTGTGGGCGACCTTCCGCGCCCGCTCCGCGATCTTTTTCCGCAGACGGGCTTTTTCGAGGCTGACTTGAGCTTCCTTGACGTCAGACGGCAGGCCTCCCTGCTTGAGCCGACGTTCCGCTTCTTCCACTTTGGCCGTAGCGCGCTCCACGTCGATGTCTTCGGCCTTCTCAGCGATCTCGGCCATGACGGTCACCCTGGTCGGCGTCACTTCGGCATACCCCCACAGCACGGCCATATGGTTGAATTGATCGCCGACGCGATACCGCAGTTCCCCGATCCGCAACATCGAGAGGAAATGACAATGCCCCGGCAGGACTCCGAAGTCGCCTTCCAGACCCGGCGCGATGACCTCGTCCACCTGCTGGCTCAGCAACAGTTTTTCCGGCGTGACGACTTCCAAGAGGAATTTTCCAGCCATGTTGTCTTCTCTCTCGCCATGCCCCCGTCGTATCGTCTTCGCCCGTTACACCTTCACTCCCATTTTTTCGGCCTTGGCGACCGCTTCCTCGATCGGACCGACCATGTAGAAGGCCTGTTCCGGCAAATGGTCGTACTTCCCGTCCAGGATTTCCTTGAAACTACGAACCGTGTCCTTCAACTTGACGTATTTGCCCGGCGTACCGGTGAACGCTTCGGCAACGTGGAACGGCTGCGAGAGAAACCGCTGAATTTTTCTCGCACGGGCGACGACCATTTTGTCGTCCTCGGACAACTCATCCATACCCAGAATCGCGATGATGTCCTGCAAATCCTTATAGCGTTGCAAGACGGACTGTACCCCGCGGGCCACTTTGTAATGTTCCTCGCCGATGATTTGAGGGTCAAGAATACGAGAGGTCGAGTCAAGAGGATCGACCGCGGGATAAATACCCAGCTCGGCCAGCGACCGAGAGAGCACGGTCGTCGCGTCCAAGTGCGCGAACGCCGTCGCGGGAGCCGGATCCGTCAAGTCGTCGGCCGGCACGTAAATGGCTTGAACCGAGGTGATTGATCCGCGCTTGGTGGACGTAATCCGCTCTTGCAGAGCACCCATTTCCGTCGAGAGGTTGGGCTGATATCCCACCGCGGACGGCATGCGGCCCAACAGCGCCGACACCTCGGAACCGGCCTGCGTGAATCGGAAGATATTGTCCACGAACAGAAGGACGTCCTGGTTTTCCTCGTCTCGGAAAAACTCCGCGACGGCCAAACCGGTCAACGCAACCCGCAGACGGGCACCCGGCGGTTCATTCATTTGACCATAGACGAGCGCGGCTTTCGACTTGGTAAAATCATCCGGATCGATGACCTTGGACTCTTGCATTTCATGCCACAGATCATTGCCCTCGCGCGTCCGCTCGCCCACGCCGGCAAACACCGAAAATCCTCCATGGTGAAGCGCAATATTATTGATGAGCTCCATGATAATGACGGTCTTGCCCACCCCGGCGCCACCAAACAGACCGACCTTGCCCCCTTTGCTGTAGGGTTCGAGCAGATCCACGACCTTGATGCCGGTTTCCAGCACTTCGGTCTTGGTTTCTTGATCTTCAAGCTTCGGCGCGGGACGGTGAATCGGATAGGTCTTCTTGGCTTTGATCGGCCCC
>JANDJJ010000053.1 GCA_024330945.1 Nitrospira sp. | reverse complement strand
TCCGATGTTCCAGACCATTTTGGCGTCGGCTGAACCGCGCGGCAGGTAAGCTATAATACCGGGCGGCGATTATCCACAGAAGCGCATTCCCTATCCGACTCTGACGAAGGGGAAACACCCCGCATGGTCAGGAACACCAAGGATTGGATCGGGCTCATCGAAGAAGGGTATCGGCTCGAAGGTGACGACGACACCTGGATGACCCGCGTGCTCCACCATGCGGCGTCGCTGACCAAGCGTGGGTTCTGGCCCACGATCGGCATCTACCGCTACAGCCCAAGAACTGTGTCTCTTGAGCGCTCTGCCGCACTGGGGCCGGCCCATGCGCGCGACATCCTTGCAGCCAGTATGCAGGTGCACACTCCGACGGTCAGCCGTTTCTTCCGCAGCGGGCCATCCATGGCGTCACTCAGCGAAACGTTATACGCACGTGAACCGAATCTTGCGAAGGTTGTTCAGCAGATTACCAACGGTGTGGTCCACGATAAGCTGGCGGTCAAGGGGCTGACAGGGCAAGGCAGCGCGCTCATTCTGTGCTGGTTGTTTTCAGAGCGAATTGTACCGACCGCGCAGGAGCGCCACCGCTGGCAATGTGCGGCCAGCCATCTGGGTGCCGGGCTCCGGTTGCGTGAATTCGCCCAGACCTTGGATCTCGATTCGCCGCCCGTGGAAGCCATTTTCAATAGCGGTGGGAAGCTCCACGAAGCCCGTGCGGGTGCAGAACCTCCGTCCGCACGGGCCGCGTTGCGTGAGGCGGTCCGCCGCCTCGACCGGCTCAGAACCAGCCAAGGCCGGAATGACCCCGACCAAGCCTTGGCGACCTGGGAAGGACTCGTGCAAGGCCGGTGGTCGCTCGTCGATCATTTCGATTCCGATGGACGCCGATTTGTCCTTGCAATCAAGAATGATCCCAGGTTTCCAGATCTCCGCGGCCTCACGCTGCGTGAGCGCCAGGTCGCTGAACTCATCGGTCAAGGGCACAGTGGGAAGGAGATCAGCTATATGCTCGGAATCGCGCGCTCCGCCGTGACAAATAGCACGACGCGTGCAGCCCGCAAACTGGGCTTGTCGTCGCTCACGGAGCTCACGGCGTTTTTTGCACCGAGCGGACCACGAGCCACGCTGGCGGAATCAGTGGTCCATGGCAACACACTGCTGATCGGGGCTTATCCGCTCGTCCGCGCAGATCTCATTGCGAACCTCACAGATGCCGAACGAGCGGTGTTGGCGGCGCTATTAACAGGCTCTACGAATCGTGACATCGCCCAACGTCGTAACTGCAGCGAGCATACCGTGGCGAATCAGGTGCAATCCATTTTTCGTAAGGTCGGGGTACATTCGCGCAGCGAGCTACCACTTCGGTTGCAACAGAACCCTTCGGGCTATACGGAGACGTGACGTCAGCCAGAGCCCCTTGTGTAAAACTGACTATAGCGTCTCCGCTCATCTCCTCCTATTCTCACGGAAGCAATCGAGCAACTGTGGCAAGCAGTCCATGGGCGGCTCGTCCATCATGCGCCCACTGCGGCGGTGACGTCAGCCTTTGCACGTTCAGGCACCACGGTTGGCTCGGTTGGCCCAATCGACGATTGTCTCTCGTCGTCACTGGCATGAAAACTGGTTTGTCCCATTTCATACCATCACTCATAAGGAGGGTACCATGATCGATCACCGACGGTTCTTGACCCTGACGGCCGCGCTCGCCATGTTCTGTGGTGTCTCGCAGGCCAACGCCCTGACCCTGACCGATGCACGCTTCGACATCTTCGTCTATGGCATCACCCCGAGCCAGGGCATCCCGCCCGGGAACCTGCTGGGCTTCGGCGGCTCAGACAGTCCTGAGGGCGCCGACGGCCTGCTCCAGGTGGAACGACAGATCGGGACCAGCAGCACCGGCCTTCCGGTCAATGCCTCCGGCGGGGTCGCCAACTACGGCGCGACCTTCTACGGCATCGCGGACAGCCCGAACAATTTCCGGAAGCCCATCGAGCACATCGGCAGTGCGGTCGAGGTGCTGGTCTATCGCGACTACGTCAAGGACCACGAGAACGACCAATTGAACTTCACCTACACCCACGGCCTACTCAACACCTCGATGAACGGCGAGTTCGGGGCGCTCTGCCCGCTGGGCGACGCCATCTGCATGAACGCCGGGATGCTCGGCACCGTCTCCGTGTTCCAGGACGGTGAAGAGATCTGGCAGCGGCAGGACACCGCCACCGTGTTTTCGAACACCGCGCTCCCCTATCCCTTCGACTACGGCGTCACCGGTGATCTGCCCTGGGAGCCCAGGAGGGTGGGGGGCGGCGGCTGGATCGGAATGGAGCTGCTGCTGGAGGAGCCGGCAACGCGTCCGGTCGATCTGAGCGACATCGACGTGGGTGAGACCTTCACGATGCAGTATCGCCTCTTCGCCTATGCCTACGACCGCGGCAGCCATCTCGGCTTCCAGCGCAACGCCTCGGCCTTCGCCAAGGATCCGCTCGGTGCCTCCGGCGTAGGGTTCCAGGAGATCAGCGGTGCTCCAGTGCCGCTTCCGGCCGCGGCGTGGCTGTTCGGCTCCGGCCTGGCCGCGTTTGGCGCGATTCGGCGCCGGCGCCGCTCATCGAAGCAATGACTCTTCAAGCTTTTGTGTGAGTTGGCAGGTGGGTGGGACAGCGATCGCAGCAGGAGGCTGAACATGCAGTTTCCCGTTCATACGAAGGAGACGGCTCCTGAAGCGTCTCGCGCCACGCTCACCGCCACGGAGAAGAAATACGGGTTTCTTCCCAACGTGTTCGGAGTGCTGGCCGAGTCACCCACAGCGCTCCAAGCCTACGCGGCCATCAACACGGCGCTTGAGCAGAGCGCCCTCTCCCCGATCGAGCAGCAGATCGTAGCCTTGACCGTGAGCATTACCAACGGCTGCGCCTATTGTGTCGCAGCCCACTCCACGGTGGCGCAGATGGTCCGCATGCCTGAGGATATCCTTTCGGCGTTGCGTGAGCAGCGCCAGTGTGCCGACCGGAAACTCACTGCGCTTCGTATTGTGGTGCTGTCCATTTTGCATCATCGTGGGTGGGTGCCGGATGATGATCTGGAATTCTTCGCGGCGGCGGGATACGGACCGCGGCACCTGTTGGATGTGCTGACGATCGTGGCGCTCAAGACCTTGAGTAATTACACGAACCCTATCGCGCACACGCCACTCGATCCGCAGTTTGCCTCACAGGCGTGGAAGACGACGGTCACCACGGAAGGCGAATCGATCGATCATGGAAGCCGGTAGGTCCCAAAGGGGGGGTTCTCTTAGAGTGTTCGAGGAGAGCAGTCGGCCTCGCAGGTAGATCTGCGGACACTGCTGTGGCCGGCAGGTGCCAGCAGCAAGCTGGTCGCCTTCGAGTCGGACACTCAGATGACATCAATCGCGGAGACGCTGAAGAAGATCGAGGGTATTCATAGACATGTGGTGCATCCGAACGAGGTGAAAGGGGTCGCCGAGAGTCGGGGCAAGACGGATCGAATTGATCACCGCAATCGGAACCGCCAACCATGGGCCATCAGCCGCCCCTTGAGTGCCAAGTGAGTCCGCACTTCTTTCCTTCGATCTAGCCTTTCTACCAGGCTTCGCGTATCGTACGTGGCGATGGTTCGCTTACACCGGCACGATTTCCGTTTTCCGCCAGTTGATCACGCCTCTCCCGAAGGCCTGTTGGCCGTCGGGGGTGATTTGCGTCCGGAGCGGCTGCTCGAAGCCTATCGGCGTGGCATCTTTCCCTGGTACAACGAAGACCAGCCGATCCTCTGGTGGTCGCCCGATCCACGCGCCGTGCTCTTCCCCTCCAAACTCCACGTGCCACGGCGCTTGAATCGCACCCTTCGAGGCGGTCGCTTTTCCATTACTTTCGATACGCAGTTCCGCGCTGTGATGGAGGGCTGCGCCGGGCCGCGGCCTCAATATCCTGACGGCGGCACCTGGATCACCCCGGAGATGATCACGGCTTATACACAACTGCACGAGCTGGGATACGCCCATTCCGCGGAGGCCTGGCGAGAAGGGACGTTGGTCGGCGGAATCTACGGCGTGGCGATCGGCGGGGCGTTTTTCGCGGAGTCCATGTTTACCTCGGTCGATGATGCGTCAAAAGCGGCGCTGGTCTCGCTTGTTCGGCGACTCGAAGCCTGGAATTTCCGCCTCATCGATTGCCAGCAATATTCCCCTCACATAAGACGATTCGGCGCGGAAGAAATCCCCCGTCGCGATTTTATCGCCCTGCTGTCAGAAGCCGTCAAACGTCCAGACCGCCGGGGGCGGTGGACCGTTGATGCAGCGTAATCGCCACCCCGCCCCTTAAGATGCCGGAAGATGAATCATCTACCTGATCATGCGTTTCGCGAACTACCGCGGGTGCCTCAGCGTGAATGCCCTTGCGAGTGAGCGAGCCGAAATTTGACAGCCTTTTCCCCCTCGCATATGATCTGCCCACCTTGACAAGGAGGATGCCCGATGAGCTTCATCATCACGCCCAAGGAACTGAAAACACGGCTCGACAGAGGGGATAAGCTGGTTCTGTTGGACGTTCGCGAGCCTTGGGAACACGCGATCGCAAAACTCGAGAATTCGGTCTTGATTCCGCTGGGAACCCTGCCGCAATCGCTCGAGAAACTGGATAGACACGCCGAGATCATCGCCTATTGTCATCACGGGATGCGGAGCGGAGACGCGACGGCGTTTTTGCTTCAGCAGGGGTTTTCGAACGTGAAGAATTTGATCGGCGGGATCGATGCCTGGTCCCTGCAAATCGATCACAGCGTTCCGCGATATTGATACGCTCGCTCGGCCCGGCGCGACGAGCAGCGCCCCGCTACCATCCATCGGTACCCTACTGCCCGCGAAAATAGGCGACGGTTTTCTCCAGACCTTCGGCAAGACCCGTCTCGGGCTCCCATCCCACTTCCTGCTTGAGCCTCGACGAATCAATGACGCTCCGTATTTGCTCTCCGACCTTGGCCGGCCCGTGGACTTCTTTGCAAGAAGATCCGGTCAAGCCGGCCAGCATTCGAAACAATTCATTGATGGACGTCTCGACCCCGGTTCCGACGTTGTACACGCCCTGCGCCTCCTGCGACATGACGGCCAGGTTGGCCTGCACCACGTCGTCAACGAAGACGAAGTCTCTCGTCTGCCGGCCGTTGCCGTTGATGATCGGTTGCTCGCCACTCAACATCTTCCTGATAAAGATCGCCACGACGCCCGCCTCGCCCTCAGGATCTTGTCGCGGCCCGTAGACGCTTGCGTATCGCAAGCTCACCACTTGAAGGCCGCTGACGCGCTGAAAGTAAGACAGATAATGTTCCCCGCAAAGTTTGCTGATGCCATAGGCCGAGAGCGGTTTGGTCGGGTGGGATTCCGGCGCAGGATGCACTTCCTGCTCCCCATAAATCGCCACGCCGGACGAGGCAAAGATGACTTTCCTTGCTCCGTGCCGAGCGGCCTGATGCAGAACGTTCATCGTTCCCAACACGTTGACTTGCGCGTCGAGGATCGGATTTTCGACCGATTGGCGCGCGCTGACTTGGGCGGCCAAATGAATCACGATACTGGGGCGCTCGTTGCGAAACACCTTTTCCAACCGTCCGCTTTGGACGTCGAGTTTATACAGACCGGCCGAGCGGTTGACGTGTTTTCTTTTCCCTGTCGACAAATCGTCGACGACGACGACCTCATGTCCCTCCTCGACCAACCGATCCACAACGTGCGATCCTATAAATCCTGCGCCGCCTGTGACGAGTACCTTCATTGCGCCTCCGGGTAAATGGATTCCGAGCGAGCCGCGTTCACGGTACACCGTGAGACGTCGCTCCGCATTCAAAAATCGCAAACAGTTCTTGGTTCCCTCTTTTCCCCCTGAGAGGGCACTCCAACGTCGTTCTCGTCGCCATACCCAAGCTGGCCGCAAAGTTTACGATTCCGCGCAGGACGCCCCGCCGCTGCGCCTCGTCACGAACGATCCCCCCCCTGCCGACCTCGCCCTTGCCCACCTCAAACTGGGGTTTGACCAGCGCGATCACGATCGCGCCCGGAGTCGAAAATTGCAGCACGGTGGGGAGAACCTTGGTCAACGAGATAAAGGAGACATCGATGACCGTGAGCCCGACCGGCTCGGGAATGGCCGACTTATCGAGGTAACGGATGTTCGTCCGCTCCATCAGAACCACGCGGGGGTCCTGTCGCAGCCGCCAATCGAATTGACCGTATCCGACGTCCACCGCATAGATCCGCCGTGCCCCCCGTTGCAGGAGACAATCGGTAAATCCTCCGGTCGAGCACCCGACATCGAGACAGACAAGCCCTGCCGGATCGATGGACCCAACGTCCAGCGCAGCCGCCAGTTTCTCACCGCCTCGGCTGACAAACCGAGCGCCTGTCGCAAGGACTTCAATGGCAGCCTCGGCGGACACGGTCTTTGCCGGCTTGTCAGTGACGACGCCATCGACCCAGACTTCTCCGGCCAGGATCATCCGCGCCGCGCGCTCTCGGCTCTCCGCGAATCCCTGATTCACCAACAGTTGATCAAGTCGTTGTTTATGACGCTGCGCAGGAATGTCCATGAGTAGGGAGTACTGGTCCCCGAAGAAACGGCCGGCCGGTCGGTCCGTCAGCCGCCGACTCCGCTTGCAGAAAGATCACACGTCGGATTCGTCCACGTTGTCATCAGCCGACGTGAACGCCCGGAGTTGCTTCTTGCCGTTTTTATCCTGTACCAACACCTCGATTTTGCGCTCGGCTTCTTCGAGAACCTTCAAGCAATGTTTGGAGAGACGCACCCCTTCTTCGAAAATCTTGAGCGATTCGTCGAGCGACAGCTCGCCTTTTTCCAATTCGGCCACAATGGCTTCCAACCTTGCCATCGCTTGTTCAAACTTCGCGCCGGCCACCGTCGATCCTTTCTGAGAAGAATGTTTCATGATAACGAATCCCGTCGCTATTGACAGGCGACGCCGGGATGATTTCCGTCACTCTACAATAAAGCGCCCCTTTCGCCAAACGCGCAACGACCGCCTGTCCGACAGTCGCCTGACGGGCGTCCCGCAGAACTTCGCCGTGCGGCATCGTTTCGATGATGCTGTATCCACGGTCAAGAACCGCCGTCGGGCTCAGCGAATGCAGACGCGCCGCGCATGAATGCGACGCCTGCGCCAGCCGATTCAACCGAGCGTGCATGGTCTGTTCAAGACGCGACGTCAGCCGAACCAGTCGTGTCATGCCGCGACGGACACGAGCGCCTGGGCTCCTCGCAACGGCATCGTGCGTCAGCGAGCGCGTCCGCTCCCACCTTTTTCGTAGATCCCTTTGTACCGCTTGGTGCATCCGCATGACAATGTCATCAACCCGCTGCATGGCTTCCAACACTCGGAATCGAAAGCTCCCCAAATCTGCACGAACGGCGTACATCCTCTGCCGCTCGCGATCGCACCGGCGCTTGACGCCTTGATGACATCGAGTCACCCAGCCAGCAAGCCGATCCACGATCTCGCTCAGGACCGGCGCCACGGCTTCGGCGGCGGCCGATGGCGTAGGCGCCCGAAGATCGGCGGCGAAATCGGCCAGCGTCACGTCGGTTTCGTGCCCGACGGCCGAGACGATGGGAATCGACGACCCAGCGATCGCTCGCACGACGCGCTCGTCATTGAACGCCTGCAGGTCTTCGAAGGAGCCGCCTCCCCGCCCGACGATGATGACATCGACGAAACCAAGCTCGTTCAACGCTTCAATGGCGTCGACGATCTGCTCCGCCGCTCCATCGCCCTGGACGGACACGGGGGAGAGAATGATGTGCAGAATGGGGCACCGGCGATGCAGGACCGTGATCATGTCTCGAACGGCGGCTCCCGTCGGCGACGTGACGAGGCCGACCGTGCGGGGCAGTACCGGTAAGGGTCTCTTGCGATCCCGGTCAAACAGCCCTTCGGCGCCAAGGCGCCGTTTCAACTGTTCAAATGCCAATTGCTGGGCGCCACGTCCCTTCGGCTCCACATGCTCCAAGACGATTTGATATTCGCCTCTCGGCTCATAGACCGTGACTCGCCCCCGCACAATGACATGGAGCCCGTCTTCAAGACCGAATCCCACTCGAAGCGCCGTCGAGCGAAAGAGCACGGCCCGAATCTGGCTTGCCGAATCCTTGAGCGTACAATAGAGATGTCCCGACCCCGGGGCGCGAAGATTCGAGATCTCTCCCTCAAGCCATACATCGGCAAAATCGGCCTCCAGACACGTACGGACCAACGTGCTCAACTCCGATACGGTCAGAATTCTCCTCGACGGACCGGCGGCAGGAGGAGAGAACAACCAGGCGTCGCTCGTAGGGTTCTCCTTTTCGTTAATCGATCAGACGGACCCGTTCAAAACGGAGGGGCTTCCCCAACCGCGCATCAAGTTCCAGCAACACCCCGCAAAACACCGACGGTCCGGACGCCACTTCGAAGCGGCGAGGCATCCCGGTTAAAAATTTTTCGATCGCCAGCTCTTTTTTCACTCCAATGACGGCGTGGAGAGGGCCGGTCATCCCGATATCCGTAATGTAGGCCGTTCCTTTCGGCAAGATCTGATCGTCCGCCGTTTGAACGTGGGTGTGCGTGCCGACGACCGCCGTCACCTCGCCGTCCAAATAATGCCCCATGGCCATTTTTTCGGACGTCGCTTCCGCGTGCATTTCGACAATCACCGCGGCGGTTTCTTGTTTGAGGCGCGGCACTTCCCGCCGAGCCGTTTGGAACGGGCAGTCGATCGTAGGCATGTGGGCCCGCCCCATCAGTTGAAGAACCGCCAATCGCTCGCCCCCCGCCGTCTCCACGACGACGCTGCCGTTGCCCGGAACGCCGGGGGGATAGTTCGCGGGGCGCAGCAAGCGCGACTCGCGCGGAAAGTAATCCAACACCTCTTTTTTGTCCCACGCATGATTGCCTGTGGTGATCACCGACAACCCCAGATCGAAGAGTTCCTCCGCCAAGTCCGGTGTAATGCCGAATCCGCCCGCGGCGTTTTCGCCGTTGCCGATCACGACGTCGACCTGCCGCTGGACAACCAAACGTGGAACGGCACGGGCGACCGCCCGTCTTCCCGGCTCTCCCATGATGTCGCCGATGCAGAGCACCCTCATCTGGCGTATTCCACGTACCGGCTTTCTCGAATCACGGTCACCTTGATTTGTCCGGGATACGTCAGTTCCTGCTCTATTTTCCTGGCCAGATCGCGCGAAAGCTGGAACGACTCGGCGTCGGTCACGTCTTCCTGACGGACGATCACGCGGATCTCTCGCCCGGCTTGAATGGCATAGGCCTTTTGCACCCCCTTCTGCCCGGCCGCCAAGGATTCGAGTTTCTCCAGCCGCTTGACGTAGGACTCGAGGGCTTCTCTTCGAGCTCCAGGACGAGCGGCGGACAACGCCTCGGCGGCGGCTACCAGCACGCTCTCCGGACAAATCGGTTCCACTTGCTCATGATGCGCGGCGATCGCGTTCACGATTTTCGGCGATTCGCCGTATTTCTTGGCCAGCTCGGCGCCAAGCATGGCATGGGGCCCCTCTTCCTCATGACTGACCGCTTTGCCGATGTCGTGAAGCAACGCGCCCCGACGGGCCAATTTGACGTCCAATCCCAACTCCGATGCCATCATGCCGCAGATATACGCCGCCTCCCGCGCGTGGTACAGATTGTTCTGTCCGTAACTCGTTCGATACTTCAGCCGGCCCAGCACCTTGATCAATTCGGGATGGAAATCCGAAAGCCCCAACTCGAAGATGATTTTTTCGGCTTCTTCGTACATCAGCTTGTCGATGTCGGTCTTCACTTTTTCCACGATTTCTTCGATGCGGGTCGGATGAATTCTGCCGTCTTGCATCAGCCGCTCAAGCGAAACTTTGGCGATTTCTCGGCGCAACGGATCAAATCCCGAGATGATCACGGCCTCCGGCGTCTCATCAATGATCAGGTCAATTCCCGTCGCCGCTTCGATCGCTCTGATATTGCGACCCTCCCGGCCGATGATGCGTCCCTTCATGGCGTCGTTCGGAATCGCCACCACCGAGATCGTCGATTCCGACACATAGTCCCGCACCACCCGTTGAATCGAGCTGGTAATGATTTCGCGAGCTTCCCGCTCGGCCACTTCACGCGCTTCTTCAATCGTTCGTTTGGCGATTCCAGCCGCATCAAGCCTGGCCTGAGATTCCATTTCGGCAATCAACTGTTTTTTGGCCTCTTCCGCTGTCATGCCGGCTACACGTTCCAAGGCCTCACGATGATCGCGCTCGGCCCTGGCGCAGGCGGCCTCTTTTGCCGAGAGTCCGGCTTCACGCCTCGTCAGTTCCTGATCGCGTTTCTGCAATTCGCTTTCACGTTTTTCCAGCGCGGCAAGCTTTCGGTCCAGCACCTCGTCTCGCTGGAGCATGCGTTTTTCTATCGCCGAGAGTTCGGCAAGTTTCGCCTTTTGCTCCTTTTCCCATTCCGCTTTTGCCTGAAATACAAGGTCCTTGGCCTCCAGCCTGGCCTCTTTCAAGACACTGTCGGCCTCGCGCTGTGCGTTCTGGACGATATGTTTCGCCTGTTCCTCAAGCTCAACCCGTTTTGCTACGGCCATGTTGCGACGCACGACTTCGAAGAGGCCGATGCCCACGACAGCCCCGATTACCGTGCACAAGATATATGCGATGATTGAGGTAGAAATAAGAGTCACCCCCCCTCTCAGACGGCTGACGCAGCTCAGCCCGTCCTTCAAAAAAGAATTTCAGAGAGCGAACGAAACACGGCAGGGTAATTGTGCGGACAAAGTACCCGACAGGAACCGGGGATGGCTCAGCTTAAAAACGCGAGAAGGCGTAAACTTTTGATTTCTCTGAGGATACTCAGGATCTCCCTCTTGCCGAATGGAGGATTGCTCCACCATTTGCGATTCTTGTTGAGAACCGGTCTCCATGAGCGGGGGCTGACCGCCCACGCTCATTGGAACAAATCACCGACCACCTTGTTTGAGTAACAAGGCAGCCTTCTCTCCTCAACAAAAATCGAAAGTCGGTTGAACCCATCATAATAACAGTTCAGGGCACGATCTTAATCCTCATGAAACATTATGAAACATTCGCCCGCGCGTCTCAGCTCGCCGTCGTTTCCGCCTTGTCTTAAAACCAAGGTCCAGAAGTCTGTTTCCCCATCCCGGTCGTCCACACTAACCTGCCAGAAACATTCGTTCCTTCACATGTTTTCACGATAACAAAGGGGGTTCCGGAAAGCAAGGCGAAACTGGGTTTCCCCTCAGAAGACTGGGCAGGCTAACGAAAGAGGGAGGTCGGAATATGTTCCTCGAGCGATTCCATCAACACTTCCATACGCCGTTCAAAGTCGGCCTCTCCCTGAACCCGCTTCTTTTCGGATTCAAAAAGCTGGTGGGCCAGATTAATCGCTGTCAGCACCGCCAATTTGACCGGCGTGGCCGTCTTCATGCCCTCGGCAAGGCGTTTCATATGATCGTCCACATAATGCGCCAGACGCCGAACATAGGCCTCCTCGGCTTCCCCGCGAATGGCGTACCGTTGACCGTAGATTTCAACCTCGACGGTTTTACTCATGGGCCACCTCCCTGGTTTCGTCCGCACATTCCAGCATCTCGATTTCGCTGATGACCCGCTCGATTCGCGATTTGATATCAATCCGCTCTCGTTCCCAACGTTGATTCAAATCGTCCTGAGACGCAAGCCGCTGCCGAACGACTCTCAGCTCCTCCTCCAACGACGCATTGCGCCGTTTCAGCTCCTGGATCAACTTCACCAGGTCTTTAATGCGAACTTCCAACGCATCGAGGCGATCCAACGCCATGACAGCACCGATTCCCACATCTTTCCGCGATCGACGCGCACTATAAAAATTCTGCGATCTCTTGTCAAGAAACGGGCTTCTGAAGGCCGTTCAGGCGGACATACTCCTTGTAGCTGCGGAGCACCCGCTTCACATATTGCCTCGTCTCTTGGAAGGGGATCAATTCGACAAATTCGTCGTCGCTCCGCCCCTGATACGCCACGACCCAGCTCTCAACGGCAATGGGACCGGCGTTGTAAGCCGCGACGGCGTGCACCAGATTGCCGGAAAACCGAGCGAGCAACTGCCCGATATACCGAACTCCGATTTGAATATTGGTCTCCTGATCGAACAGGTCATCCCGCGTGACATCGGGGAGACGATGGCGCCGAGCCACTTCATTGGCGGTGGCCGGCATGACCTGCATCAACCCGATGGCGCCCACACGGGACACTGCCCGCCAATCGTACTGACTTTCTTCCCTGATGATGGCCGCAATCAGGAAAGGATCGACTCCGTCGACGCCCTGCATGTTGATCGTGGAGATCAGCCCCATCGGATAAGCCGCGTTCCACAAGCCATCCTCCACAACGGCGTCACCGCCTCGCTCCAGTCTGTCCCGGAACCTGCTCCGGACAAGCCGCAAAGCCTGATGGTACGCCCCGGCTTCATTCAGCATGACCGACAACGAGGCCACGGCAGCGGCGTCATTGCCGTACTTGTCCGTCAACGCGGTAAGTTCTCTGACCGCATCCTGCTCAAGCCCCAATGCCTTCAACTCGGCAGCCCGCCGGTAGGCGGGCTGCCGTTCGATCTCCGACCGACTCGTTTCGTTCTGCCCCGGCATTTGCTCATGGTCCGGCAACGAAGGAAGAGAGGCGGGAACGGCCGCAGCTCCCTCCGGCCGTCGTTCCTGATCGGCAGGGGTCCTGACGGAAAGCTCCGCGCGCCCCTGCGCAAGCTGGCAATAGTAGGTGTAGGGATAACGATCGCAGAGAAGCTGGAACGTTTCCTGCGCACTCGAGTTTCCGACGTGACCATACGCCCGCGCGATCCAATAGAGCACCTGTGGTTCCCACTCGCCGTTCGGTCGTTCGGCGATCGACCGCCATACGTCGATCGCCGCTTGATATCGTCCTGTTCGATAGAGAACCCAGCCTTGCCGCCAACGCGCTTCGGTCCGCTGAGCGGCAGGCTCCCCAGTTTGAGCAACCTGCCTGTATTGCACGATCGCTTCCTCAAACTGAGCCTGATCCTCCAGCCAGATCCCAGCGAACAAGTTGATTTGGCCTTTCTGCTCGGTGGACAGACTCCGTTTGGCGACTCGGCGGCTCAGATCCAACAACTTGTCACCGAGTCCCTGTCGAAGATAAACCCGTGCCAACCACACCGTCGCCTCACCAGAATGTGCCGTCCATCCTTCGGCCAGCTCTTGAAACGTTTCCCGCGCCTGCTCGTAGAGCTTGAGTCGCACCTGAGCAACGCCCAACTTGAGTTTGGCTTCACTGCGAAGAGGAAGGGAGGGATCTTTGGCAAGAAACCGCTTCAGTTCCTCAATCGCCTCCTTGTGCAAGGCTTGCCCCAGCAACACTTGAGCCCTGGCATAAAAATCCTCCGGTTTGGGCGTCCATAACTCCCCCCCTATCCCTGCCGCAAGGAACGATTCCGCCTGTTTCGCTTCTATCGTCTGAGGGAACGCAACCCAGACTTTTACTAAAGCCTCCTTCCCTTCGGCCGGCTGCCCCGCACGCAGATGGCAGTCCGCCAATCGAAGCCACGCCTGGGCGATTCTGGAATCTTTCTCAGTGCGACCGAGAGCAACCGCTCTGGTGAGCCGGTCAATCGCCTCAGGGCAACTGGAGGCCTGATACCAAGCCTCCCCAGCACGCAACACGGCTTGAGGAAGCAAATTGGTATCGGGAATGGCCTGCGGCACCGAGTCAAAAGCAAGCGCAGCCTCCTTTGCATCGCCCAATGACAGCAGCGCTTCACCAATCCAATATCGGACATAGTCCTCGATGACCGGAAAATCCCTTTGGGCCGCTTGAAGATAGGAAAGCGCCGCAGCCGGATTCCGATCGATCAGCATGATGCCGGAAAGCAACCCGGCCCGCTTGGCCCACAGCGACGCTGGAAACCGTTCCATAACCTGACGAAGTCGTTCGAGCTTCAGCGCGGCCACTTGATCTTTCGTCAGCACAGCCCCCAACCGTTCTCTCGGCCGGACAGCCATCGCGAAACAATCCTCCGCCGCTTCACACCGATCGGTCTGTTGCAGATCGGCACTGACCGCTTGAGCCGAATAGACATTGAAAGGAGAAGTGAACGCCGTGACGACGACGGCCAGCGCCACCCACCCCAGCGTTATGCCGACACGTCGGGTCAGCCGGCATGAGAAACGATCCGTCCCATTGGCCATGAGGAGCATTATAATATACGGTCGCGAGGATAAGAGAAGCAGTTTGCGGCTGCCGCGCCCATCGTACCATCCAGAAACGTTCGGGCAGGAACGTTAGTTTCACTCGCTCTTTCTTTCTATGGTAGGCTCTGCCGACACAACGGACTGACGTCACGGCCGATGCCTGATTCGCTCATCAATTTGCTCGCCCTCACCGAACCTCAGATGGCGGAGCTCGTCCAGAGGCTGGGATGGCCCGCCTATCGAGCCAAACAGATTCTTCGCTGGCTCTACCGACGACGTACTCGCGAAATCGGCGACATGACCGATCTCTCCATTCAAGACCGCTCGACATTGGCCGAGATCGCAATCATCCGCCGCGCAGCTCGTTGCACGGTGCTCCCCTCCGGCGACGGCACACGCAAATTGCTTCTCACCCTGGACGATGGACTGACCATTGAGGCGGTTTTGATCCCGGACAAAGATCGCTTGACCCTGTGCGTCTCGACTCAGGTCGGGTGCATGTTGGATTGCGCATTCTGTTTGACCGGGACCATGGGGCTGCGCCGCAGTCTCAAGGCCCATGAAATCATCGACCAGGTCCTGACGGCTCAAGACCGGCTGGACGCCGGCGAGCGCATGACCAATCTGGTCTTCATGGGGATGGGGGAACCACTCGCCAATTATGAGGCGCTTGAGCTCGCCGTCACGATCTTGACCGATCAATTTTGGGGCCTGGGGTGGTCGCCTCGACGCATCGTTGTTTCAACGGCGGGATTGGCGTCCCGTCTTGAAAAGGTCGCGGCGCTCGGCGTCAACCTCGCCGTCTCGCTCAACGCAACGACCGAGGCCCAACGCCGGGCGCTGATGCCAGCCGCCAGCGACATCGCGTCCCTCAAATCATTGCTGGCGGCCTGTCGAAGATATCTTGAGTCATCAAACAGACGACTAACATTCGAGTACGTCCTGCTGGCCGGCGTGAATGATCGATCGGCCGACGCCCAACGATTGACGGCACTGCTTCGCGGCCTGCATTGCAAGGTGAATCTGATTCCGTTCAATGAATTCCCAGGTAGTCGTTTTCAACGGCCGTCCGACGCCAGC
>JANDJJ010000052.1 GCA_024330945.1 Nitrospira sp. | reverse complement strand
CCGGGGGACAACGTGAGCATAACGGCGGAGTTGATCAGCCCCATTGCCATGGATCAGGGGCTGCGCTTTGCCGTGCGCGAAGGCGGCAAAACCGTCGGCTCCGGCGTCGTCACGGAAATCTTGGCGTGACCCGTCGCGTTCTTTTGATGACAGCCAGGGAGTGGGACGATGCGAGAAATCATCGATTTGGCCTGCACGACGTGCAAGCGACGCAATTACTCGACGAGCAAAAACAAAAAGAACGATCCGGATCGGTTGGAACGAAACAAGTTCTGCAAGTTCTGCCGAAAGCATACGTCGCATAAGGAAGTGAAATAGCGTCAGGGGTAAAAGGGGCAAGGGGGTGGCGGACTTTCCGATTCGCCCAATCCCTTACGTTTCATGTCACGTCCGGGGAGGGGCATGGTGTCAATGGCAGCACATCGGTCTCCAAAACCGAGAGTCTAGGTTCAAATCCTAGTGCCCCTGCCAAGCGTTTGCGGCATGCGATGGGAAGCGATGTAAAGTCGACACGGTCGCAATGGATCAGAAGAAAGTCCGAAGGCCGCTTTGTTTGTGGGGATGAGAGGGAAAATTATCTGTTGAGGAGCAGGAGTTCGACCTGGCGACGGCACATTGTAGTTAGTATTAGGCATCAGCCTCCGGGTGGAGTGGAAATCGGGAAGGCGGAATCATGTTTAAACGGATGACGGAATCGATACGCATCTTCATGACCGACGTACGGGCCGAATTAAAGAAGGTCTCCTTTCCGACCCGAGCTGAGACGGTCGGGTCTACAACGGTCGTCATTGTGTTTTGTGTTTTGATGTCGCTCTATCTGTCGGTCGTCGACTCGTTTCTTTCCTGGTTAATTGGAAAATTGATCTAAAGATGAGGATGTTGCTCATGCCGCGCGCGGGACGCGGCCGAGCCGTGACGTTCGGTGTAATCCGGGGTGAGCTATGACGAAAAACTGGTACGTGATCCATACCTACGCCGGGTTTGAGGGGCGCGTCAAAGCCAGTTTGATGGAACGAGCGAATCAAATGGGACTGACGGAAAAGGTCGGCCAAATCCTTGTGCCCACCGAAGACGTGATCGAAATCAAAGATGGGAAACGCCGGACTTCCAGGCGCAAGTTCTTTCCGGGTTACGTGCTGGTAGAGCTGGAATCACCCGTGGACGATAGTACGTTGCAAATGATCAAAGAGACGCCCAAGGTGACCGGGTTCGTGGGGGGTGGGACGGTTCCGGCGCCGTTGACCGAGGAAGAGGTGGAGTTGTTGCTCAAGCAAGTCGATGCCGGGCAGGCCGAGCCTCGTGAGCAGATCAAGTTCATTAAGGGGGATAACGTTCGGATTATCGACGGTCCCTTTCTGGGGTTTAATGGGACCGTTGACGAGGTCGATCATGATCACAATCGATTGAAGCTGATGGTCAGTATCTTCGGCCGGTCGACTCCGGTCGAATTGGGGTTTCTGCAAGTGGAACGGATTTAGGCAGGCCGGACGGCCAAGGGGTCCTTCACGTTCGGCGACGAATTTTCAAACGGCGAGCATTCGGAACGGAGTAGACGATGGCAAAGGAAGTATCCGCGCAAATTAAGTTGCAGATTCCGGCAGGCAAAGCGAATCCCGCTCCTCCCGTCGGCCCTTCGCTCGGCCAGCATGGCGTCAATATCATGGAATTCTGCAAGCAGTTCAACGCGAAGACGCAGAAAGAGGGGGACAGTATCATTCCGGTCGTCATCACGGTGTACAAGGACCGGACGTTCTCGTTCATTCTGAAAACGCCGCCGGCCTCGGACTTGCTGAAGAAAGCCGCCGGAATCATCAAAGGGTCCGGAGTGCCGCAGAAAGACAAAGTCGGCAAGATCACGAGGAAACAATTGTACGAAATCGCCCAGAAAAAAATGGCCGACCTGAACGCCGCTGATGTGGAGGGAGCCGCCAAGATTATTGAGGGAACCGCTCGGAGCATGGGCGTCATCGTTCAGGGGTGAGATGGGACGGAGTGGAAGGAGTTGGCATGATGGGAAAGAAGATGAAGGCCGCGGTGGAGAAGGTTGAGCCTCGCCTTTACGGACTGCGCGAGGCCATTGAGACCGTCAAGAGCGCCGCCTACGCGAAATTCGACGAGTCCGTCGACATCGCCATCCACTTGGGTGTCGATCCGAAGCGGTCCGATCAAATGGTGCGGGGAACCACATCGTTGCCGCATGGAACCGGCAAGCAGGTCCGCGTGCTCGTCTTTGCGAAAGGCGAGAAGGAGCAAGAGGCGCGCGCTGCCGGAGCCGACTATGTCGGGTCCGATGATCTGATGGAGAAGATCAAAGGGGGGTGGTTGGATTTCGACTGCGCCATCGCCACGCCGGATCTCATGGCGTCGGTCGGTAAGCTCGGAAAACAACTTGGGCCGCGCGGTCTCATGCCGAATCCCAAAACCGGGACCGTCACGTTTGAGGTGGGGAAAGCGGTGTCGGAGATCCGCAAAGGGCGAGTGGAATATAAGATTGAGAAGGCGGGGGTCGTTCACGTGCCGATCGGAAAGGTATCGTTTAAGCCGGAGCAGCTCTACGACAACGCCTCGGCCATTTTGGAAGCCGTCGTCAAGGCCAAGCCTGCCTCATGCAAGGGACGCTACCTCAAGAGCGTGACGCTCTCGAGCACGATGGGGCCGGGCGTGAGATTGGATGCCTCGGCGATCGCCAAACAGTGGAGCTGATCGGAGAGGATGCGGCACCGGCCAAATACTCATAGTTTGCACGGGTTTCGTGTGAAACAAACATCGGTCGTAGGAGAGCGAGGGGTGACATGAAAAGGGACGAAAAAGCTGCGGCGGTTGCGGAGCTGGCCGAGAAGTTCGGGCGCGCGCATCTCGCCATTCTGACGGAATGCGTCGGGCTTCCGGTCAATCAAATGACGGAATTGCGCAAACAACTCCGCGGCGCCAAGGCGGAGTATCGGGTGGTCAAAAACACGCTGGCTGCCCGCGCGGTCGAAGGGACCGTCATGGCGGGTCTTAAGACGCGGTTTAAGGGGCCGGTGGGGGTGGTGATCGGGTACGATGATCCGGTCCTGCCGACGAAAGTGTTGCGGGATTTCATCGGGGCTGAAAAGCGCGATGAGAAGATTCGGATCACGGCCGGCATGGTGGATGGAAAGGTCGTGCAGCCGGCCGACTTGGAAGCCGTCGCGAAGTTGCCGAAGAGGGAAGTGCTCCTCGCCATGCTGTTCTCCGCCATGCAGGGGCCGATCCGAGGATTGGTCTCCACGTTGCACGCGGTGTTGGCGAAGGTGGTTCGAGTGATCGTGGCCATTCAAGATAAAAAGAAAGAGGAGGGAGACATGTCGGAAACCACATCGAAACTGTCGCAAGAAGAATTGATCAAGGCCATCGAGAGCATGAGCGTGCTCGATTTGGCGGAATTGGTGAAAGGGTTGGAAGCTCGCTTCGGCGTCACGGCCGCCGCGCCGGTGGCGGTGGCCGCCGCGCCCGCGGCAGCTGGCGCCGCGGCCGCGCCTGCGGAGGAGAAAACGGCGTTCGACGTCGTTCTCGCCGCCGCGCCCGCGGACAAGAAGATTCAGATCATCAAAGTCGTGCGTGAGTTGACCAGTCTTGGGCTGAAAGAAGCCAAGGACTTGGTCGAGGGAGCTCCGAAGCCCGTCAAGACCGGCGTCTCCAAGGAGGAAGCCGACACCATGAAGAAGAAGCTCGAGGAGAGCGGGGCGAAAGTCGAGGTCAAGTAACGCTCTGGCTCATCAGCGGGCCGTACGCCGTTAATTTCATCGAGCGTCTCGTGAAACACGGAGACGCTCGGTGAGTCCGTTTTTATTGACTGACCAGCGTGGAGGAAGAAGAATGCCCGAAACGACTCTGCAAGAGTTCGTCGAACGGAAGGATTTTTCACGCATTCGAACCAGCATCGATATTCCGGACTTGATCGAGATTCAGAAACGCTCGTACGAAGAGTTTTTGCAGTTTGAGGTGGAGCCGGACCGGCGGAAGGATCATGGGCTGCAAGCGGCCTTGGCGAGCGTGTTTCCGATTCCCGACTACAACAATACGGCCGTGCTGGAGTTTTCCAGTTATACGCTGGGTACGCCCAAGTACGACGAGCGGGAGTGTCTTGAGCAGGGGATGACCTTTGCCGTGCCCCTGAAGCTCCGTGTTCGCCTGGTCGTGTTCGACAAGGAGGACAAGGGGCCCCGCAAGAAAGTGCTCGATGTCCGTGAACAAGAGGTCTACGTCGGCGAATTGCCGCTGATGACCGAGCGGGGGACCTTCATCATCAACGGAACCGAGCGGGTTATCGTCAGTCAGCTCCATCGGTCGCCGGGAGCGTCGTTTACGCACGATAAAGGCCGCACTCACGCCAGTGGGAAAGTGTTGTACTCGGCGCGCATCATTCCTTATCGGGGGTCGTGGCTCGATTTCGAGTTCGACGCGCGGGATATTCTCTATGTTCGTATCGATCGGCGCCGGAAGATGCCGGCCACGATTTTGCTCAAGGCTTTCGGATTTTCCAGCGACGACCTGCTCAAGATGTACTACCCCGTGGAAGAAGTTCGGGTGGCCCAGGGCAAGCTGTTTCGTAAATTGGACCCGGAGATTCATCAGGGGCTCCGGTGCTCGATGGACGTGCCGGACAAGACGGGCAAAGAGCCATTGGTGCGCGAAGGAGCTCGATTGACCAAGGGGTTGATCGCCAAGCTCAAGGCCGCCGGCGTCAAGGAAATTCCAATGGCTCCCGTGGAGCTGGTGGGACGCGCGGTCCTGACCGAGCTGGTCGACTCGAAAAACACGAAATTGGCCGAGAAAAACCAGCGGCTGACCGCCGAGATTCTGGAAGCCATCGCTGAAAGCGACATCGAGGAATTCAAGGTCATTTATCTTGATACGACGTCCGCCACCCCTGTCATCCTTGATACGCTGGAAATGGAGAAAATCGGGTCCAAGGAAGAGGCGATGGTCGAAATCTATCGTCGTCTTCGACCCGGCGAGACCCCCTCAATCGAGACCGCACGGGCGCTGTTCGACAATCTGTTCATGAATCCCAAACGCTACGATCTCTCTCCGGTCGGGCGTCTCAAGCTCAACAAGAAACTCGGCTTGGACCTGCCGCTCGAGCAACGGACCCTGACGGCTCAAGACATCGTCGAGGTCATCCGGTATCTGGTCGGTCTAAAGATGGGCAAGGGCGAGGTCGATGACATCGACCATTTGGGCAATCGGCGCGTTCGATCGGTGGGGGAGTTGCTGGAAAATCAATTTCGGGTGGGATTGGTCCGGATGGAGCGGAGCATCAAGGAACGCATGAATCTCCTGGATATGGAGACTGTGCTTCCCCATGACTTGATCAATGCCAAGCCGGTGGTCGCGGCGGTCAAGGAATTCTTCAGCAGCAGCCAACTCTCACAATTCATGGATCAAACCAATCCCTTGGCTGAAATCACCCATAAGCGGCGATTGTCGGCTCTTGGACCGGGAGGATTGACCAGAGAGCGGGCAGGCTTTGAAGTGCGGGACGTGCACCCGTCGCATTACAGCCGGATCTGTCCGATTGAAACGCCTGAAGGACCGAATATTGGACTGATTACCTCGCTGGCGACGTACGCCAGGATCAATCAATTCGGATTCATCGAGGCACCATACCGGAAGGTTGTGAAGGGGCGAGTCACTGACGAGATCGAGTTTCTTTCCGCCATCGAGGGCGACAAGTATGTGATCGCCCAGGCCAACTCTAAGGTGGATGGGATGGGTCGGTTGGTGTCGGAAACCGTGTCGTGCCGGTACGGCGGCGACTTCATCACAGCGACGCCGGATAAAGTTGAATATATGGACGTATCCCCCAAGCAGGTGGTCAGTGTTGCGACGGCGCTCATTCCGTTTCTCGAGCACGACGATGCCAACCGTGCGTTGATGGGATCCAATATGCAGCGTCAGGCCGTCCCGTTAATTAAGTCCGAGGCTCCGCTGGTCGGCACCGGTATGGAAGCGGTGGTGGCGAGGGATTCCGGCTACGTGATTCAAGCCAAGCGGGCCGGCGTCGTCGAAAGCGTCGATGCCACGAGGATTGTGGTGCGAGCCGATTCCAAGGATGGGAAGAAAGGAAAAGATTCGGGGCTTGATGTCTATGATTTGATCAAATTTCAACGGTCGAATCAAAATACCTGCATCAACCAAACCCCGGTGGTTCGCGTCGGGCAGCCGGTCAAGAAGGGGCAAGTGCTGGGAGACGGTCCGGCCATCGACCGCGGGGAACTGGCGCTGGGTAAGAACGTGCTGGTGGCCTTCATGCCGTGGGGGGGATACAACTTCGAGGACGCCATTCTCATCAGCGAGAAATTGGTGCGAGAAGATACGTTTACCTCTATTCACATTGAGGAATTTGAGGTGGAGGCCCGCGATACCAAGCTGGGCAAGGAGGACGTCACGCGCGATATTCCCAATGTGGGGGAAGAGGCGCTCCGCAATCTGGATGAAAGCGGGATCATCCGCATCGGAGCCGAAGTGAAGCCGGGCGACATTTTGGTCGGGAAGGTGACCCCGAAAGGGGAGACCCAGCTTACGCCGGAGGAGAAGCTCCTCCGCGCCATTTTCGGCGAAAAGGCCGGCGATGTGAAGGATACGTCACTGACCGTTCCGCCCGGTGTCGAGGGCATCGTGGTCGACGTGAAGATCTTCTCGCGCAAGGGGCTTGACAAGGACGAGCGCTCCAAAAGCATCGAGACCGACGATCAGATGAAATTGCAGCGCGACCACCATGAGGAGTTGCGCATTATCGACGAAGAAAAGACGAAGAAGATTCGGAAACTCTTGCTCGGCAAGGTGGTCGGTCGTGATTTGATGGACCCTGAGACGGGCGACGTCATCTTGAAGAAGAAGGGAAAACTGACCGCGGAAATCCTCAAACGGCTGCCCGACGACACGGTACGCCACATTATCCTCAGCGATCCCGATGAACAGAAGCAGTTGGAGGACATTGAGCGACGGGCGAAAGAGCAAATTGAGATCCTTCAGACGCTCTACGATGAAAAGGTTGGGCGATTGAAACGCGGCGACGAATTGCCGCCCGGTGTGATCAAGCTGGTCAAGGTGTATATCGCCATGAAACGCAAAATTCAGGTCGGCGATAAGATGGCCGGACGTCACGGCAACAAGGGCGTCGTGTCACGCGTGCTGCCCGAAGAAGATATGCCCTATTTGCCGGATGGGACGCCGGTGGAAATCGTGCTCAATCCTCTGGGCGTTCCATCCCGCATGAACGTGGGGCAGATTCTTGAAACCCATTTGGGATGGGCCGCCAAGGCTCTGGGAATCACGGTGGCCAGCCCGGTTTTTGACGGCGCATCGGAGAAGGAGATCAAGGAGTTGCTCAAGAAGGCCAAGTTGCCGGCCAGTGGGCAGACTCAGTTGATCGACGGCAAAACGGGCGAACCGTTCGGAAGCCCTGTGACGGTGGGGTACATGTACGTCCTCAAGCTGCACCATTTGGTGGACGACAAAATCCACGCCCGGTCGATCGGTCCCTATTCACTGGTGACCCAACAACCGCTGGGAGGCAAGGCGCAATTCGGCGGACAGCGGTTGGGAGAAATGGAAGTCTGGGCGCTCCAAGCCTATGGAGCGGCCTCGACGCTCCAGGAATTTCTCACGGTGAAATCCGATGACGTCCCCGGCCGCTCTCGCATGTATGAAGCCGTCGTCAAAGGCGAGCCGTTCTTGGAGCCTGGACTCCCTGAGTCGTTCAACGTCTTGGTCAAAGAGCTCCAAAGCTTGGGGCTTGACGTCGAGCTGGTCAAGACGCCGGACTAACCCTGGTGTGCCGGATTTGTCCGGCCTCGAAGGAGGTTGCTACCTTGGAAGGTGTATACACATTGTTTGAGAAGCAGCGGGATTCTGTATCGTTTGATTCCATGCGCATCCGCATCGCTTCGCCTGAAAAGATTCGGTCTTGGTCGTATGGGGAAGTCAAGAAGCCGGAGACGATCAATTATCGATCCTTCAAGCCTGAAAAAGACGGATTGTTCTGCGCCAAGATTTTCGGTCCCATCAAAGATTGGGAATGCAATTGCGGCAAGTATAAACGCATGAAGCATCGCGGCATCGTCTGCGATAAGTGCGGCGTCGAGGTGATCCAATCAAAAGTGCGCCGAGAGCGGATGGGACACATCGAACTGGCCGCTCCGGTCGCACACATTTGGTTTTTGAAGGGAGTTCCCAGCCGCATCGGCACGTTGCTGGACATGAGTTTGAAGCAATTGGAAAAAATCCTCTACTTCGAGAGTTACGTGTGCCTAGACCCAGGGCCGACGAACCTCTCCGAGAAGGAATTGATTACGGAGGATAAGTTGCGCGCGTTGGCGTCCGAATTCGGCTCCAGCGCCTTCAAGGTAGGAATCGGCGCGGAGGCGATCCGCGAGCTGCTGCGCAAGATCGACATCAACGCCTTGTGGGATGAGTTGCAAGTCAAGGCAAAAGAATCGACGTCGTCGGCGATGAAGAAAAAATACGCCAAGCGACTCAAAGTTCTCGAAGCGTTCAGGAAGTCCGGTAACAAACCGGAATGGATGATTATGGACGTCATTCCGGTGCTGCCGCCTGAATTGCGCCCGCTCGTCCCTCTGGACGGTGGTCGGTTTGCGACGTCGGACTTGAACGATCTGTATCGTCGCGTCATCAACCGAAACAACCGGCTCAAGCGGCTGATGGAGCTCAAAGCGCCCGGCGTCATCATTCGCAATGAGATGCGAATGTTGCAGGAGGCGGTCGATGCGTTGTTCGACAACGGGCGTCGGGGGCGTGCGATTCGGGGACCGAACAAGCGCCCGCTGAAGTCGTTGAGCGATATGCTGAAGGGGAAACAGGGGCGGTTCCGCCAGAATCTCCTTGGGAAGCGTGTCGATTACTCGGGACGCACTGTGATCGTAGTGGGGCCAGAATTGCGTCTCCATCAGTGTGGGTTGCCCAAGAAGATGGCGCTCGAGTTGTTCAAACCGTTTATTTTCCACAAACTGGAAGCCCGAGGAGCGGCGACGACGATCAAGAGCGCCAAACGGCTGGTCGAGAAGGAACGGCCGGAGGTATGGGACGTGCTCGACGAGGTCATCCGAGAACATCCGGTCCTTTTGAATCGAGCACCGACACTCCACCGGCTGGGCATTCAGGCCTTTGACCCCGTCTTAGTCGAAGGCAAGGCCATCCGACTGCACCCGTTGGTCTGCTCCGCCTTCAACGCCGACTTCGACGGAGACCAAATGGCGGTGCACGTCCCGTTGTCCGTCGAGGCGCAGGTCGAGGCCCGCGTGCTGATGATGTCCATCAATAACATTCTCTCTCCCGCCAATGGCAAGCCGATTGCCGTGCCGTCGCAAGACATGGTGCTCGGGTGCTACTGGCTGACCAAAGAGAGGGTGGGAGCCAAAGGCGAAGGGAAAGTGTTCGGATCTGTCGAGGAAGTGCGGATCGCCTACGACGCCCGAGAAGTGGAAGAGCATGCCCGTATTAAAGTACGGATCGGGAACAGCTTGGTGCAAACCACGGTGGGGCGGGTCCTGTTGTCGGAAATTCTTCCGGCGGGTCTGCCGTTTGCGCTGGCGAACAAGCTCATGACCAAGAAGGAGATGACCAAGCTGATCGACTCCGTCTATCGTCAAACCGGTCATCGCGACACCGTCGAATTTCTCGACAAGATCAAGGACATCGGCTTTACCTATGCGACGAAGGCGGGAGTTTCGATCTGCATCGACAATATGCATATTCCGACCAAGAAAGAGGACTTCGTCGAGAGAGCTCAGCGCGAAGTCAACGAGATCGAAAAACAATATGCGGAAGGTCTGATCACCAACGGCGAGCGGTATAACAAGGTCATCGATATTTGGGCGCATGTGACCGAGCAGGTGGCTAATGAAATGATGCGGGAGTTGGGGGCGGGGGGAGATCCGGCAAAACCCGAATCCTTCAATCCTATTTTCATGATGGCTGATTCCGGTGCGCGAGGCAGTTCACAGCAAATCAGGCAATTGGGCGGCATGCGCGGATTGATGGCCAAACCATCCGGTGAGATTATCGAAACGCCGATCACCGCGAACTTTCGCGAAGGGCTGACCGTTTTACAATATTTCATTTCCACGCATGGCGCGAGAAAAGGGTTGGCCGACACCGCCTTGAAAACCGCGAATTCTGGCTATTTGACCAGACGGTTGGTCGACATCGCGCAGGACGTCATTATCAACGAGCTCGACTGCGGGACGCATGATGGCATCATCGTCAGCGCCTTGGTCGAGGGCGGCGAGATCATTCAGCCGTTGGAAGAGCGCATTCTAGGACGGTTGGCCGCGGAAGACATTCGAGATCCCGTGACGGGCGAAATCATCGTCTCGCGGAACGAGGAGATTCACGAGGAGTTAACGAAGTCGATCGTGGAAGCGGGAGTTGACAAGGTCAAAATTCGATCCGTGCTGACCTGCCAGTCGATTCGCGGCGTGTGTCGCGCGTGTTATGGTCGAGATCTGGCTCGCGGCCGGTTGGTCGAAAAAGGGGAGCCGGTCGGGGTGATTGCCGCCCAATCGATCGGCGAGCCGGGAACGCAGCTCACCATGCGGACGTTCCACATCGGCGGAACCGCGAGCAAAGTCGTGGAACAAACCGTGCTCGAGGCCAAGCACGCCGGGCGGATCAAGTTCATGAGTTTCGATGCCAAGAGGAACGCCGACGTCCACAATCCCGGCATCGCCGTACGAAACAAGGAGGGCGAATGGGTCGTCATGAATCGCAATACCAAAATCGCGATCGTCGACGACAGCGGGCGCGAGCGCGAGAAATATCCGGTCGTTTATGGGGCGAAAATCAAAATCAAAGACGGCGATCCCGTCATGGCCGGACAAAAGCTTGTTGAATGGGACCCGTATTCGCTGACCATCTTGACGGAAGTGGGAGGCAAGGTGGCGTTCGGCGACATCATCGAGGGCGTGACGATGAAAGAGGAATTCGACGAAGTGACCGGGCTGTCGAGGAAGGTCATCATCGAACACACCGGCGCCACTCTTCGTCCCCGTATCTCGATCAAGGATGAAACGGGGAAGACGGCCAAGGTTCCAAGCGGGTCCAACACGGTCGCGCGCTATTTGCTGCCGGTGGGGGCGCATATTTTCGTGGAGAAGGGCGCCATGGTTCATCCCGGCGATGTGTTGGCAAAAATTCCTCGTGAAACGACGAAGACGAAAGACATTACGGGCGGTCTCCCGCGCGTGGTCGAATTGTTCGAAGCCCGGAAGCCGAAGGAGCAGGCCGTCATTACCGAAATCGACGGCGAAGTTTCATACGGAGGATTCGTCAAAGGGCAGCGAAAGGTCATCGTGGACAACAAAATGGGGGACGTGAAGGAGTACTTCATTCCGAAGGGCAAGCACGTCAACGTTCACGAAGGCGATTGGGTTCGAGCCGGTGAGCCATTGATGGATGGATCGGCGAACCCGCACGACATTCTCGACGTTTTGGGGCCGAACGAACTGCAAAAGTATCTGGTGGACGAAGTGCAGGACGTGTATCGCTTGCAAGGTGTTTCGATCAACGACAAACACATCGAAATTATCGTGCGGCAGATGCTGAGAAAAGTCCGCATTGAAGATCCTGGTGACACGCAGTTCCTGCCGGGCAGCCAGGTCAGCAAACACGTGTTCGAGGCTGAAAATCAACGCGTGCTCGCTTCCGGCGGGCAGCCGGCCATCGGCAAGCCGGTGCTTCTCGGAATTACAAAAGCCGCCTTGACGACGGATAGCTTCATTTCCGCGGCGTCTTTCCAGGAGACCACGAGGGTCTTGACGGAAGCTGCCATCAACGGGCGAGCAGATAAGTTGCTGGGACTCAAGGAAAACGTCATTGTCGGTCGATTGATTCCCGCCGGTTCGGGTTTTGATGAATATCGGGATACCTTCGTGTTGAGTGAAAAATCGGAAACCGTCGCGGTGGGTGCGAGTCAGCCCGCGGCAGCCGATTCGGCTGGAACCGCTGTTTCGTCGTCGCTCCATTCAGGGACGAGTTCCACCCAATAATAAATATACTTGAAGGCAGATTTACACACTTGACAGCATAAGACAACGCCAATATAATCCCCCGTCTTTGTTCATGACGAAGACGCTCATTTTTGCGGAGAGGGTGAAGCGGGATGCCGACGATCAATCAACTGGTGCGCAAGGGACGAACACTTGTCAAGGCGAAAACAAAAAGCCCGGCCTTGAAGTCGTGCCCCCAGAAGCGGGGAGTGTGTCTTCGCGTCTATACGACGACGCCGAAAAAACCGAATTCCGCTTTGCGCAAAGTCGCGCGTGTTCGTCTGACCAATGGCATGGAGGTCACGACCTATATTCCAGGGGTCGGCCATAATCTGCAGGAACATTCGATCGTGCTGGTGCGAGGGGGGCGCGTTAAAGATCTGCCGGGGGTCCGATATCATTTGGTGCGTGGAACGCTGGATACAGTGGGGGTCGCGGATCGAAAGCAAAGCCGGTCGAAGTACGGAGCGAAGCGCCCCAAATAGTCGCAGTTGCGTCAGCGCGGCCGTCGTGAAAAGAAGCGAAGGTTTCGTTCTGAACCGTGTGGGTGAAGGGTAGAGTGAACAAGGGATAAAGATGCCTCGAAGTAAATTCTTTGGCCAGCGCGAAGTGTTGCCCGATGTGCGGTATCGAGACAAGCTCGTCGGGAAGTTCATTAATGCTCTCATGACTCGCGGGAAAAAGAGCGTGACCGAGCGGATTTGCTACGGTGCGTTTGATGTGATTCAGGAAAAAACGGGGAATGACCCGCTGAAGGTGTTCAAGGCGGCCGTGGACAACGTGAAACCTATTGTAGAGGTCAAGTCTCGACGGGTGGGCGGAGCGTCATATCAGGTCCCGGTTGAAATTCGGCCGTCGCGCAGAGTGTCGCTGGCGCTTCGTTGGCTCTCGCAATGCGCCAGAACCCGAAGCGGGAGGAGCATGCGGGAGAAGCTGGCCGCCGAGTTGCTCGACGCGGCAAACAATACGGGGGCCTCGGTTAAGAAGCGGGAGGATGTGCATCGAATGGCGGAGGCGAATAAGGCGTTCGCTCATTATCGCTGGTAACGCCGGTCTGTGCTGCAGTCGAGCCGTGCTGCGATTCACAGACGCGTCGTGAGCTGATCGCAGCGGTGTCTTGCCGGCTTGGCCTGCAGCACAGATGTTTTGTGAGGATTTCGGTGGCTCGTCAAACACCTTTAGAACATACAAGAAACATCGGCATCATGGCGCATATCGATGCCGGTAAAACGACGACGACGGAACGAATCCTGTTCTATACAGGGCTGACCCATAAGTTGGGTGAAGTCCATGAGGGTGCGGCGACGATGGATTGGATGGAGCAGGAGCGCGAGCGCGGCATTACAATCACTGCGGCCGCCACGACCTGCTATTGGAAAAATCGGCGTATCAACATTATTGATACGCCAGGTCACGTTGATTTCACCATTGAAGTCGAACGTTCGTTGCGGGTGCTTGACGGAGCGGTGGCGGTGTTTGATTCGGTTCAGGGTGTCGAGCCTCAATCGGAAACCGTCTGGCGACAGGCGGATAAGTATCGAGTGCCGCGAATCGCTTTTATGAACAAGATGGACCGGATCGGGGCTGATTTTTATTTCTGTGTTCAGTCCATGATCGATCGTTTGGGGGCCAACCCTGTTCCGATCCAGATCCCTGTCGGGCGAGAAGCCGAGTTTCGCGGCTCCATCGACCTCGTTTCGATGAAGGCCTATCTCTATGATGACGAAACGCTCGGCGCCAAGTACGTCGTTCAGGAAATCCCGGCGGATTTGATGGAGAAGGCGCGGGAATATCGAGAAAAAATGATCGAATCGGTCGCGGAATTTGACGATCAAGTCATGGAAAAGTATCTGAACGGCCAGACTCTCACGGAAGATGACATCCGCCGTGTGATTCGGGCCGGTACGATTGCGATGAAGATCACGCCGGTGCTGTGCGGATCGGCTTTCAAGAATAAGGGGGTTCAGCAGCTTCTGGACGGTGTGGTGGAGTTTTTGCCGTCGCCTCTGGACATCGCCGCCGTTGTGGGAATTGATCCGGCCACCGGGAAGCAGGTGGAGCGAAAAGCGTCCGATGACGAGCCGTTTTCGGCGCTGGCTTTTAAGATCATGTCCGATCCCTTTGCCGGTCAATTGACGTATTTCCGGGTCTATTCGGGAACTCTCAAGACGGGAACACCGGTCCTCAATGTGACAAAGGGAACGAAAGAGCGTATCGGTCGACTCCTGAAAATGCACGCCAACAAACGTGAAGAGATTGAAGCTGCCTATGCCGGCGATATTGTTGCCGCAGTCGGTCTCAAAGGGGCCACGACCGGTGATACCTTGGCGGATGAAAAACATCCCGTTCTGTTGGAGGTCATGAAGTTTCCTGAGCCTGTCATTTCAATGGCCATTGAGCCGAAGACCAAGCAGGATCAGGAAAAGATGGGCTTTGCTCTGCAAAAGCTTGCGCAAGAGGATCCGTCGTTCCGTGTTCGCACTGATGAGGAGACGGCGCAGACCATCATTTCCGGGATGGGCGAGTTGCATCTTGAAATCATCGTCGATCGATTACTTCGGGAATTCAAGGTGGAAGCGAATGTCGGTCAGCCGGAAGTGGCGTACAGAGAGACGATTCGACGCAAGGCTGAAGCCGAAGCCAAGTACATCAAGCAGACGGGTGGCCGGGGTCAGTACGGCCACGTCGTGTTGACGGTCGAACCATCTGAGCCGGGGAAGGGGCTTGAGTTTGTGAACAAGATCGTCGGCGGCGTTATTCCAAAAGAATACATTCCCGCCGTCGAAAAGGGCGTCAAGGAACGGATGGAAAGCGGCGTTATCGCCGGGTATCCCTTGCGGGATATCCGCGTGACGCTCACGGACGGTTCTTACCATGAAGTCGACTCGAATGAAATGGCATTTAAAATTGCGGCGTCGATGGGGTTTGCCGACGCCTGCAAAAAGGCTGACCCTGTGTTGCTGGAGCCGATCATGAAGGTTGAGGTGTTGGTGCCTCAAGAATTTATGGGCGACGTGATCGGAAACTTGAACGGGCGTCGAGGCAAGGTCCAAGGAATGAAAGTGCGGGCTGGCGCTCAAGCGATCGAAGCATCTGTTCCCCTTAAAGAAATGTTCGGATACGCGACGGACTTGCGATCTCGAACGCAGGGGCGCGCGACCTACAGTATGGAATTTGATCGGTACGAGCAGGTTCCTAAGCAAATCGCGGAGACGATCATCGCCAAGTATCGTGGTGAATGATGCCCGGGCTCATGGGCGGTCTTATGGGTGCGGGCTGATCGCTTGTGAAAAAGCGACGTTGATCAGAGAATCTCCCGGACGAGGAGCGAGGTATGGCGAAGGCGAAATTTGAGC
>JANDJJ010000051.1 GCA_024330945.1 Nitrospira sp. | reverse complement strand
GGCGGCGGCGGCGGAATTTCAAGAAATTTTTGGGAAAGACCAGTTTTATCTCGAGGTTCAGGCCAACGGCCTTGATCACCAACGTGTCGCCAACGCCGGTCTGATCGAGATCCACAAAAAATTGGGGATTCCTCTGGCCGGAACCAACGATTGCCACTATTTGAAAAAGGAAGACGCCAGGCCTCACGAATTGATGCTGTGCCTTCAAACCGGAAAAACGCTCAGCGATCCGTCCAGGATGAAGTTCGATACGGATCAACTTTACGTCAAGTCGACGGAAGAAATCGCCCCGGCTTTTGCGGAATTTCCCGGAGCGGTGAGCAACACCTGTCGGATCGCCGATGCCTGCGAGTTGGAATTGGCCCTCAATAGGACTCACCTTCCTCAGTACACGGTGCCGGAAGGGTTCAAAGACCGCGAAGCGTATCTGGAGCATCTTGCACTGGCCGGATTGAGGGAACGTCTTCAGGAGCGACCACGGGCCAGACCTGCCGCAGCCTATGAGCTGCGGCTTCGCGAAGAGTTGATGGTCATTTGTTCGATGGGATTTGCCGGATATTTTTTGATCGTATGGGACATCATTCGGTTCGCGCGCTCGCGACATATTCCCGTGGGACCGGGCCGCGGGTCGGCAGCCGGAAGCCTTGTCGCGTACGCCCTGCGCATTACCGATCTCGACCCTCTGGAGTATGCGCTCCTGTTTGAGCGGTTTCTCAATCCCGAACGGATATCTCTGCCCGACATCGACATGGATTTTTGCATGGAACGCCGCGGGGAAGTCATCAACTACGTCGTTGAGAAATACGGCTCCGACCATGTCGCGCAAATCATCACGTTCGGAACGCTCGGCGCGAAAGCCGCGATTCGCGACGTCGGCCGCGTGCTGGAAATGCCCTATGCTGAAGCGGACAAAGTCGCGAAATTAGTGCCCAACCAACTCAATATCACCTTGCAAGAAGCATTGGACCTTGAACCGCGGTTGCGCGAGATGGTCCAGACCGACGCGAAAGTCTCGGAGTTGATGAAGATCGCCCAATCGCTGGAAGGGCTCGCGCGGCATGCTTCAACCCATGCGGCCGGCGTGGTGATCTCCGAAGGCCCGCTCACGGACTACGTTCCTCTCTATAAAGGCGCCAACGACGAAATCGTCACCCAATATTCGATGGGTGACATTGAAAAGATCGGATTGGTGAAGTTCGATTTCCTCGGTTTGAAAACGTTGACCATGATCCGGCGGGCGGAGACCTTGATCAATGAAAAACGGCCGGATGCCGTTCCCTTGCGGATCGATCGGATTCCGTTCGACGACGAGAAAACCTTTGCGCTGCTTTCCTCCGGCAAGACGACCGGCGTCTTCCAGCTTGAAAGTTCCGGAATGCGGGACTTGTTGATGGGGTTTCGACCGGACCGGTTCGAAGATATCATCGCGATCATTGCGTTGTATCGCCCCGGCCCCATGGACCTTATTCCTGACTTCATCAAACGCAAGCAAGGCAAGGTTCCCATCACCTACGAAACGCCGGAATTGGAGCCGATCCTCAAGGAGACCTACGGCGTCATCGTCTATCAGGAACAGGTCATGGCGATCGCCAACAAAGTGGCCGGGTTTTCGCTGGGGCAAGCCGACATCCTCCGGCGCGCCATGGGAAAGAAGAAACCGGAAGAAATGGAAAAGCTCCGCGCCAAGTTCCTTGAAGGCGCGATGAAAAACAAGATCCCCGAGAAGAAAGCCGAGCGGCTCTATGAGTTGATCCAGAAGTTCGCCGGATACGGCTTCAATAAGTCCCACGCCGCCGCATACGCGGTCCTGTGCTATCAGACCGCGTATTTGAAAGCCCACTACCCCACCGAATTCATGGCGGCGCTGATGACGACCGATATGGGCAACACGGACAAAATCATGGGGTATTTTACCGAATGCCGTAATCTCGGCATCAAAGTCCTTGGGCCGGACATCAATGTCAGCGGAAAAAATTTCACTGTCGTGGACGGCGCGATTCGCTTCGGGTTGGCGGCGATCAAGAACGTGGGAGAAGGGGCGGTTGAATCGATCGTGGAAATCCGCAACCGGACCGGCCCCTTTTCATCGCTCTTCGATTTTTGTCGGCGAGTCGATCTCCGGAAAGTCAACAAACGGATGCTGGAAGGATTGATTAAAACCGGGGCCTTTGATTCGACTGGCGCGAAACGGGCTCAACTGATGGCCGTGCTTGATCAAGCCGTTGAGTGGGGCGCCGCCGCTCAACGAGAGCGGGATCTCGGCCAAATCAACATCTTTGGCGAGGAGACATCCGGCTATCTTGCATCGGGTGACCTGACTGCACCGCCCTTGCCGTCGGTGCCGGAATGGGATCATGCGCAACGACTGAAATACGAGCGAGAATTGACGGGGTTTTACATTTCCGCCCATCCCCTGAGCCGATATGAAACGATCATCGGCGCCTTGGCGACGACGACGACGGCCGGCCTCGCCGACGTCTCGGACGGGAAAGAGGTCAAACTATGCGGCATTATCGTCACCATGAAGCCCATGCTCACCAAAAAGGGGGATCGGATGGCGTATTTGGCCGTAGAGGATCTTCACGGCACGATCGAAGTCATCGTGTTTCCGGATGTGTACACAACCGTTCAAGAGTGGATTGCTCCCGAAGGACTGATTCGGGTCACCGGCACCATTGACCGTGGGGATAAGGGTACGAAGCTTCGCGCCGCCAAAATCGAACCCTTGGCTGAAGTCCAAAAGCGGGCGGTCAAACAGGTTCGCATCCGTCTCTCCGACCGACCCGATGCCGTGGATCAACTTCTTCGTCTTCGCGAAGTCCTTCAACGGCATCCCGGCGAAGCCACGGTTTCGCTGTCGTTGCAAATGGACGCGATTTTGGAGGCCGAAACGGCGCCGTTGCCCAACCTTACGGTGTCTCCCAGCGAGCATTTTGTGTCCGACATCGAAGAAGTGCTAGGCAAAGGGGTTCTTTCTTTGCTATCTTGATGCACTTGTAACACAAACCATCGCTGGATGATCGTTCTCCTCGCCTCTCATCGAGGAGCGTATTTTATCGGAAAAGGCAGAGCCTATGCGCGATTATCTGGATTTTGAACAGCCTGTTCGTGAGATCGAGGAAAAAATCGAAAAACTGTCGGCTGCGGCAGCAGGCGGCAAGACGGCGGCCCAAGGGGAAATCCGCAAGCTCCGCGCCAAGCTGGCCCAGCTCGAACACGAACTCTACCGAAACTTGACTCCCTGGCAGCACACTCAGTTGGCCCGCCATCCTCAGAGACCCGGCACCCTCGATTACATCAACGAATTGACCCGTGATTTTCTGGAGCTTCACGGAGACCGTGCGTTCGGAGATGATCAGGCCATCGTCGGGGGATTCGCGCGATTCAACGGCCGAACGGTGATGGTGATCGGCCATCAGAAGGGCAAAACCCTGAAGGAGCGGATGCAGCGCAACTTCGGCATGCCCAATCCGGAAGGCTACCGCAAGGCCCTTCGATTGATGCGTCTGGCGGAGAAGTTCAACCGTCCCATCATTTCTTTTATCGACACCCCCGGCGCTTACCCCGGTATTGGAGCCGAAGAGCGAGGACAGGCGGAAGCCATCGCACGGAATTTGCTGGTGATGTCCAGGCTTCAGGTTCCCATTGTATCGGTCATCATCGGCGAGGGGGGAAGCGGCGGAGCCTTAGCATTAGGGGTTTCTGATCGTATTTTGATGTTGGAACACGCCGTCTATTCCGTCATTTCACCGGAAGGCTGCGCGGCCATTCTTTGGGACAATCCCGCCAAAGTTCAGGATGCCGCCTCTGCCCTGAAAATGACCGCTCAAGATCTTCTCAGCCTGGGCATTATCGATGATATCGTTTCCGAACCCGTGGGCGGCGCGCATCGTGACCCCAAAACCACCTGTACGTTGGTCGGCAAAGCTATCACCAATCAACTCTTTGATCTCACGGATCTTCCCGTCGAAGACCTCCTGGCCCGCCGAGAAGAAAAATATCGACGAATCGGCGCGGTGTGCGGGGCCTTGCCCGCCTAGCGCCCTTTCACGGCGAGTAATCGAACGTTGGTTCTCGCATCAACCCGACACGAATAAATCGGCCTTCAATGGCGGATGTGATTCGATGGGTCAGTTCCCGGCGAAACGGCCCAAGAGTCTCATGTTCCAGGTAGCGATCGAGCGTCCGCGGTAATTTTCTCCGCCAAGCACGGGCGGATCGTCTCGCTTGCTCCGCCGCATTGGAATCTCCGGAGAGGATACGTCCGATCTCCTGTTCGAAAAAGCCGACGTGTCCGTGCTCATCGTCGAGAATCGAGGAGAGATCCGGGCGAATATGGGCGAGGAGTTTTGCAAACTCGAGGCCGAGCGTCTCGTACCCATAGAGGTGAACAGCCAACGTTTCCCACTGCCGAGGCATGGAGGGAAGACGATCCCGCTCATGCGACCGCCGTCCCAGCAGCGACTCAAACTGCGCGAGGTGGTCTCGTTCGTCCGCTTCGTGCCGTTGAAGAAACGCTCTGACGTGGACCGGCAGGTCTTGCCATTGCGCCGACCGGACGGCCCAGAGCGCCATGGCTTCGGCTTTAAGAAACCGTTCCAACAACGCCTGCTCGCAGACGGAGGGCAACCGAAACGTTTCCGTTGATGAATGGGGCCGCATGATGAAACGCGGCTTATGGTACGGGAATTCCGGTCTCACTTCCAGGCCGTCTTTTTGTCAGCTTCCCTGTTCGCCCACGATTCCACGATTCCACGATATCGGTCACCCTCTTTGCTATTGCCGCTATTGCCAGAGCCATCGACTTTTGAGAGACTACGCCGACGAAATCTCGGGTTGCGAGCGGTTTCGCTGCTTTGTAGACGGTAGGCCTTCACCAAGGATGGCCCGCGATGAATCACTTACGGATACGCGGCATGGTGTCCGGTTCTTATTGGAATCGTACGTTTCATCTGCTCGGTTTCTGCGTTCTGGCTGTTACCGTACTGACTGAAACGGGGTGTGTCAGTCAACGCGCCTATGAACGGGTGAAGGCCGAAACCGACGGAATGTCTCGATCCTTGATCACAGCTCGCGAGGAAGTCGCAGTGTTGTATCAGTCCATTTCATCATGGGAAGCGGCCAACAGGGAGGAAGAACACGCGGCGGAGGAATTGCGAACGGCCGTCCAACGGGAGGTCGAACTGCTGCCGGTCTTGAGACAGCAGGCTCATGAACGGATGGCATTGCTACAGATGCAGATCGCGACTTTGGCCAGCCAAAGTCAAATGTTGGCGAAGCAGGTTGCCGTCGCCAGACGAGAGAGCAACTCTCTCAAAGTTCTTGTCGCTCGGTATAAACGGGAAATGGAAGAAGCCCGCACGCAACCGGAAACGCCGCTTTCTTTAGGAACGTCGGAGGCGCCCCCAGTGATTGAGTCCACGGAAGACACATCGTCTTCCATGGAGTCCGTTCCCCCTCCCGTCACGATGCCGCAGCAAGTAGCTCAGGCCGCTCCGATCACGCCGGTAAAACAGACTCCTCCGCCCGGTCCTCCTCAGCAGACACCGGCTCAAACGGGTCCTGAGTCGTGGATCGACGTGATTATGAATTGGCTCTCCAGCGTTTGGAAGTGGATGCTTGGCCTGTTCGGTTAGGTGCATAGTCTTGCGCAAGACTCCATAAACCATTTGAGGGCTCCCGCTCCGGCCCATCGGCCGGTCGCCAAAGAGGCCGTCAACAGATACCCCCGGTCGGGGCTTCCCAGTCCAACATCTCCCCCACGCAAAATAGACCGGGCATTTTCCGTAACATCAATCGTTCATCCAAATCCTCGAAGCGCACTCCTCCTGCGGTACTGATCGCTTCCGCGAGAGGGCGAGTCGCACGCAATATGATGGGCAAGGACTTAATGGCCGCGGCAAGGGCGGACGGATCGGCAAACGTTTCGCGGGGAAGCACCACCCGCAACAGGGCGGATTTCACTCCGCTGATTCCGGCGTACCGCCGCAGATGAGTCGCCATCGTCCGCGTACTCCGAGGACGGGACAAGTCATGCTCCACTTAGGCCAACTGGCTCCATCCGGCGCAAGAATCACCGCGTCGGCGTGGGCCGATTGCTTCCCCGTTGGCGTCAGAAACAACAGTGCTCCCCCTTCGTTCCAACCTGACCACCGATGTCGCACATGAAACCGAACGCCGGACTGCCGCAATCGGCGCAATCAGGTTCGCAAGAGCGGAGCGGCTTTCATATCGGCGGGGAAGATTCGGCGTGACGTTCCTATGAAGGTCTGCACACCGAGTCTCGATGCCCACTCGCGGATTGCATCAGGCCCGAACGAGCGAACGATCGGAGCGAGCTGCGCCCATCGTGAGCCGTAGCGCGAAAGAAAAGTTTCCAACGGTTCCGCATGGGTGAGGTTCAACCCGTCTTTGCCGGCCAGGAGAAAGTTTCGACCGACCGACGGCCTAGCATCATAGAGATCGACTTGTGCGCCCTCTGCGGCGGCCGTTTCGGCCGCCGTAAGCCCGGCCGGTCCTCCGCCGCCGACGGCAACCTTCATCATTGACGCCTTCCCCTCCACAGTCGGAGTCGTCTCAACGCACGTCTATGAAAATGACCATGTGGCTGGTCGAGAATCAGGACCCCGAATTGAGTCTGCTGATTTTTGTCGCTGTTGTATCTCAGTCAATCATGCCCACGGCATGATGCGCTCCGAGCTCCCTCGTTTCCGAAGGCATCTGAGAGCATCATCAACGCTTCCTCGGTAACATCATCGAGATCTGCTTACCGACGACCTTGACAGGGATCACAGACACCTGGACGTGGGGAAAACTCGATCACTCCCCCTCGACGATCCAGCTCAATCAGGCAACAGTCATTCAGCATTTGCCTGAGCTGTTTGCGCCCCCGCTGCACCCGGGATTTCATGCCGGGCAACGAAATGCCCATGTGCTTGGCTGCGGCCTGCTGCGTCAGTCCGTCGAGCTCTACCAGAACAATGGCTTCTCGATAATCTTTGGACAGCCGTTCAATCATGGGGCGCAGGCAACCGGCGAGTTCAACATGCACCCCGCCCGGCTCATCTTGGTCGGTACTACCGGAGTCCTCTCGTACTTCAACCAATGCTTCAACTTCCGCGCTCAACCCAACTTGAGTTTCACGTTGTTTTCTTGACTTCCGGTAATAATCAATGATCGCGTTCCGCGTGATCTTATATACCCAAGAAACAATGCGACTGGAATCTTTCACATTGTCCATCTGCCGATGGACGCGCTCGAACACGTCTTGCAGAATGTCATCGACATGAACCTGATCGTTCACCCGCTTGGCGATGAAGGCGCGGAGGCCATCATGAACGAGTTGCCAGAGTTCTTCCGTCTTGGTTGTCATGGTGGCCTCTCTGCCGTGGATGCCCACACGGTACTGCTCCGGCTCACGCTCCGCAAGTGGCTGGTTCAGGAGAACCCGCCCTTTTCGGCACGCAGCAGCCTGTCTGACTCAGAGATTCCGTGACCTCCAATTGCTCATGGACGGTAAAGATCTCCCACGCGTTCCCGTCCGGGTCGCTGAACCAAAGCTTATCCTGTCTGGCGAAGCAACAGGCGATATTCTCTTCGACCTTTTGGAGAATGCCCCGCTTCTGCAAGCGAGTTTTCCACGCGGCGATCTCATCGACCGTTTCGACCTCGATCCCCAAGTGATCCACGGAACTCACTTCTCCGGTCGAGGAGATCAGCGAAAAATTGAGCGGGGGCATCCGCAGGTCGAATTTGGCGTAGTCGGCCGTCTGTTTTTGCGGCTTCACGCCGAACACTTTTTCATAAAACGCCGCCGACTTGGCGACATCGCGCACATCGAGCGAAATATGGGGACGCATAGGAACCTCCTTGAGATTGAGCGACGGGTCATTCCGCCGTTCATCTTTCAAGACGGAGCATCAGGAAAAAGGATGCAAGGGCGGCAAGGGCGGGAAGAGCAAAAGAGGCGCTGTCCGGTCGATTGACGGGAGAATGTTTCCCCGCGACTATCGTGGCAGTGATGTCACGAACGATCCATTTCGATTGGGCCCGGAGAGGTTCTTTATGGAGACCTCGGTTTCCGCCGTTTTTTGTCAGACGAGACTTCCGCCGTCGTCTTCGGGGAGACGTGGGGGTGAGAAAAAGCGGCGTGGTTGAGCAGAAAACTCCGGAGGGCGACGGCTTGATTGTGGCGTTCATCCTTGGCGGAATAAAGCAACGTGATCGGTTTGGTCCGAGCCTGTTCTACGACGGATGCCAGGAGGTTCGATTTGTCTTTCAGCTCAAGGTGGTAACGACGGCGGAATTCGGTCCAGCGGGCGGGATCGTGGTTGAACCATTTGCGCAAAGCAGTTGATGGGCCGATCTCACGGAGCCAGAGGTCGATATGCGCGGTCTCCTTCGATACCCCCCGCGGCCATAGGCGATCAACCAACACACGGAAACCATCGGACTCGGCCGAAGGCTCATAGATTCGTTTGACCGACACTTTCATGAATCACTGATTGATTCAATTTGTTTCACGTCTTCCACCGATAAGGTGAATCGATCCGAGAGCAAGTCTTCTTTCATATGCTCAGGATTCGTCGTGCCGGTGATGGGTAACATCCCTACCTGCATCGCGAATCGGAAAACAAGTTGAGCCGGAGTGGCCCGGTATCTTGCCGTCATAGCTCGAATTCGGTGGTCGATCAACACCGCTCGATTCGCGGTCAACAACGAAAATCCCTGGTAAATGATGCCGTGCCTCCGACAAATCTCTCGGACGTCCTTGTCCCATCCCAACGCGGCGTAACACCGGTTCTGCACGACCATCGGCTTGTGTTTGGCTCGCTCGCAGAAGAGAGTCAGTTGCTCGGCCGAGACGTTGCTCACGCCGATCATCTTGGTCTTTCCCGCGACATACAACGATTCGATGGCAGCCCAGACCTCCCAATCTTCCTCACCCAGTCCACGGCGGAAGTACGGACCATGGAGCACATAGGAATCGAGATAATCCGTGCGGAGATGATCAAGCGAGCCGGCGAATGATTGACGGACCTGCTCGGCGAGGCTCGCGCGGGGGTCATAGGGCAGACGATGGTCGTGGCCGTGAAGGGGGGTGAATTTGGTCTGAAGAAACAACTGGCTGCGCGCGATGCCTCGTTGCGCAAGCTGTTCCAGCGCGTCCCCGACCCTCGCCTCGTCGTAATGAACGAGCTGATTGGCCGTATCGATCGCTCGGAATCCGGCCTCCACGGCTTGGAGGACCAACGATGGGGTGGCTTCTTTCTTCCAAGCCGTTCCGTACATGAAAAAAGGAATCGATATGTGATTGTATGCGGTTAACGTCATCGGAGCCGCTCCTTCGCGAAGGCCGTACCTTACACAGTTCCTGGTGGCGGGCACAATGGAGAATTGCTAGATTACAACCATGCTGCCGGGAGACGACATCACGCTCGCCGAAATTCGGATCAGTTATCGTTACTGGAAGGAGCATCCTTGGGTGGTGACAGCCGTGAACGGATTTCTCTCGGCCTATTTCATGGAGCAACCGGGTTTTCGAGTGCAACGCCATTTTGATGAGCTGGAATCCGGCATGCACGTGTGGCTGTGCGAAGTACCGGCCACGATGAAAATGACGACCCTGCTGCGAAGGCTGCAAGCCGACCTTCCGCCATTTCGATTCAGCCGAATCGAAGCCGAGACAGCACCCCGTCCGCTCTCGTACGTCATTGATGTATCAGACAGTGAGTAATGCCTTCAACTCTTTGCTCGCTTCATCTTGAAGCGGATGCTCGCCTTTCAATGATCGAGTATAATCCTTCATCATGAAACACGTACTGGTGCTTGGAGCGGGGAAAATCGGGTCGTTGATCGCCTGTCTGCTTTCTCAGCGGGGAGATTATGATGTACATCTGGGCGACATGAGGATCGAGCCGGCGGAACGTCTCGTTAAGAATCTTGGATTGGAGCGAGTCACGCCTTGCCTGCTTGATGTCCGCCATCCGGACGCCGTCAGCGCCTATCTTTCGGCCCATCCGTTTGAGGCCGTCTTGTCGTGCCTCCCCTATTTTTGCAACCTGACGGTGGCGGGTTTGGCATTGACCCATGGCCTGCACTACTTCGATCTGACGGAAGACGTCGAAGTCACGAACCAGATCAAGGTGTTGAGCGCCGGCGCCGCCCGCGTCTTCATGCCGCAATGCGGTCTTGCGCCCGGCTTCATCAGCATTGTGACGCATGACTTGATGACGCACTTTGAGGAGTTGGATACGGTGAAAATGCGAGTCGGGGCCTTGCCGGTGCACCCCAGCAATGCGCTCAAATACTCCCTCACCTGGTCGACCGACGGGCTGATCAACGAATACGGCAATCTTTGCTACGGCATCGAAGCGGGTGAGAAAGTTCCCCTTCAACCGCTGGAAGGTTATGAGACGATCGAGGTGGACGGCCTGTTGTACGAAGCCTTTAACACGTCGGGAGGCCATGGGACATTGGCGGACAGTTATGCCGGAAAAGTGAAGACCATGAATTATAAAACGCTCCGGTATCCGGGGCACTGCGAGAAAATTCAACTGCTCATGAAGGATCTCAAACTCAACGAAGACCGTGAAACACTCAAGCGTATCCTTGAACGGGCCATTCCACAAACGCTCCAGGACGTCGTTCTGATTTATGCCTCCGTGACGGGAACCCAAGGAGGGGGACTGTTCGAGGAAAACTACGTTAAAAAGATTTATCCCCAATGTATCAAAGGGAAACTGTGGTCCGCCATTCAGGTCACCACGGCATCGAGCGCGTGTTGCGTCATGGATCTTGTGTTGAGTCGGCCATCGCAGTACCATGGATTCGTGACGCAGGAATCGATTCCCTTGAAGGATTTTCTCGATAACGAATTTGGAGCCTGTTTTCGATGACGACGTTTCAAAGCGCCCTTAAAGATCTCGGTATTCAAGCCGTCAATTCCGGCGGCAGCACCGGAGCCGGATGGTGGTCCGGGCAAGGCGATCGACCTATTTTGCAATCGATCAATCCCGCCACCGGTGAGACGCTGGCCGGCGTCTCGCCTTGTTCTCACGAGGATTATGAACGAATACTGAAAGATTCGGTTGAAGCATTTCGAACCTGGCGTATGGTGCCGGCTCCTAAACGCGGCGAAGTGGTGCGATTGATCGGTCAAGCCCTTCGGGAAAAGAAAGATCAACTGGGCACCTTGGTCTCATTGGAGGTGGGAAAGATCAAGGCCGAAGGCGACGGCGAGGTGCAGGAAATGATCGACATGGCCGACTTTGCCGTCGGCCAATCAAGGATGTTGTATGGCCTGACCATGCAATCCGAACGGCCGGCCCATCGCATGTTCGAACAGTGGCATCCGTTGGGACCGATCGGCGTCATCACGGCCTTCAATTTTCCCGTGGCCGTCTGGGCCTGGAACGCCTTTCTGGCTGCGGTGGCCGGAGACACGGTCGTGTGGAAACCTTCGCCGAAAGCTCCGCTGTGCGCCATCGCCGTTCAGAAGATCTGCAATCAGGTCATGCAGCAACAGGGCTATACCGGCATTTTTTCGCTGTTCATTACGGATCACGTCGACCTGGCCGAGCAAATGGTGCAGGATCGGCGACTGCCGCTGATTTCGTTTACCGGCTCCGTGGCCGTCGGCCGCCACGTCGCTTCCGTCGTCGCGCAACGATTGGGCCGGACCTTGTTGGAACTCAGCGGCAACAACGCGGTGATTGTCGATGAGACCGCCGATCTGGACCTGGCGGTGCGGGCCATCGTCTTCGGCGCCGTGGGGACCGCCGGCCAACGGTGCACGACGACCAGACGACTGTTCGTTCATGAATCGCGCTACGAAGAACTGACGAGCAGGCTGATCAAAGCGTACGGCCAAGTACGCATCGGTAACCCGCTCGACTCCAATGTCCTGATGGGCCCCCTCATCGATCAAGCCGCCGTTCAGGCGTATGTCTTTGCATTGGAAGAAATCAAGAAAGAGGGGGGGGAGATCCTCTATGGCGGTCACGTCTTGAATCGGACCGGCCACTTTGTGGAACCGACGATCGTCCGAGCCAAAAACCACTGGCCCGTCGTCCAACGGGAAACCTTCTCCCCCATTCTCTACGTCATGACGTTTTCGACTCTCGACGAAGCGATCGCCATGCAAAACGACGCGCCGCAAGGACTTTCATCAGCCTTGTTCTCGAATCACGTTCGACACACCGAGCAGTTTCTCTCGGCCTCCGGCAGCGACTGCGGCATCGCCAATATCAACATCGGGACGTCGGGGGCTGAAATTGGCGGCGCTTTCGGAGGAGAAAAAGAAACGGGCGGCGGTCGAGAAGCGGGATCGGACGCATGGAAAGCCTATATGCGACGCCAAACGACGACCATCAATTGGAGCGCCGATCTCCCGCTGGCTCAGGGCATTAAGTTCGGCGAGTAAGCTCTCGAAAAATCCCCCGCTGTGGACCGGCGACGTCTTGTAAGAGACCGACGCGGAACACATGCCGGCTGGTGAGCGGACTACAGGAGCCCTATTATGGACCAAGCCAAGGCACTGGATGAGCTATTGCAACGGATGGTGACGGACTACACTTCCCACAATCGAGCCGCGTCTCTTCTCAAACACATGCTTGACGACGCGGGGGTCGGACTGACTCCCGTCATCGATCATGTAACGATCCGGACGCTCGATATCGAGCAAGGGGCGAAGCCGTTCGTCGAACTGGGTTACGTCTATGACGAAACCATCTCTTATGACGATTGGTACGCCAAGGTCTATCGCAAGGCCGGCTACCCCGCTCTTTTTGTCGACCAGGCCTATACCGATGATCGAGGAAAAACCAGCATCATCCCGGCTTGGGTTCGGAAATTCGGCGACAAGGTGTTTCACCACGTGGCGGTGCGCGTCGAGGATATCGAGTGGGCGGTGGATCGTCTCAAGCTGAAAGGCGTGGTGTTTGCCGGCACGATCGTCGGCAATCGAGGCGATCGTCTCCGGCAGGTGTTTTCGGCTCCGGAGACGGTCGATGGCCAGCCGTTCACCGTCTTGGAATTGGCGGAGCGCCATCGCGGATACCTCGGATTTCTCCCGCCGCAAGCCGACAGTCTGATGAAGTCCACCGCCCCGCGCTGATCCGGGTGTGCGACTTCTACGGACTCCGTCTCACCCGGACAGGTTCATCGTTTTTATGAAGGTTCGCTCCTCCTATCCCATCTCCCTCAACGTATGGTTGGGATTGCGGTCCCTGGCGATCGTTTTCATCAGGTGGTCGCCGAACAGGACGACCAATCGATCGCGTTGATCTCTGACAATCATCGAAGCCGATGGCGGTTTGAACGTGTCGAGGTCTCCCTCCAGCCAGGCGCTGCAGGTAAACGGCAAGGGGTCCAGAATCGTTTCAACGTGGTATTCGTGCCGCAGGCGGTACTGAAGAACGTCGAATTGCAGTCGTCCGACCGCCGCGACCAGGGGGTCTTGCCCGGCAACGGTTTGCATGATTTGAACCGTCCCCTCCTGAGCCATCTGTCGTATGCCCTTGTCGAACGTCTTGCGCTTGCCGACGTCGGTCGGCCTGATACGCGCGAAAATCTCCGGCTGAAACTGCGGCAGCGGTTTGAAGTTGAACCCACCCGTCACCGAGATGGTGTCGCCGATGGCGAAGATGCCGGGATTGATGACGCCGATAATGTCGCCCGGGAACGCTTCTTCAACCGTGCTCCGCTCTTGCGCCACCAGACTGTGCGGTCGAGACAGACGAACCTCTCGCCCAAGACGATGGTGCTTGACGAGCATATCCCGGTGGAACCGTCCGGAACACACCCGCAAAAACGCCGTGCTGTCGCGATGTTTGGGATTCATATTAGCCTGGAGCTTGAAAACATAGGCGCTGAAGGGCTGCTCGATCGGATCGATAAAGAGTTCGGCGCCGTCGTCGCCGTCGGCCGGTCTGCTGCCCGGAGAGGGAGCCAGATCCACGAATGCATCCAGGAAACTCTCGATGCCGAAATTCGTCAAGGCGGAGGCGAAGAAGACCGGCGTGATCTCGCCGTGAAGAAATCGTTCCTTGCTGAAAGGGTTTCCGGCGATTTCAAGCAGCTCCAAATCATGCCGAACCTGTGCCGCCACGTCCTCGGAGAGTCGCCCGCTTCGATCAAGTTCGTCCCATGTCAGTACTTCGACGTTCACCTTGGAGGCTCCTCCATGAGCCGTCTTTTCAAAGAGTTCCACGCGGCCGTCGCTTCGATTGACGATTCCCACGAAGTCGCTTCCCGACCCGATTGGCCAGTTGATCGCGCTGGCTTGGATGCCCAAGGCTTGTTCCACCTCGGTCATCAGATCGAGCGGAGGGCGGCCAGGCAGGTCCATCTTGTTGATCAATGTCAGAACCGGGATGCGGCGCATGCGGCAGACGGCGAACAACTTGCGCGTTTGCGCCTCAACGCCCTTGGCCGCGTCGAGCACCATAATGGCGCTGTCGGCCGCAGTGAGCGTGCGGTATGTGTCTTCTGAAAAGTCCTGGTGCCCCGGCGTATCCAGTAAGTTGATGACGGCATGTTTGTAGGGAAACTGCATGGCCGAGGCCGTGATCGAAATGCCCCGCTCCTGCTCCATACCCATCCAATCCGAGGCCGTTGCCTTCATCCCCTTGCGACCACGCACCATGCCGGCGGTTCGAATCATGCCAGAATAGAGCAAGAGCTTCTCGGTCAACGTGGTTTTGCCTGCGTCTGGGTGGCTGATAATGGCAAAGGTCCGCCGTCTGGCTGTCGCCGCGGAGAGTTCCGTCACGAAAGAAGCATCCGTCTTCATGGCGTCATGTCCCTCATTCTTCTTATGGTGATGATGGGCGGACCGGAAACAGCTTTCATCCGCCGAAGAGTCCGTCGTTCGTGGTCAAATCCCTTCTTGCGCGAGCACAAATGAACGCCGATCCACGCAATGACGCGCATCGACGGCAAAAACCGTCACAAACACAATACAACCGGATCTCTCGAAGCGGTACGGAGTCTGCATGAGATTCCAACGGCGTGTACCGTCATTTTTAAAAAGGAGCCGACCATGGTCGTACGAAAACACCCTCGATTCCCCGCGTCGTTTTCCGGAATGGTCATTCATCGAAAGCAAAGTCACACCATCAGCAAATCGCTCGATCTCTCACGAAAGGGTTGCCGAGTGCAAAGCGCCTTTCCCGCGTTTGCCGGCATGAAGGTGGATCTTCAACTGAATCTTCCCGATCTTCCCGCGCCGCTGCACATCCGGGGCGCCATCGTCCGGTGGGCCGGTTCGCAGGGAATCGGGATCGAGTTTCCTCCCCTCCCTTTCCTGTATGAACAACAACTCGAAGGAATTATCCGACAGCTCGAATCAAGAGCGGAGCAAGGTATGCCGCAAAAGAAACCGCTCGTCGCCTGCCCATGATCATTTCGGTGACGGTCGGCGCCCGA
>JANDJJ010000050.1 GCA_024330945.1 Nitrospira sp. | reverse complement strand
CAGTTCGAAGGCCGGGACTTCGCGTCCGATCAGGACCGACCGGGCTGTTCGCTCAAAAAAGCCGCGCGCGGCCGCTACTATCAGGCGTACGAACAGTGGATTGGTTTACATCGGGGATGGATGCGGGAAACCGTCGAGGCACTCGCTCGACGGTTGTTGAACGATGGAACGGACTCTCTTTCTCAATGAACGGCAGGGGTTGCGCGTCCGTCGCGACGGCCCGTCGCTCTGGATCGAACAGCCTGGCTCTGCCGGCCGCCGCGTGCCGGTGCGATTGATCAGGCGCGTGCTCATCGCCGGCAATGTCGCACTCGACACCGAGAGCCTCACGGCCTTCGCCGAGCGGGGCGTGCCGGTTACACTGGTCGGTCGAAACGGGCAACCTATGGCAATGGTCGTCGGTTGCGCCTCCGGCCTCTTCGCCCGCCGAGGGCTCCAAGTCGGGGCGATCGAACTTCCGCCGGTGCGGGAGCGGCTCTCAAGCTGGTTGCGGGCTTGGGAACGGGGGCGACGGCTGGCAGTGGCGGCACGTCTGGATGCTGCGACAGCCGTCCACTGGAGACGGACCGGTGTGCGGACTATGGATTATGAACAGTGGGTCCAGCGTCTCGGCCGCCTGCTTGGCGCCGTTCCCCGCCAGCGATGTCTCTTCCACGCGGCCATCGGCACCTTGATCCTCGACCGGATCACCGAACGAGGGTGGGACCCGCATGTTGGCGTAATCCACCGGGGAGAGCCGCTCGGCTTCGTCAAGGATTGTGCCATGGCGATCCGTGCAGACGCCGATCAGCTTTGGCTTGAGCGGGGATGCCCCACCCAACACACCGAGGCAGCGCTGCCTCCTGACGTCGCGGAGTGTTTGGAGCGGCATCGCCCTCGCCTGGCCCGGTTGCTTGGTCGGCTGCTTGATCAGTACGGGGAGTTATTGCGGGAGCCATAAGGATTCTCTGATGCAAACGCGCTACCTGGTTTGCTATGACATTGCCGACGAGAGCCGATTGGCCCGTGTGCACCGCTACCTCAAGGGAGTGGGCGTACCGATGCAGTATTCCGTCTTTCTGTGTTCGTGGACCTGGCCGGAGCGAGCGGAGGCGATCGATCGCTTGGCGGAGCTGATCGACGTCAAGGCCGACGATGTCCGGATTTATCCGCTGCCATCCGATCGACCCATCACCTCCCTCGGATCAGGCGACCGAACGCCGGACGGCGCCATGGTGATGCTGCCGTGATTGATTCCTCTCTCCGTGACCGCGGTCATGCGACGGGCTTGCCCCTTTCGTTCGGTCGATTCACTGCGACCTTTCGACTCGACGGCTCGCTCATGCTCCCTGCCTATGCCGGGTCTCTGTTCCGCGGCTCCTTCGGCTGGGCGCTGAGGCGGGTGGTCTGCGTCACGCGCTCCCACGACTGTCTGCCTTGTCCCTTGCGCGACCGGTGTGTGTATCCGTGGGTGTTTGAGACGCCGCCTCCTACGGACACGAAGATCATGCGCAAATATCCGGCGGCGCCTCACCCCTTCGTGTTGATACCGCCGAACGGCGGGCGAACCATCGAGGCCGGTCGGACCTTGGACCTCGGACTGACCTTGTTTGGCAGAACGGTGGGATGGCTGCCGCACTTCATCTTTGCGTTGGAGCGGATGGGACGCACCGGACTGGGAGGTCGGCGGGTCACAGCATCGCTTGTCGCGGTGGACGGCTGGCTAGACGGTCATCGACACCCCCTGTATTCCGCCGATGAGCGGACGTTGCGGGGCGTCGAGACCTTCACCGAGCGACGTGTCCTGCCGGGCGTTCCTCCAGCGGTCGGTGAGCCGACTTTCTCGCAACGTGTCGCGATCGAGATCCTCTCTCCGCTCCGCGTCCGTTACCGGGAGCGGCTCTCGGCCACGTTGGATTTTCACGTTCTCGTCCGGTCGCTGCTGCGGCGGCTCGCCGGTCTCTCGTATTTTCACTGTGACGGCGATCCGTCGAATGTCTCGTTCCGCGAATGGATCGCTCTGGCGGAGGAAGTGCGGACCGTCTCTTCGTCGCTCACCTGGTCGGATTGGACCCGGTATTCCTCCCGTCAACGGACGGACATGGAATTGGGGGGCATGACCGGCTCCATCGTCTTCGAGGGGTCGCTGGCTCCGTTTCTGCCGCTGCTCCGTCTGGGCGAGGTCGCCCACGCCGGCAAAGGCACGAGTTTCGGTCTCGGACGGTACCGGCTGATCGAGGCGTGACGCAGGCGGACATCGCGTCAGCCGTCTAGGATGACTCTGCCGCTCTCTGCGCCAGCGGAATAGTCACCGTAAAGGTGGAGCCGCGCCCCACGTGGCTTTGCACGTGAATACGCCCCTTGTGCGATTCGGCAATCCAGGCGCAAATAGCCAGTCCTAATCCCGTTCCTTTCTTGGTGTGAGTCCTGGCATTGTCGGTCCGGTAGAAGCGGTTGAAGATTTTGGGGAGGTCTTCCGTCGGGATCCCGATCCCCTGATCGGACACCGACAAAATCGCGTGCTGGCCGTCCGTCACCAAACTGATCTCGACCTTCCCGTTCGCATTGGAGTATTTCACGGCGTTTTCGACCAAATTGAGCAACAGTTCGCGCAGGCGCAATTCATCGCCCTGCACAACCGCCGGCATCACTGTCCCCAACGTCACCTCGATCCGCCGGTCCTGCCCCAGCAAGGTGGCTTGACGGTGAATGTCCTCGACCAGGGCTTCGAGGGCGACCGGCCTGCATTCCATTTTGACTTCGCCCATATCGGCACGGGAGAGAAAGAGCAATTCATCCACGATGTCGGTCATGCGGTCGATCTCCTCGAGGTTGCTCTCGAGCACCGACCGATAGTCCTCGACGGGACGCGGCTTCCGCAACACCAATTCCGTTTCGCCTTTCATGACCGTGAGCGGCGTCCGCAGCTCGTGCGACGCGTCGCTGGTGAACTGACGGATCTGCCGAAACGAAATATCCAACCGGCCGATCATGTCGTTGAACGTCTCGGCGAGCCGGCCGATCTCGTCCTGAGCGGGTGGGATCGTGAGGCGTTGGCTCAGATCGCCTGCCGCAATGCGCTGCGCGGCCAATGTGATGGCGTCCACGGGCCGCATGGCCCGCCCGGCGAGGAACCATCCGGCTCCCAACGAAACGGCCAAGGCGACCGGCACGGCCACGATCAGCACGATGAGAAAATAGTCCAGCGTGTGCTCGATCGATTCCATCGTCGTGCCGACTTGCACGATATACAGAAGCCGGCCCCGGTAGTTGATCGGCACCGAGATCAAGCGCAATTGCGGTTCGTTGGGATACTTGGCCGTCTCAAAGATCTTCCGTCCGTTGAAGGTGGTTTCGAGGGCGATCCGGCTCAACGGCAGGTCGTGCTGTTTGATGTTGGGCGAACGAATCGTGATCGTGCCGGAGGGGCTGAAGATTTGGAAGAACTTGTCGATCCGGGCCAGCTCGGGAAACTGAGACAGCAGCTCCTCCTCGTCGAGCAGCGGCAGAAAACCCCGCTCCTCGAGCGAGCGCACGGCGGTCATGGCGGTCTCTTCCAACGATTGATCGACGGCGTCGCGCAGATTCCGGGCCATGATGGCGTACAGCACGACGGAAAAGATTACCAAGACCAGGGCGAGGGCGCTGCCATACCACAGCGTGAGGCGCAGCCGCAGCGGCATCAGCACGCTCCCGAGCGAAGGCGTTTCGCAATCGTTCCCAGGGCCGCCATCATCGTTCCCGCGATGAGAGGTTCGTCAGTCGGCCTTCAGCATATAGCCGCTGCCCCGGACGGTGTGGATCAATTTTTTGGCGCGTCCCCGGTCGATCTTGTTGCGCAGATAGTTCACGTAGACGTCGATGACGTTGGTGAACGTATCGAAATCCTGATTCCAGACGTGCTCGGAGATCATGGGCCTGGTCAACACCCGCCCGGTATGCCGCATCAGGTATTCGAGCAAGGCATATTCCTTCAGCGTCAGCTCAATCCGCTGGCCGCCGCGGGTCACTTCGCGGGTGGCCGGATTTAAGACGAGGTCGTCCACCTGAAGAATGCCCGGGCTCTCCGTCGTGCCGCGACGGAGGAGCGCGCGAACACGAGCCAGCAGTTCGTCAATGGCAAAGGGCTTGGTGAGGTAGTCATCCGCGCCGGCATCGAGCCCCTTCACCCGCTGATCGACCTGGGATTGGGCCGAGAGAATCAAGACCGGCGTGTGGATGCGTTGGCGGCGGATGGTTTTGAGAATGTCCATGCCGGACATGGATGGCAACATCAAGTCCACGACCAGCAGGTCATAATTGGTCGCCAGCGCCATTTCAAGGCCCTTGGCGCCGTCCTCACAGAGATCGACGGCGTAACTCTCCTCTTCGAGCGCCCGCTTGATAAAACACCCGACCTTGGTTTCATCTTCGATGACGAGGACTCGCATGGACATCCCGGGACAGGGCGTGATTATACCAAACCACCTTGCGTGAATCTTGTCTTGCAGCGGATGGACCGCGCGCGTCGGCGCACTTGCGGATCGGACGCACGTCGCGGGCATGGGGACCTGGGGGAAAAAACGTGTCAGGTCGAGTCGCCGGGAACGTCCCGCTCAAGCGAGACGATGGTTGGCTTTCCGCCGCGCATGGTCACCAGGAGAGTGTGCTCACCCTCGACCGTGAATTCCCGTTCGGCTTGTCGGAGTGTTTCCGTGGTCTTGAAGGAGATCTTCGCGCTCCGCTCGTCCGGCGCCAACGACACCTTCGTGTTCACGCGGGCGGAGTTGTCCGCGCTGAGAAAGGCGAACTCCGCGGCCAGCGCTTTACGATACTCCTCGCGCGAGAGCAGCGCAGTCTGGTGATGAGCTCCTTGCTTCATGTGAATCAAGATGACCGCGTCGGGCGCGATGTGACGCAAGACTCCCTCGACGTCTTTTCGCTTGACGGCTTGATCAAGGTCCGCAAGCAGAGTTTCGATGGACTCCGTGGTCACCGGAGTCTCCGGTTTGACAGGCGGAGACGGCGCCGGTTGGGACGAAGAGATCGAAGAAGAAACGGTCCTAGCCGATGAAGACGGCCCCCTCACGAAGTCCATAAGTCTCGGAGCCATGCCGACGCCGACCGCGACGGCCACGACCACGCCGAGGCCGATCGCGATCATGCCCGTTTTGGCTCCGCCGGCGGAGCCCCGGTGTTCGATTGTCGGTGTCCCGTCTTCTTGCGATGCCATTGGATTCGTAGGAGGGTCGGCCATAAAACAAAAGACGGGTCCGTCGGCGGCCGCCTATCCAATCATCCGACTCATCCGCGTTTCTCCGCTCTTTCAGCGAGAACCTTTCGCATCATTCCGCATCATTGGCGGGATCGTCCTTAAAGTCAAGAGACCGACCACGTCCGCCTGTCGTCTCCTCCGCTCGTTTTTTGTGTCTTGGAAACGGGCGGATGCCGTGATACTCTTTCGTTTCGTATGATTCGATCGTCCTTTCCGCCTGACCAATCGTCCGAACACAAAAGGTAACTCTTCTCATGGCCGAGCCGAACCTTCTTGAGCCGACCGATTCTTTTGTTCATCGTCACCTTGGGCCCACGGACGCGGATGTCCAAGAAATGCTGGCGACGCTGGGCTTCCACTCACTCGACGCGCTCGCCGACGCGACGGTTCCTGAAGACATTCGGATTCGCCGACCCCTTTCTCTTCCCCTTCATCAGGGAGAACAGGCGATCCTGGCTCAGTTGAGGGCGGTCGCGTCCAAGAACGTCGTGGCCCGTTCCTTGATCGGCATGGGCTACTATGACTGTGTCACCCCCGGAGTGATCCAACGAAACATTTTGGAAAATCCCGCCTGGTATACCCAGTACACCCCCTATCAAGCCGAGATTTCGCAGGGGCGCCTGGAGGCCTTGGTGATTTTTCAAACCATGGTCGCGGACTTGACCGGCCTACCGGTCGCGAACGCGTCGCTCTTGGACGAAGCCACGGCGGCGGCGGAAGCGATGGCGATGTGCCTGGCAATCGCCCGCGGCAAGGGCGAAGAGCGAACGGAGTTCTTCGTATCACGAGATTGCCATCCCCAGACCCTCGCGGTCTTGCGAACCAGAGCCGAGCCGCTCGGGATCACCATCCGAACCGGCGTCACGACGGCGATCGAGCACGGCGGTCGGTTGTGCGGTCTCTTGTTGCAATACCCCGCGACGGACGGATATGTGGGAGATTTCAGCGACATCGTCGCCAAGGCCCATGAGGCCGGGGCTCTCGTCGTGGTCGCCACGGATCCGCTGGCTTTGACAGTGCTCAAGCCCCCCGGAGAATTCGGCGCCGACATTGCCGTGGGTTCGACGCAACGATTCGGCGTGCCCATGGGATTCGGAGGACCGCACGCCGCGTTTTTGTCGACGAAGGAGGAGCACAAGCGGCAGATTCCGGGCCGCCTCGTCGGCGTTTCCAAGGACGCGACGGGGAAACCGGCTTTCCGGCTCGCTCTCCAAACGAGAGAGCAACACATTCGACGAGAGAGGGCCACCAGCAACATCTGCACGGCGCAAGTCCTGCTGGCCATCATGGCGGCCATGTACGCGGTGTACCACGGGCCCGACGGTCTGCGACGCATCGCCGAGCGCGTGCATGGGCTCACGCTGCTGTTGGCGGAGGGGCTGCGGCGGCTTGGCTTCGACGTGCGACCCGATCTGTTTTTCGATACGATCCGCGTTCCCCTCACAGGCGCGCAGGCCGACCAGATCCTCCATCGGGCCGGCAGGCGCGGGATCAATCTGCGGCGTTACGACGACGATTCCCTCGGCCTGTCGCTTGATGAAGTCAGTTCACAAGAGGAAGTCGCCCGCCTCTGGGAAATCTTCTCGGGAAGCGAGCGCCTGCCTTTCGCGCCGGCGGATCTGCTCGTCGCCATCGATCCGGCCTATCCGCCGTCGCTCGCCAGGACCAGCACCTATCTCTCTCACGAGGTCTTTCACCGTTACCACTCCGAACATGAGATGCTCCGGTATCTCCACCGACTGCAGGCCAAGGACCTGTCGCTCGTGCATTCCATGATCCCGTTGGGTTCCTGCACGATGAAGTTGAACGCCACCACCGAGATGTTGCCCATCACCTGGCCGGAGTTCGCTGGACTTCATCCGTTTGCGCCGGAAGAACAGACGCGGGGTTATCAGGAACTCGTTCGCCAGCTCACCGGTTGGCTGGCGGAGATTTCCGGCTTCGCAGCCTTTTCGGTCCAGCCGAATGCGGGTTCTCAAGGAGAATACGCCGGGTTAATGGTCATTCGCGCCTATCATCGATCCAGAGGCGAGGGACACCGGAACATCTGCCTGATCCCGGTCTCGGCCCACGGCACCAATCCCGCCAGCGCCGCCATGGCCGGTATGACGGTCGTGCCGGTCGCTTGTGATCGCCAAGGCAATATCAACATCGACGACCTGGAGGCCAAGGCCGCCCAACACCGGGACCGGTTGGCGGCGGTGATGCTCACCTATCCCTCGACCCATGGAGTCTTCGAGGCCGGCGTGCGCCGCATCTGTCAGATCGTTCACACGCACGGCGGTCAGGTCTATATGGACGGCGCCAACATGAACGCCATGGTGGGTCTGTGTCGTCCCGGCGACATCGGCGCGGACATCTGCCATCTGAACCTTCATAAGACGTTTTGCATTCCCCACGGCGGCGGCGGCCCCGGCGTGGGACCCATCGGCGCGGCGGCGCACCTGGTCCCTTTCCTGCCCGGTCATCCGCTCGTCAAGGTTGGGGGGCCTGACTCCATCGGTCCGATTGCCGCCGCGCCCTACGGGAGCGCCGGCATCCTCCCGATCTCCTGGACCTACATCGCCCTGATGGGACGAGAAGGGCTGACCAAAGCCACCCAGGTCGCCATCTTGAACGCCAACTACATGGCGAAGCGATTGGAGAAACACTATTCGGTCCTGTACGCCGGAGATGCCGGGTTGGTCGCGCACGAGTTTATTCTGGATCTGCGCGAGTTCAAAGAAAGTGCCGGGATCGAGGCGATGGACGTGGCCAAACGGCTCATGGACTATGGATTTCACGCCCCCACGGTGTCCTTTCCCGTTCCCGGCACCCTCATGATCGAGCCGACGGAAAGCGAGTCGAAGGCCGAGCTCGATCGATTTTGCGACGCGCTGATTCGCATCCGCTCAGAAATCCAAGAGATCGCCGAGGGCCGCCAGCCCCGCACCAACAATCTGTTGAAGAACGCGCCCCACACAGCAACCGCCGTCGCGGCCACGGAGTGGAATCGTCCCTACAGCCGCGAGCAGGCGGCGTTTCCCGCTCCCTGGGTCCTCCAGGCCAAATTCTGGCCGAGTGTGAGCCGGATCGACGAAGCCTACGGCGACCGCCACCTCGTCTGCACTTGCCCACCGATGGAGAGTTATCAACTGTAAGCCGGAGACTCCGAGGGAATGGCTGGCCGTGGTCGATCAAGCCTTCTCCGCCGTCACCGGCGGTGATACGGCACGCAGAGGCTGTTAGAACAGTGGGCGATCTTGAGGTCGCCGTTCGTCACGTCGTAGTACGCAATCAGTGGTCGGCCATCGACACCGATCGCAAGGGATGTGAACTGTCCGACATTCCCCTCTTCCTGCACGACGACGTGGGTGGCTTTGCGGCATTCCACATCGACGCAGTGGGCGACGCGCAGATCCCCATTGGCCACATCGTAATAACTGGTCAGGCCCCGACCATCCGCGCCGATCGCAACCGCAGTAAATTGCCCGACGTGGCCGTGGCCGTGAAGCACGGTCGTCCTTGCCCGACGGCACTCGACGTCGGCGCAATGGGCGACTTTGAGACGTCCCTTCGTCGCGTCATAGTAACTGATCACCGGCAGGCCGTCCGTTCCAACGGCGAGGGAATTGTACCGGCCGACGTCGCCCGCGCGATCGATGAGATGGTCACGCGCCGACCTGCAGGCCACATCGGCGCAGTGGGCGACGCGTAAGTCCCCGCGGGCGGCATCGTAGTAACTGATCACCGGCAAACCGTCCGAGCCAATCGTGATAGAGGTGTATCGGCCGACGTCGCCCTTGCCGATCAGGGTCCTGACATCGGCCGTCGTACATTCACGATCGATGCAGTGCGCTACCTTGAGGTCCCCGTTCGTCACGTCATAGTAGGCGATCAGCCCCAAGCCGTCGGTTCCAATCACGATCGAGGTGTATTGACCAACTTGACCGGTTTCGTCGATGGCCCGGTGCGTTGATTGGGTACAGAGCACGTCGGCACAGTGGGCGACGCGCAGATCGCCGTGGGTCGTGTCGTAATAACTGATCAACGGCAGGCCGTCCGCCCCGATGGCCACGGACACGTATTGTCCCACATCGTTGTCACTCTGCACGGTCGTGACGGTGGCGGAGGCGCAGGTCCGATCCGCACAGTGGGCGACCTTGAGGTCCCCGTTCGTTTTATCGTAGTAGGCGATGAACCCCAACCCGTCGGCGCCGATGACGATCGAGGTCGAGGTCCCAACATCGATCGCCGCGCCGTCCAGCGGCGTCACCGTCGCCGTGGCACAATCCGGGTCTTCACAGTGCGCCACCTTGAGGTCGCCGTTGGTGGCGTCGTAGTAGGTGATGAGGGGGAGCCCGTCCGTTCCGATCGTGAGGGACGTGTCTTGTCCGACGTCGCCAGCCCGATCGACGGTCTTGATCGAGGCCGTCGTGCAGGTCGTGTCGGCGCAGTGGGCGACTTTGAGGTCGCCGTTCGTTTTATCGTAATAACTGATGAGCCCCAGGCCGTCGGCGCCGATTGTGATCGACGTGGACTGACCTACGTCGCCGTCGCTGTCCAGAATGGTGTGGGTGCCGGCGACACAGAGGACTTCCGTGCAGTGGATGACTTTGAGGTCGCCGTTCGTCGCGTCGTAATAGCCGATGAGGGGCCGGGCATCCATCCCCATCACGATGGAACTGTATTGCCCCACGTTGCCGGTCTTGTCCGGCGTCGTCGTCAAAGTCGGCTCCGTGCACGCGATGTCCGGGCACAGCGCCGACTTCAGATACTGGTCGGTGACATCGTAATAGCTGATGAGGGGCTGGCCCCCGGCGATGGTCACCGAAGTAAAGCGCCCGACGTCCTCTTCGGCCTGGAGAAAGGTCAGGGTCGTGATCGTCGCCGTACGGCACGCGACGTCGTTACAATGCGCGGCCTTCAGATCTCCCTTGGTGACGTCGTAGTAAGTGATAAGGGGGAGTCCGTCCGTCCCGATCGTGACGGAGGTGTCTTGCCCGACGTCCCCGTGGCGATCCAGTGCCGTCAGAGTCGCCGCAGTGCAGGCGACGTCGACACAGTGCGCCACCTTGAGGTCCCCGGTCGTCTGGTCGTAATACGTGATGAGTCCCCGGTCATCGGCGCCGATTGCAATGGAGGTGTAGAGCCCCACGTTTCCCTTGTCATCCAGGGTGCTGATCGTGGCTGACGTACAGGCGGGATTCGAACAGTGGGCGACCTTGAGGTCGCCGTTGGTTTCGTCGTAATAGCTGATGAGGCCGAGCCCGTCGGCGCCGATCGCAACGGAACTGTACCGGCCGACGGAGCCGGAGCCATCTCGCGTAATGAGCGCAAAGCCCGGACGTTCCATGGCCCGATCGTCCGCCTGAGCGCCGAGAGAGAGGAGCAAGGCCGCCGACACGGCAAGCACGGTTCTCCCCGCCGTGACCCGCCCCCTCCACCCAGCCGATCGGACTCCCATGAGGCACCATCGTCGCTGCCTGTGTCATTGTGAAGCACCAATCGTCAAAGAGGCAAGGGGGAGTATCATCCGGCGCAGAGGCGATACTGCCTGCACCGTCTAGCTTTCGACTTCCTCGCGGCTGAGTGGAGGTGCTTCTCCGGTACCCCTGAAGAGAAGTGATGCCCGATCAGCCGCCGGCCGGTCAAAGAAACATGAAGCACCGGGGATGTTTATCCGACGACGGCCATCATGAGCACGCGATAAAGAGTCGGAGGGACGAGCGAGCTTTGGTGCCGAAGCCGGGATTTGAACCCGGACACCCGTGAGGGCGCTAGACCCTGAATCTAGTGCGTCTGCCAGTTCCGCCACTTCGGCATTCCCATGCGGCTCTCAAACCGATACCGGGTCGAGATGACCCGGGGGGAGGGATTATCCTGAATTCTCCGTTCCCGCGTCAAGCAAGCGCCCGTGGCGGAGATGGGTGCATCGCGAAGACGCTGGGATCGGAAACCGTCCATTGCCCGGCCGAGTCGATCTCGTTCGGATCGCCGCTCAGCACCAGACGTTCGCGCACCAGACCGGCCGCCGCCAGCAGGTGTGCCATCGCGATGCGCGGCGCTTCATCGACGACCAGGACGTCGAACCGCACACGGCCGAACAACGGATCGCCGGCCACCCGCCCCGGTGTGGCGGCCACCAGCCGGCGATGTTGAAGGAACGCTTGCCGGTTCGGGTCCGCCTCGGCGGCCAACAGTTCCCGAATTTTTTTCGTTCCCCCCAATTTCGCCATGGCTTCTTTCAGTTCGTCGTACTCCTGTTTTAAGTTGCGCGAGACGGCGGCGTCCGACGCCAATTCCCGAATCCGTGCCTGAGCCAGATCGATTTCTTGGTGCAATGCCTCCATCTGCCGTTGATACAGCCGGCGGTATTGGTCAAGGGACTCCCTGTTCTTTCCGACCGCCTGCATCGTCAACCGCTGGAACAACGGCAGGTTCTCGTATTGGGTGAGCGTGGTCTCGACATCGGCCGATTGGACCTGAAGATCCCTCAGTCGAGAGACGAGTCGCCATTCGAGCAATCGAACCTCGTCCAGATCTTTCTGTTTCTGCGCTTTGGAGGTCATCAGCGGGGCAAGCTCTCGGAACCGCTCGTACTTTCGCCTGAGCGATGCCTTTTCGGACTGCGACTTGGCGTAAAATCGATGGACTTGCGCTTCGAATCCCAGCTCCTGTAGAGCGATACCGCCGTCTTCGCTAAGGAGCGGCACTTCATACCGGCTGATCAACGTCCGATGGCTCAGCCCCGCGGCCTTCATGGCGCGCGCGACGGCGCCCGTCGCCCGGTCCGATTCGTAGTGGTCCGGGCTGAGCAGCAGGACTCGCTTGTTGGCGCGGACGAGGTCCACCGTCAAGTCAGCCAACCGCTGTCGCCGCAACAATCGGTCCTCCAGCCACACCATGGTCAAGGCCGACGATTCGGGAGGGATCCGCCGTCCGCTCCGTTCTCCCTCCTGGAACAGGGGAACCAATCGTTCGGCCGGCCCGAGGTTGTAGGCCTCGCCTTTCTTGATCATGTCCTCCAATCGGTCGGCGGTGATTTTGAGATGCCCGGCGAGATCCGGAATCAAAGTCACGGACGGCAGGGGATCTCCGAGCATTTCCGCCGTCCGCACAAGAACCGCCCGATCGGTTTGGCGCAGGGTGATCCCCTCGGTGGGTTCCGCGTCGTCGCTCGGGACGATGGCAACGGCGACGTCGATCGGAAGCGACACTCCGGCGGGCACGATGAATTCATACAGGTGAAGGCCTCCGATCGTCTGCACCAATCGACCCGGAGGCACCGCGACACACAGCTCCCGTCCCGCTTCGACGATCCGTTTTTGTTCCGCGTGAAGGCGGACGAGGCAGGATTCAATCAGGTCGTGGACCGTCATCGCCCCATCACGATCATGTTCCCGTGCCGTCGCCGATACGGCCGCATCTTAACGGCGTATCGGCATGGCTGTCCACTGGAGCAATGAACCCCGTCCGTTCGCTGATCCCGGGTGGGACACCCTTGTCTTCGAGGCAAAAACTTGTCTAGAATGGGCCACTTCGCCGGGCGTCATGAGGAGGGAGCGGTGAAAGGTCTACGGTTCGAGCGTATCGGGAACGGGCGGCATTACAACGTGGTTTTCCACATCGGCAGCACCTACGTCCCGGTCGGCGACGAAACGGTCGAAGCTCTCAAACAACAGAGCTTGTTGCCGGCGGAACGGTTCCTCGATCTCCTCATCGACCGTGTCGGCTCCTCATCCTATTTGAAGGATCAGATCAGGGCGGAACTGAAAAACGCCGGTGACCCCGTGACGCAGATCACCGTGCTCCAAGGAGCGATTCGCGACCTGTAGCGTCCGTCGTTGGCCCATCTCCATCCTTTAATCCCCCACCTGACCTTCCTGAAAGAGCTGGTTCATGAGCTGATTTTTCTTTTCCGGATCGCGATAATACCTGAGCGCCTTGCTGTAGTTCTCCATGGCGCTTTGACGCTTGCCGCACAGGGCGTAGATCTCCCCCAGGCCGTGATAGGCAGCGGCGTCCTCGGCGTTGCATGCAAGGGCCCGATTGAAGGACTCCTGCGCTTCCTGCACGTGATTCCGCCGGAGCGCCAACCACCCCAAGGCGGAATGGGCCTGACCGAACTGTGGGTCGGCTTGGAGGGCGTCGCGGTAACTCCTCTGCGCCAGGTCAAGCCGACCTCGTGTCTCGTACAGTCCCCCTATGGCAAAGTGCACCTCCGCGTCGTTTGGGTTCAACCGCAGTGCCTCCTTGTATGACTGGAGCGCCGGCTCCATCTTGCCCTGCTCGGCCAAGGCGCACCCTAAATTCGCGTGCGCCACCGGATCGTTCGGCTGCAACTTGATGACCTCCCGGTATTCCTTGATTGCCATCTCGAGCCGGCCCTGTTCTTGATACGCCACGCCGAGATTGGTCCGCGCCGGAGCGAAAGAGGGATCCAACCGCACGGCTTCTTTATACTCCTTGATCGCCATCTCGAGTCGGTTCGCCCGCTGGTGAATCTGGGCAAGAAAATAATGGGGATGGGAGGATTGCGGGTTCAGTCTCGCCGCCTCCTTGTAACAGGACATCGACTGTTCTGAAGAACCCGATTGGGACAAGAAGAGGCCCCGGACGAGATGCACGTGGCCGTTGTCCGACTGCCGTTCGAGGAGAGAGTCGACCCAGGACCGGACCCTGGCGATGTCGTCCGCGGTCTCAAGACACCTTGCATGGATCTTCCAGGCTTCGGCAAACCGCCCCTGCAACAGGTAGACGACGTTCATTGCGAAGTGGGGACATGGATCCGCCGTTCCGGCGGCTTCCAGTTCTCTGTTCCAGGCTTGGGCCAGGACCAGGAGTGTTTCCCACGATCCGGCCAGGATGGCGGCTTCGCATTCCAGTTGATGGGGGTTCATACGGAGCGGGCGGTCATCGATTCAAGGTGTCCTCGACGTCAGGAGGCGTCGCCTGGATCAGCTCACCCAACGCTGGATACCGTGCGGCCAGCTTTTGTTTCATCTGCCAGGCAACCGCGCGATAGGACCAATGGCCCTTGACGCCGGATCGAAGCTTGGCGATGTACTCCGCCTCCGCATAGTCCATCTTAAACAGACACCGCACTCTGAAACCGAACGGGATGGCATAGAGCGCCGCCTCTTGGTCTTCCTGCTTGAGAAGCTCGATGTCCCCGCGCACGGCATCCATGGCTTGCCGATAGTCCCGATCCAAACCCGCCGCGATCAACGGCGGAGGGACGTCATACCCGTGCAGGGTCGTAAAATTCTGCTGCACCTGTTGGCAACGTCTGTGGCGATGAAGGTCGCGCCAGGCGCCGATGTCCATGAGGATGTCGAACAGAATGGCATAACCGCTCCGAAACTCTTTGATCAGCTCGTCATAAGGCCCCCGCCGCTTGATGGCGACTTCGATCGTCTCGCGCTTTTGCTTCTCGGACCACTCCCGCACGGCGGCCAGAATGTCTCGATACGGCGCGTGCACGACACGGTACAAGAGGGTCGCGACGACTTCGTCCAATGGATGATGGGGCTCGATCAGATCGACCGGTTCGACGGCGCTCCACTGATCCTGCCGGTCGAGTCCCTCACCGCGCAGGACTTCTTTCGCATGGCGAGCCAGGTCCGAATACACCGACGCCAGATAGGGGTTGGCCTTGGCGTGCCTCGCCAGTGTCGGAGCCAGAGGGTCGGCACAGAGGGCGTTCTCGCCGCAGAGCTCATTCCAGAGCATGACCGGCGGACGTCGGCAGGCCTCCTGCAATTTTTCGCCGATGGCTCGCAATTCCGTCAATTGGGACGACAGCAAGCGCGTCATTTGTTTTTCCAACGTTCGAATGCTCACGACTTGTCCCACGTTGGTCGTGGCCGCAAGTGGAAGAAGATATCTCGTCACGTCGAAGGCGCGCGCCGCGATCCTACGCTGGTAATCGGCCTGGTTCATCGTCTGCGGCCGAGGTTCCCGCTCGGAGAGGCAGGCGACTAACGGATCGTGCAACAGTCGATACGCCTCGGAGAGGCTCCGGAGGATTCCTTCATAGACGGCCTCCGTTTCACTGCCCCGGATGTGACGGGGTACGAACCACCTGCCGACGGCGAAATTTTGATACCGACTGGATTTGGCCTGGCCGTCCCAGAGCGGCTCGTCCTCCAATCGAATCGCCGCCAGTTCCGAGATGTCTTCGAAGCAGATGACGACGTGGCCGAGGTCGGCGATGGAAGCGTGGCCGTAGT
>JANDJJ010000004.1 GCA_024330945.1 Nitrospira sp. | reverse complement strand
GGAGTGATAAGGCGCAAACACTCCCGTTCCGGCTCGTGCTGACAGACGCGGCGCATACAGGGACGGCAGGACACAGGCTTTGTCAACACATGATGGTCCGTTCCATAAGGACCTGTGCGCGTTTCGCTCGTCGGCCCGAACAGGGCGACAACACAAACCCCCACGGCAGCAGCAATATGCATCGGACCGGAATCGTTGGTAATGAGGAGGGCAGCTTTCGAAAGGAACGCCGGCAAACAACCGAGCGGAATCCTCCCCGTCAAATCGATGAATGGACTGCTGGTGATCGCCCGCAGTTGTTCCACATCAGATCGATCGCTGGCACTCCCGATCACCACCACCGGCTCTAATCCTTCTCCATACAAGCGATCCACCAACTCGGCAAACGATGAGAGCGCCCACCGTTTGGTCGGCCAACGAGCCGAAACATTCATGGCAATCCACGGCCGATCAAGTGAGAAGTTTTCCCGCACACAGAGATCTCCGATCATTTCCCAGTCGCGGTCGGAGAAAACAAATGAAAACGGAGGCTTGGAGGGCAACGGCAACCCCAGCGACTGAGCCACGAGCAGATACCGGTCAACCGCGTGCATCTCCATCAATGGAACAGGGACCCGCTTCGTATAAAACCACGGACTGCCTTCCCTTGCATTGGCAAACCCGATACGCGTGGGCGCACCGCTGAACCAGGCAAGCGCGCCGCTGCGAAAGAGGCCTTGCAAATCAATCGCGAGATCGACCCCCTCAGCCCGCATACGCCGTCCCTGCACAATCCAATCACGAACCGTTTCGCTCACTTGCCACACTCGATCAATTCCCTCGATCCGCTCAACCAATTCCGCCCAGCGACGTTTGACGACCCAAGTCAGATGGGCTTCCGGCCAAGCGGTTTTGATCGCCGATGCCACCGGCATCGCATGGACGATATCGCCGAGGGAACTGGGCTTGATCAACAGAATGCGGGCTCGACTGAACTGAGAAGCCGCACAATGACCATCGGCTGGAGTGGCACGCACGGAACCTCCCTTACCAAGCCGGCTACACAGGGAGCAACCGGTCAAAGTCGGTCAAGCAAGCCCCTTGTCCGACTGAATCGAGAAACAGGTCTGCAACTCCCGCCCATAGAGATCGTCGAGCAATTCCTTGCCACTCGATGCAGCCGCTGTCTCCCTTCGTTCCTCAAGCGATCGACACAATCGTTGCCAAACCCGCACATAGGGTGTCGCCGTCAGATGATGCCGCCAGGCACTGTGCCCGCGGACGATCCGAGCGATCCATTCGTAATTGCCGGGAACATCGATGGCGACATCACTTGCAAGAGGCGATTCCTCCCTCCCGAACACCATCGTGATATTCCCCCCGTCGCGGGAAATGACGTGACGGATCTCGTGCAACCCCTGCTTCTTGGCCAATCGGCGCAGCGTCACGACATTGAAGTTGTAGAGATGCGCCTCATGGAACGTGTTCTTGGGAGCCTGGCAGGTCGCCTCCACATTCGGCACCTCGACGACCAACCTCCCACTCGGCTTGAGCCAGGATCTAAGCAGCGCCAATACCGCGCCAGGATCTTCGGTATGTTCGAGCACATGCCAGATCGTCACCACGTCGAACGACTCGGCGGGGAACATCGCATCTTGCACGAAGCCGATCTGCACCGCCAATCCATATTCCCGTCTCGAATACTCGGCGTACCCCCGATTGGGCTCGACACCTTGGACCTGATGCCCCAGCGATCGAAGCAGATAGGCGAACTCCCCACCGCCGGTCCCCACGTCCAGAATGAACTTGGGGCTTGCCAGCAGGTCCTTGATCTTTTCAAGCCGAGAGAGCGCGACCTTTCCAGCCCGCAGGATATGTTTGGGTTTCGGCTGGTAGGTGTGTTTATAGGCAAGCCGATACTCTTCTTCGTAGAACCGTCTGGCGTCATGGGGACGAGGATCGGACCAGACCAGACCACAGGCGCGACAAATGACGGTCCGTAGCCGTTTCCCGCTGCGACTGCGATTCGACAGGGTGGAGACGTCCGTTCCCCCGCACAGGTTACAGGGGATCGAGGAGGACTCCCTCCCCTCTCGTCCCCCTTCTCTACGTTGTTCGCGCATGATCTCAGCCATGTTGTTGCGTCACGACCGTTGGGCGCTCTCAGAGACCGATTGTGCATCGCAGGCGTGTTCCCCTTCAGGAGTTCGAACAGCCTCCTGATGCAACCGAGTCCGCGCATCTCCCCGAATCCATTCCGCGGCCTCCTCAAGCGACGAGGCGACATGATCGGGAACCACCCCAACGTCACCAAGCCCTTCCACCTGCTGCGGCGTCACGGCCCCCGTCGTCACCAACACGGCCCGCGCCCCCACACGCTTGGCCAATTCCATATCTTTCCCATGATCCCCAACCACATACGAACGCGACAAATCGATCGCATGGTCTCGGAGGGCCCGATCAATCAGGCCGGTTTTCGGCTTCCGGCATTCGCAGCCCTCATCGGGATGATGTGGGCACACATAAATGCCATCGAGGATCACCCCCGCTTCACCCAGGAGGTGGGCGAGTTTTTCATGAATCGCCTCCAGATCCCTCATTGACAGAAACCCTCTGGCCACCCCCGACTGGTTCGTCACGACAATCAATCGAGCGCCGGCCTGTTTGAGTTTTGCCAGCGCATCGGCGACGCCGGAAAAGAGTTCATACTGCTCCGGCGAGCGAATGTAGCCGGGATCGGGATTCAACGTTCCATCTCGGTCTAGAAATACCGTGACACCGACCAGGCCTGCGGTCATGTCGGCAGGCTGCCGGGTTTTTGCGCCATGGTCGTTGGATGAATCTCTCACCGATTCACACCTTACCCTGTTGTTCTCTCAATCCGCCGCACCGCCGTCTCATACACTTGATCAACCACCACTCTGGTCATACATCGATGGTCGATCGGACAATCCCGCAGTAGGCAGGGGGCGCAATCGACCGGCTCCCGCACGATACCGCTTTCCTGCCCATAGGGGGATGTCGTACGCCAATCGGTCGGGCCGAAGACCGCCGTGACCGGCACGCCGAACGCCACGGCGATGTGCATCGGCCCGGTGTCGTTGGTCAGCAGCAGATGACAGCGCTTGATCACCGCCATCAATTCTCGAATCGTCGTCGTCCCGGACAAGACCGCCGTTCGTGCATTGATCTGCGTCGCGATCTCTCGGCCCAATGTTTCTTCCCCCTTGGCACCGATGATCACGACCGCCGCCTCTTTTCCCTCGTCCTCTCGCAATCGTCCGACCAGGCGTCGCGCGACCTCCGCAAAGCGATCGGGCAACCATCGTTTGGCCACTCCATATGTAGAGCCAGGGTTGAGCCCAATGACACAATCCGACGTCGAGATACCTGCCAATGCCAATCGCTCTTCTATCATTTGTTCCTCATCCGGCGAGACGGTCAGCGCCGGAGGCATCGGTTCTCCTTTCAACCCCAGCGGTTTGAGGAGATTCCAGTAATAGGCGACTTGATGAACGGGCCTCCGGATGTCGGGAACCGCGACCGGATCGGTCAGGAACATGGCGCGCCCATCGGTAGCATACCCGTATCGGCGCGGGATGCCGGCCAGCCAAGCCAGAAACGCCGCCTCAAACGCATTTTGAAACAGGACGGCCAGATCAAACCGATGTTGACGCAACGTTTCGGCAAACACCCATTTCCCGGCTACACCCGCATGAAGACGCTGATTGTCGTAGTGCACAACATGGGTGACGCTTGCATGATTTGAGAACAGCTCCGCAACAGAGGGTTTTGCCACCACGGTTAGTTCCGCTTGGGGAAACAGCGACCGGAGCCCGCGCAACGCCGGCTCGCACATGACGGCATCGCCGATCCAATTCGGCGCCCGCACGACAAGCCGCTTGATCGATTCTCTACGCATCGGTCGTCCGCCCTGTTCCTTTTTCTTCGAGAACCAGGTGTCGCAGCCGCTCCAGCCCCCGAAGGATCTCCACGCGAATCCGCAACGCCCACCAGGGGTCCTCCGGCTCAAGAAGGGGCGACAATTTTCCGGCATCCTTCTCCGTCGTCAACACCAGCTCGGCGCCGGCGGCCCCCGATTCGGATCGAATTCGGCGGACATCATCCAGGCGATAGCGATGATGATCACCGAAGGCCGTCTCGCCCACAATCGTCACACTTACCGCCTCGGCGGAGCGGCGGAACGATCGGCTGTTGCCGATACCGCTGACCAGCCATACTCGTTTCTCTTGAGCCCATTCGAGCGGCCGGTTCCCGTCACCCCGCACCGATACCAGCGACTCCGGCCTGAACGAAACCTCGATCTCATCGTTGAGGGTGACGCCGGCTTTCCTCAGCCGCCGGTGAACTGCCGCGACGTTTTCTGGCGAATCGGCCCTCGTGACGACCACCGCCGTCGCACGAGTCAGCTCCTCCAGCGGCTCACGCAGGCGACCGGCCGGCACCAGCGCGTCGAGCCCCGCCGCGTCGGTTGCATCGAGCAGGACGACATCAACGTCCCGGTGGAGCCTCCGGTGTTGAAATCCATCGTCCAAGACCACGCAATCCACCTTGTGCCGCGCCAAGACCCATCGGCCCACCTCTGTTCGGTCCGCCCCTACCGCCACAATCGCGGAAGGACATCGCTTGGCGATGAGAAAAGGTTCATCCCCCGCCTCCGATGGGCCGGTCAGCAACCTGACTCCATCGGAGACCAGCAGCCGATCGGCTCCTTTCATCCGTTTATAGCCTCGGCTCAACACGGCGACCCTCAGCCCCTCGGCTTGCAACCATTCCGTCAACAAGATGACAACCGGCGTCTTGCCGGTTCCGCCGACGGTGAGATTGCCCACGCTCACGACCCTGCAGGGCAAGCGGGACGGCGTCCCCCAGCCGTCTCGATACCACCAGCCGCGCGCACGCACGAGCAGGCCATAGAAAAATGCAGCCCATCGAAGCCACGTCCGGACCGGTTGTCCGGGCTGTAAGAGCGCCATATCAGCTCGGCATCTCCACGGCCATGACAACACAATGACCGAGCGATTGAAGGTCGCCCCGCACGTCTCTTCTTGAATTCATCTCCCTTGCTCACGTCCGATAGACTTGACGGCGTTCTCCTTCAACAAGCAACCGATACTCGGCGTTTTGACAACTCCTTCGCCGTACAGGTCACGAAAGCTGGGTGGAATGGTGCGATGCCGCTATGGTGGTGAAGCATGATTCGATCAGGTCCAGTGTTCGTTTCAAGGCGCCTTGATTGTCCGACACAACGCGCCGCGCGGCCCGTCCGACGCGCTCGCGGGCATGGGGATCAGCGAGCCATTCGCCGCACGTGCGCGCCAATTCTTCCACATCCCTTACGCGCCGGCCTCCTCCCGCTTCTTCCAACATGGTCGCCACTTCCGCGCAATGGTCGGTATAAGGTCCGAAAAGAACCGGTTTTCCCCAAGCCGCCGGCTCCAGCAAATTATGGCCCCCGACCGGCACCAAGGTGCCGCCCACGAACGCCACTGTCGCTTCGCGATAGGCGTGGGCCAACTCTCCCCTCGTATCCAAGATGACGACCCGCGCCCCCCGTCCCTTTTGTTCGATTCGGCTTTTCCGTTGAACCGTGAAACCTGCGTCGCGAATCATGGATTCCACCTGCTCCACCCGCTCGATATGTCGCGGTGCCAGCATCAACACGGCCGAAGGATCCACCTCGACAATCCGGTGATAGGCCGCGACCAACATTTCTTCTTCGCCCGCGTGAGTGCTGCCGGCCAAAATCAGCTTGTCCGACTGATTCAACCCAAAGCTCCGTTCTGACGCCGCGCCGTCTTGCCCGGCGGGAAGCGGTTGGTCGAACTTGATATTGCCGGTCGTGTGGACACGAGCCGGATCGGCCCCCAACGCAATGATGCGGTGCCGATCTCGCTCCGCCTGCATCAGACACAACGTGATCGACTGAATGACGGAGCGATACAACGAACGGACGCCCCACACATTTTGACGGGCGAATGAACGGGACGACAGCCTCCCGTTCACCAGCACCACCGGAACTCCTCGATCCTTCAACGTCCAGAGCACGTTGGGCCACAACTCGGTTTCAACGAACAGGTAGAGTGAAGGCCGCAGCCGATTCACCGTGCCGGAGACCGCCCATGAAAAATCCAGCGGTGCGTACCGATGCTCCGCCACGCCGGCCAATCGTTGCTCAACCGCCTCGCGCCCGGTCTCCGTCACGGTCGTCACGATATAGCAAAACTCCGGATGACGTTCCCGCAACGCCTTAACGAGCGGAGCCGCCGCAACCGCTTCTCCCAGCGACACCGCGTGCACCCAGACAACCGGTCGATCTCGTTGTTCTTTATCGGACGGATGGGCTTGCCAGCCCATTCTTTGGAGAAACCCTCGTCGGCATCGGGGTTTTGCCAACAGCATGCCGACGACGATCGGCGTCGCGACCAAGAGACCGATGTTATAGAGAACGCGCCACATGACCACGCCGCTGGCCCCTCGCGTCTTACGGCACCTCAGACACCCGTCGAAGAATGCTCCGAACCGCCCGGCCCGAACCGACGCCCGACGCCGGTCGGCGGACGCGACACCTCTTGCTCCGCTTGCTCCGTCAGACTATTAAGCGTCGCTTCCAGCTCCAAGCGAGCGGCTTCGAGCGCTGCGTCGTCCGCCTCGCGCGAAACCCACAAGGGCTTGCCGTACAGGAACAGGCCTTTGGAGAAGGGGTACGGGACCATGTATCGATCCCAGCTCGCAAAAAGTTTTTTTTTGAACAGGCGAAGGCCAGGGGAATGATCGGCAGGCCCGTCGCCTTGGCCAACTGAATCACCCCAAGTTTGGCCCGGCAGCGAGGCCCCTTGGGGCCATCCGGCGTCACGACCACGTCTCGGCCCAATCGTCCCAATTTGATCAACGCGCGAAGCGCGCCGGCGCCTCCGCGCGTGCTTGATCCCCGCACCGTCTCATGACCGAACCAGGCGATAATGCGGGCGATAATTTCTCCGTCTCCATGTTGGCTGATCAACACGTGAGACCCCGCCCCTCGGTAGCCCATCGGGATCATTAACTGCTGGGCGTGCCAAAAGGCGAGCACGATGTGGCGACCTTCCCGATAAAGAGCATCAACGGCTTCATGGCCTCGAGTTTCGCAACGCATCGTGTAGAACAGGGCGCGAATCAAGACCGCCGCAATCGGAGGCAGCAACGAACAGGCCGCCCACCGGACAGCTCGCTTGCGCCAGCCATCTTTCTTTTCCCCCTTCAACATTCCGCCCTCGTCATGCTCTCAGATGTGATGTCTTGAAACTGCATGGTGTAGAGGCGGTGGTACATGCCTCTCCGCCGCAACAGTTCCTCATGGGTTCCCGTTTCCACGATCGAGCCGCGATCCAACACGACGATGCGATCCGCGTTTTGGACGGTGGACAGCCGATGGGCGATGACGAGGGTCGTCCGATTTTTCATCAAATTCGCCAAGGCCAGTTGCACCATCCGCTCGGATTCCGTATCCAAGGCCGACGTCGCCTCATCGAGAATCAACAGGGGCGGGTCCCGCAAAATCGCCCGTGCGATCGCCAGTCGTTGCCGTTCGCCGCCCGACAGCTTCACGCCGCGTTCGCCGATGACCGTCTCATAGCCCCGGGGAAGGCGGAGGATGAAGTCATGGGCATAGGCCGCCTTGGCTGCCTCCTCAATTTCGGCCATCGTCGCACCCGTTCGCCCAAACGCCAGGTTGTTCCTCACGGTGTCGTCGAACAAGACGACGTCTTGGGAGACGATGCCGATCTTCGCACGCAGCGACCGCAACTGGTAGTCCGCGAGCGGCCGGCCGTCCAACAGAATCCGGCCGGCCGTCGGTTCATAAAATCTGGGCAACAAACTGATCAGCGTCGTTTTGCCGCTCCCGCTGCTTCCGACCAACGCCACCATCTCGCCGACTTTAATCGACAGATCGATTCCGTTGAGAGCTGGCCCGGCGTGGTCGTCGTAGCGCAGCGAGACTGCTTGAAACTCGAGGCCCCGATTGATTTTCTCCAACGGAACAGCATCCTGCTCTTGTAATCGCTCCGTCGGGAGATCCATGACATCATAGACCCGCGCAGCCGCCGCCAACGCCTGCTGAATGATGTTATTGGCTCCGGACAACTTGCGGATCGGCGTATAGGCCATCAGCATCGCCGCCATGAAAGAAAACAAGGCGCCCGGCGTCATATCGCCCTGGATGACCAGATACCCGCCGTACCAAATGATTCCCGCCACCCCGATCACGCCGATCACTTCCATGTGCGACGACCCGATCGACCATACTTGATTCGCCTTGAGCGTGGTCCCCAGGAACGCCCGGTTATATTCCTTGAACCGCGCCGCCTCCGCGTCCTCACGCCCGAACGCCTTGACCATTCGAATGCCGGCCAGCGTCTCTTGCAACATCGACGACAGATCCCCCATCTGCTCCTGCCCGCTCGTCGCCAACCGCCGCAACCGCTTGCCGACCCGCACCATCGTCACCGCCGACAGGGGAATGACGACGGCCGAAATCGCCGCCAACTTCCAGTTCTGGTAGAAAATCACGGCCACCATGGCCAGGAACGTCAGGACATGCTGAAAAATATCCTTCAGCACGTTCGACGCCGCGCTGGCCATCAGACCGACGTCATTGACCACCCGCGACACCAACCGTCCCGACGTGTTCGCATCGTGAAATCCGACCGGCAGGCGGACCAAATGCCGGACCAGTTCCTGCCTGATATCCGCGACGACGCGATTCGTCACATAGGCCATCAGATAGCCGACGCCGTAGCTGAAGAGCGCCTTCAAGACCGCTACCCCCATCAGGACCACGGGGAGAATCAGCCACAGGCGCTCGTTCTTTTCGATAAAGATCCCGTCCAACACCGGCTTCGCGAGCCACGCATAGACCCCGCTCAGCAGGGCGACCATGCCCGAACACGCCAATGCCCCGATGAATCGGCCCCGATAGGGCTTCACATAGCGCATGAGGCGCGTAAAACGATCTAGGCCCGACATGATGCCAACACGACCTCCGCGGCTCGGAGCGACGCGCCGGGCTCGCCCAACGCCGCGCGCACCTTCGCCAAGCCGCGTTTCATTTCATCATAGGCGGATCGATCTTCCAAGAGGCGACGGGCCTCCTCGTACAATCGCTGGCCGGTCGCATCCGATTGAATCAGCTCCGGCACGACGGTCCGCTCCGCGACCAAATTCACCAACCCGATCCATCGAACCCGGATGAGAAAACACGCCAACCAGAACGTCAGCGCGCTGGTCCGATACACCAAGATCAGCGGCGTGCCGATGACCGCGGCCTGAAGCGTTGCGGTCCCCGACGCGATCCACGCCAAATCCGCCGCCGCCATGACGTCACCGGCCCGCCCCTTGACGACCTGGACGAAAACCGAGCTGTTTTGCAGCAGGGACTGAAGCAGATGATCCTCGATCGTGGGGGCCTGCGCCAATAGAAACCGCGCGCGCGGCTCCCGTTGAGCCAATTTTTCCGCAGCCTCGATCAAGATCGGCAAGAGCAATTCCACTTCCCTTTTTCTGCTCCCCGGCAAGAGCGCGATGACCGGACCATCGGAATCCAAGGCGAACGACTTGCGAAGCTCGTCACGATCGTGCCGGAGGGCGACGGCGTCCAACAAAGGATGGCCGACGAACGTGCAGGGGATCTTGGCCTGATCGTAAATGGCCTTTTCAAACGGCAGCACGACCAGCACGTGATCGACCCGCCGTTTGATCCAATGAATGCGTCCCGGCCTCCAAGCCCAAACTTGCGGCGCGATATAGTAGAACACGCGCAGCCCCGCCGCCTTGGCGAAATAGGCGTACCGCAAGTTCAAGCCCGGATGATCGATGAACACCACTGCGTCCCAAGGCTCCGATCTGAACAATCGACGAACCGCCCAAAAGCGCCGGAGGACCCCCAGCACCATGAGCGGACCGACCATGCCGATCACGTCGAAATGGCCTGACTCGCCGACCAGTCGGACCCCGGCGTCCCTCATCGCCGCCCCCCCGATGCCCGCCAACACTACGTCGGGATCACACGCCCTCAGCGCCTTGGCAAGATTGGCCCCGTGAAGATCGCCGGAGGCTTCGCCGGTCACGATGAGAATGCGCGGCATGACGTCACAGCCTGATGCAGTTGTATCCGATTCGTCGTTCAAGATGCGTGACAGGGGACGAATGCCGAGTTCGGAGCTTCACGCCGCGGATTTCTCGTTCATGGTCGAAGAAGAGGCCTCGAGCCGCTCGAACGGTGACGCCCAAAACCGGAACTTCTTAACCGGACCCTTACCTGTCCCTTCTTGGCCTGGACGAGATCCTCCTTATTGGAGACGACGCCCGCAAGTACAAGCAAGAGACGTTTGCGGACACCGGCCATGTCCCCTATTCCGACGCCTCCCGTTCCGTCTGACGCCGGACGAACGAAGCGATCGCCGCCAAGACCTCATGAGCAAGGGCCACCGCCGCCGCTCCGTCTTCTCCGGACACAAGAGGGGGGGAGCCGTCTCTGATCGACCGAACAAACGATTCGAGCTGCAACTTCAGAGGCTCGTCGTCGCCTCCTTTGTGTTCCTCGATCACAAATCCCGGTTTGCCTGCCGCCTCGCCGGATCGGCGCCCCACGATCCCTTGTCGGGATTGAAAATCGATCGACACGTAGCTGTCTCGCTGAAACAGGCGAAGCCGCCGCATCTTCGCAAGCGACACCCGGCTGGCAGTCAGGTTCGCCACGCAACCGCTTTGAAATTGAATGCGGGCGTTGGCGATGTCGATCGTGGGCGACAGGACCGGCACGCCCGCAGCCCGCACCTCCTCGACCGGACCAGGCCGGAAGGACAGCACCAGATCGAGGTCGTGGATCATCAAGTCCAGCACGACGTCGACGTCGGTCCCCCGTTCGCTGTAGGGCCCGATCCGATGGCCTTCGATGAACGCCGGCCGCCGAATGTACGGCCGCATCGTGTGCATGATGGGATTGAACCGTTCGCTGTGGCCGACCTGCAGCACACATCCCTTGGCCTTGGCCAGCTCAACCAGCTCTTGCGCCTCGGCAAGCCGCGCGGCAAGGGGTTTTTCCACCAACACGTGCTTGCCCGCTTCAAGACAAGCCCGCGCCACCTCGTAATGCGCCGATGTCGGAACGGCCACGCTGACCACCTCGACGTCCCGGAGAAGATCCGACACCGTTTCGAACACCTGTGCGCCGTGCCGGCTCGCGATCAGCTCGGCTCTTCCACGGTCCCGATCTGTCACCCCGACGAGCGCCACGTCCGGCAACGTCGCATACAATCTGGCATGGTGTTGCCCCAAATGCCCGACGCCGACGACTCCCGCTCTCAATGCAGCCATATTCCCGTTCGCTCATGAGACGAGCGCTGCCTCGAACCCACACCACTTGCCATGGAAACCTGAACTGCCCGTTCGACCGGACGCCCGCTCCCTGTTTCAGGCCTCGCGCTCGACGTCGCCGGCCGCCACGCCGATGACCGCAATCCCAGCATGTTCCGCTTGACGCACCAGCTCGTCCCGATCCAGCACCACCGTCCGACCCGGTTCGACCGCCAGGACGGCCGCCTTGACCGACGCCATGACCTCGATCGTCCGAGGCCCGACCGCCGGCAAATCGAAACGCAAGTCCTGCTGCGGTTTGCTGCGCTTGATCACCACGGCTCCTTCTTTCGCCAGCTCCCCGCCTCGTTTGATCGCCCCGTCAGTTCCTTCGACAGCCTCCACCGCCACCACCACTCGATCCTTGACCACGACACATTGGCCGATATCGAGGCGTCCGACCTCCTTCGCGATTTCCCACCCGTACCGGATGTCGTTCCACTCTTTTTTGTTGGGACGGCGGGACGTAAGCGGGCCCTCCTCGACTAGAATCCCCTGCAAACCGAACGTGGACTCACAAATGGAAATGCCCTCCCGTTCCAATTCGGCGGCGATTTCCCGCAGGATGTCGTCGTCCTTCCATAACGCCAGCCGAGCCGCCAGCGCCAACGCGCGAAAATCCGGACGTACGGTACTGTACACGTGGGTCTTCTTGATCCCGCCCAACATCACCGCCTGCCGGATGGCGTCTCCCTTGAAAGCGTTGATCAGCTTGTTGAGCTGTCCGATCTTGATCCAATGGATTCGATCAACGTGCCGTTCCAGTTCCGGCTCCGTTTCACCCTCATGCGCCACCGCCGAGACGAACAAGCCCATCTTTTTGGCGTTGTCCGCGAAAATGATCGGAAACCGGCCGTTGCCGGCGATCAGACCGATGCGACCGTCTTGCACTGGTACCGATGCGGTCATATCAGGATCGTCTCACCTCTCTTGATCGAACTCAATGTCCAAATCGACGTTCACCACGCGGGAGATGCCGCGCTTGGTGCCTTCCATGAACGTCAGGATTTTGGCCACGTCCGGATGGCCCTTGAACTCTTTCTTGGCGAGGCGTATCGCTTCGGCGATGCGATGCCCTTCGCGAAAAAGCAGGTCGAACGCTTTCCTGAGCACGGCGATACGCTCCATCGAAAAGCCGTGCCGCTGCAACCCGACCGTATTGGGTCCGTAGAGATGTGCCCGATAGCCGCCGGCCGCCCGCATGAAGGGGGGCACGTCCTGCCCGATGGCGCAACAGCCTCCGATCATCGCATATTCGCCGACTCGAACGTATTGATGAATGCCGGTCAGACCGCCGATGATCGCGTAATCGTCGATCGTGATATGCCCGGCCAGACTGGCCGCGTTGGCCATGATGAGATGGTTGCCGAGCCGGCAATCGTGCGCCACATGGACATAGGCCATCAAGACGTTGTGTGAACCGATCGACGTGACTCCTCCCCCTTGCACCGTCGCCCGGTTCACCGTCACGTACTCGCGGATCACATTGTCGTTGCCGATCACGACCTTGGTGGGTTCCCCACGGTACCCCAGATGCTGGGGGGGACCGCCGATTGATGCGAACGGATGTACCATGTTCCGCTCTCCGATCTCGGTCCACCCGTCGACCGAGACATGGGACAAGAGCCGCGTCCCTTTGCCGATCGTGACGTGCTCGCCGATGATGCAATAGGGACCGATTTCGGCGTCGTCGGCGAGATTCGCTTTGGGATGGACAATCGCCGTTGGATGGATTTTCACACCTGACCTCCGTGATGAGTGCTTCATGATGGACAATGGGCCGGAATCCGGATGAGCGCCCGGCGACTCACCACGTCTCATTTGCCGCTCTTGACCCCCTCTTTGTCCTCGGCCACCATGGCCGTGACGACCGCTTCGCACACCATTTCGTCGTCGACGTACGCCTTTCCCTGCATTTTCCAAAACGGCGGGCGTTTTTTGAGTACCTCGATTTCGAACCGCAATTGATCGCCGGGCACGACCGGTTTTCTGAATTTCGCTTCGTCGATGCCGGTCATGTACATGACCGGTCTGCCGGAGGACCATCCGGACTTGAACACCAAAACTCCGCCCGCCTGCGCCATCGCTTCGATGATCAACACCCCCGGCATGACCGGCCGCCCGGGGAAGTGCCCTTGAAAGAACGGCTCGTTGACCGTGACGTTTTTGATCGCGATCACCCGCGTGCCGGGCTCCAGTTCCTTGACGCGATCCACCAACAAAAAGGGATAGCGGTGCGGAAGGAACCCCTGAATTTCCACTTGTTCGACCTTACCCATCGGCGCTGCCTCCTCATTATTCGGGCGGTTGTCACACCGCGTTATGCGTTAATGATTCTGCCGATCGAACTCCTTGATGACCAGATCGGTGACATCCAACGTCGGCTTATGATAGAGCACGATGCGGAAGAGCGCCTCGTTCCCCTTGTCGAGGATAGCCGTATAGCCCTCTTTTTGGGCGACCGCCTTCGCCGCCTCCGCGATCTTCTTCCCGTACTCCTCGACCATACTGCGCTGTTTCTCCTGAATCTCTCGATTGAAATCCTGGATTCGCCGGTCGTAGGCCGCCAACTTGCTTTGAAACAGCTCCTGCTTTTCCTGCCTCGCGGTCTCGCTGAGCTTGCCGTTCGGATCTTCCAACGCCTGCTGAAGCTCTTTGAGCTCCTGTTCGTCGCCGTCGATGATTTTCTGCCTGGTCATGGAATAACTTCGAACACTGTCCAACGCGGCCTTGCCCGCTTTGGACTTTTCCATGACAGCCTGCGTATCCATAACGCCGACCTTCGCCGACGAAGCGGCGTGACCCCACGAAATCGAGACCGCCGTCATGAAGATCCCCGCTATCGCGACGATACCCGCTTTTTTCATCACCGTACCTCCGCCGATACTATGGATAGTCACGATTGAATTCCTCGATCACCAGACCCGATATGTCGATCGTGTCATCGTGATAGAGGGTCGGGCCGCCCTTGCTTTTGTCCACGACGATTTGCAACCCCAGCCGCTTCCCGACCTTCCCCGCCACAAGTTCGACCTTGTCTCGAAAGGCTTCCAGCACGTCCTTCTGTTTTTCTTGGACTTCGCGATTCAGCTCCGCGGCCTTTTGCTGATAATCTTGCAGACGTCGTCGGAACTGTTCTTCCCGCTCCCGTCTGGCGGCCGGGCTCAGCACCGTGGATTGTTTGACCAAATCCTCTTCCATCCGGCGCAATTCTTTTTCCTCCAGCTCCATCAGCGCCTGGCGGCTTTTGGAAAACGAAAGCAGATTGTCCTTGGCCTTCTTCCCCGCGTTGGTCCGTTCGAACACCCGCTGCGCGTCGACGACGCCGATTCTGCCGTCGATCCTCCGCTCGACCTTCAGCCAGGACGAGCTGCACCCTGACATCAACAGCGCCGCCGCCAGCATCGCGCCCGCCGTCCATCCGCCCGCCCGCTCAACCCAGCCGCGATTCATCCCTGTGCCACCCCCCACGTCGTGCGTCGGCTGGTTTCATCAGAAAATCGATCCGATCGTGAACTCAAAGACGCCTCCCCGCTCTCCAGGCCGAGGATCAAGATTGATGCCGTACGCCGCGCGCAAGGGACCGAACGGTGAAATCCAGCGCCCCTCGAATCCAGCCGTTTTCCGGAGATCCAACGACAGCGCTTCGTTTTCATCGAATCCTTTTCCATAATCGAAAAAGATCACGCCGTTCAACTTCGCCTCGGATGAGATCGTAAAGATCAAGTCGGCGTTGAAGATGATCTGCTTGGCGGCTCCGATTGTGGTGCGCGTCGTCGGCACCACGGGGCCCGCCCGTCCGAACACAAATCCCCGGACCGTATTGATGCCGCCGACGTAGAACCGCTCACTGAGCGGGACCGGCTTGCCTTCGAACGGCCGAATCTCGCCGAACCGTCCTCGGAGCGACAGCCTCATGTCGAAGGGAAGGGGAGTAACCTTGATCACGTCCGCGGTGTACTTGATGAAATTGTTGCTGCCGCCCATCCACGGCGTGCCCCAGTCAAACCCGCCGCCGATCCGCCAGCCCGACCGGGGATCAAGAAAATAATCCCGCGTGTCGCGAAACGCGTTGATCCTGAATCCCGTCGTCGATTGACGCCCGAGTTGTTCGCAAATGTCGGGGCGCGATTCGCACACCCCCAATGCCGGACTTCGGTAGTTGATCTCTTCACCGAAGATGCTGATGCTCCCCGTATTGTATTCCGACAACCAGCGACCGAGCGTGATGCTCCCGCCGGTTCTGGACTCGAAAAACGACAGGAAGTTCGTGATGGTTCGATAGCCGTCCACTTGAAACGACGTCAGCGAGTCGTTGAGGTACGGATTGCGGAACGTGATCGTGCCCATGCTTCTCCGCTGGCCGAGCTGCCCGCTGATGCGCCCCATGTAGCCGTAGCCGCCGATGTTCCCTTCGGTAATGTTGGCGATGGCCATCAATCGATCCAACGAACTGAACCCGCCCCCGATGCTGAACTGACCGGTCGGTTTCTCCTTGACCCGGACGTTCAGATCCACCTTGTCGGTGGCCACCTTTTCGGGGAGGATTTCGACGGTCTCGAAGAAATTCAAGTTGTTCAGCCGTTGGAAACTCCGCTTGAGCGAAGGGGTATCGATCACATCCTGTTCATCCACCCGAATTTCTCTTCGAATCACGTTGTCGCGGGTTTTGTTGTTTCCAAAAATATTGATTTGGCGGATCCGCATCATCTCCCCTTCTTTCACGCTGAAGATGATGTTGACGGTCCGCTCCTGGTCATTGGGAATCACGTTGGGAGCGATTTCGGCGAACGAATAGCCCTTGCCACCGTATTTGTCGGTCAAGCGGGTGATTTCGTCGCGCAGTTTGGCGCGCTGGAAAATCTCGCCCTCTTTGATCGTCATCCCCTCACGCAGTTCGTCCTCTTCAAACACGGTATGCCCGCGAAAGCCCACCTGGGCCACGGTAAACGGTTCTCCCTCGAAAATGTTGAACGTGACGATGAACCATTGCTTGTCGTCAGTCAGTTCGACCGACGACAGACTGACTCTGGCGTTAAAGTAGCCCTTATTAAGCAGCACTTCTCTGATCCGTTCCACATCATTCGACAATTCCTCGCGCTTCAACACGCCGGCGTCCGAGATAAACGAAGGCAGCGCGAAGCGCGTGAAGATCCCGTACCATGGCACCCATTCGCGCGTGCTCAGCACCTTGAACAGCTCGTCCCTGGTCGTGGCGCGCAGTCCGTCGAACACCACGCTTTTTACGCGCGCCTTTTTTCCTTCCTTGATAAAGAAAGTCAGCCGTTTGCGCTCCTGATCCAACGTTTGGACGACCGGAACCACCTGGCAGTTGAAATACCCCTCTTTCTCGTACGCCGCCCGGATGCTCTCCGCGCTCTCCTTGACCTGTTGGAGGTCGAGAAACGTCTGGCTTTTGATGACGGTTTTCTCCTTCAGCTTGTCGTCACTGAGATTTTCGTTTCCATCGTACACGATCTCGGTGATGAAGGGCTTCTCCCGCACGACAAAGATCACGGCCGTCCCGTTCGCTACCGATTCGGTTTCGACCTGCACGTCCTCGAAGAATCCCGAGTCGTACAAAATCTTGACCTGCCCGCGAACGATCTCGGGCTCGTAGAAATCCCCAACCTTGAGCGTCAGACGGCCGAGGATGGCGGGAACTTCAATGCGCTTGTTTCCGCGAATCTCGATCGACTGCACCCTGGAACCGATTGTTTCGGAAACCGCCTCACACCACGCAGACAGCGCGGAGCCCATCGCGGCCAGGACGATCAGCCATCGAAATTGTTTCAGGAGAGTCGTGGTCACCGACAAGGGTTCCGTTACCGAACGGCCGACACCGAAGACGATCCTCAGCGTTCTTCTCGAGCATCAGAACAAAACTCAGAAGACGGGAACGTGAACGTTCGCCCGCCGTCAAGACAGGCAAGACAAGGCGAGCCCGCTCCGATTCCATACCCAGAAAAACTGTCGGATTATATTGATGCGCCCGACCATTGTAAAGAACTTGGTGCCGAATGCTTCTCTCATTTTTGAAAATTGGAGATATTGAGATGTTGATGGTCCCTCCCGCGCGGTCGCGTCGTCCCGTATTTCGGCGACGCGACCGCGAGTCGCCCTTTTCTTGACATCCCCTCCCCCATCACAATAGTATCCGTTGCATGTCTCGCGCGACCATCAGAAAAGCCGTGCTCCCCGCAGCGGGCCTGGGCACACGTTTCCTTCCTGCAACAAAAGCTTCGCCCAAAGAAATGCTGCCGTTGGTGGACAAGCCCCTGATTCAATACGCAGTGGAAGAGGCGGTGGCATCGGGCATCGAAGACATCATCGTGATCACGGGTCGGGGCAAACGGGCAATCGAAGACCACTTCGACCGATCCGTCGAACTCGAAGAAAACCTGAAAGGAACCGGGAAAAGCCAAATTCTCCATCAAATTCGCCAGATCTCAACCCTCGCCAATTTCTGCTATGTACGGCAGCAGGAAGCATTGGGGTTGGGCCACGCGGTCTTGTGCGCCCAACACCTGATCGGCGACGAGCCGTTTGCGGTGATTCTCGGCGATGAGATCATCGACGCCGAGGTGCCGGCGCTCGCACAATTGATTCACATCTACCGCAAACGCCAAGGCGCGGTTCTCGGCGTGCAGAACGTGTCCAAATCCGACGTCGGTCGATACGGCATCGTGACTCCCAAGCGGCTCGCCCAAGGATTGTATCGGGTCGAGGATATGGTGGAAAAACCCTCTCCCGCCGATGCGCCCTCTACACTGGCCGTGATCGGACGATATATCCTCCCCCCCGAGATTTTCCCCATCCTGCGAAAAACGCCGCCGGGGAAAAACGGAGAAATCCAGTTGACCGACGCGCTCAAAGAGCTGGGCAGGACATCCGTGATGTTCGCACATGAAATTCAAGGGCAGCGCCACGACGCCGGGGACAAACTCGGATTTCTGATTGCGACCGTCGAGTTCGCGCTCAAGAACCCCTCGTTGGGCGCCGACTTTCGCGAATACTTGTTGTCTCGAACCCGCACAATGGTTCAAAACCGTCGCCCATAAGGGCCACTCCTCTTTCATTCATGCTCAGGTCCATCGAGGATGGCCGTCTTTGATCAGGACGAACGCTAAGAAAGAGCCGCAGAATGAATGATCCGAACGAGCAAGAGATCCACGTCCCCCAAAACATCGAAATTCCAGCGCAGCTCCCGCTCCTACCGGTTCGCGACATCGTCGTCTTCCCTTATATGGTGCTCCCGCTTTTCGTCGGACGCGAAATGTCGATCAAGGCCATTGAGGCGGCCTTGGCCGGCAACCGCATGATCTTTCTGGCCACGCAAAAGGCCCTCGACGTCGAGAATCCTTCTCCCGACGACATCCATACGATCGGCACGGCTGGCATCATCATGCGGATGCTCAAACTGCCCGACGAGCGAATCAAAATCCTGGTCCAAGGGATCGCGAAAGGAAAGATCATCAAATACATTCAGACGGACCCGTACTTCTCCGTTCGGATCGACAGACTGGCCGACGCGAAACCCACGGCGACCGCCTTGGAGGCCGAGGCGGTCATGCGCACGGTCAAAGAACAAATCGAGCGTCTCGTCAGTCTCGGCAAAGCTCTGATTCCCGACGTCATGGTCGTGATCGAGAACCTCGAGGAACCGGGACGCTTGGCCGATATGGTGGCGTCCAATCTGGGTCTCAAAGTCGACGTGACCCAGTCCGTGCTGGAAGTGCTCGATCCGATTCAACGTCTCCGCCGAGTCAGCGAGATCCTCGCCAAAGAAATCGAAGTTCTGTCCATGCAGCAAAAGATCCAGGCGCAGGCGAAAGGCGAGATGGACAAGACCCAACGCGAGTACTTCCTACGGGAACAGCTCAAAGCGATACAGAAAGAACTGGGCGAATCGGACGAGCGGACGGAAGAAATCGCCGAGTTCCGCAAACGGATCGCCGACGCCAAGATGCCCGAGAAGGTCCTCAAGGAAGCCGAAAAACAGCTCAAACGTTTGGAAAAGATGCACCCGGACACCGCCGAATCCGCCACGGTCCGCACCTATTTGGAATGGATGGTCGAACTGCCGTGGTCCAAACGGTCGAAAGACAACCTTGACCTGAGAGCCGCGGCCAAAGTGCTGAACGAAGACCACTACGATCTGGAGAAGGTCAAGGAACGGATTTTGGAGTACCTGGCCGTCCGCAAGCTCAAAGAGAAGATGAAGGGCCCCATTCTCTGTTTCGTCGGCCCGCCGGGCGTCGGAAAAACCTCGTTGGGCAAGTCGATCGCCCGCGCGCTGGGCCGGGAATTCGTCCGCATCAGTCTGGGTGGCGTCCGCGACGAAGCCGAAATCCGCGGGCATCGCCGCACCTACGTCGGCGCGCTGCCGGGCCGCATCATCCAGGGATTGAAGCAGGCCGGGACGGCCAATCCCGTGTTCATGCTGGACGAAGTCGATAAAGTCGGCATGGATTTCCGCGGCGACCCCTCTGCAGCCCTCCTTGAAGTATTGGACCCGGAACAAAACGCCTCCTTCACCGACCATTATCTCGGCGTGCCCTTCGACTTGAGCGAGGTCATGTTCATCACCACGTCCAACTTGATCGACCCTATCCTTCCCGCTCTCCGCGACCGAATGGAGATCATCGAAATCCCCGGCTACACGGAAGAGGAAAAGCTCGGCATCGCCCAGAAATACTTGATCCCGCGCCAGTTAGAGGAACACGGGATCACCAACCAGCATGTCCAAATCACCGAGCCGGCCATCAGAAAAATCATCTCGCACTACACGCGGGAAGCCGGCGTGCGAAATTTGGAGCGCGAGATCGCCAATATCATGCGGAAGACGGCCAAAAAGGTGGCGGAGGGCAAGGGGCGGGGTTTCACGGTCGATCCGTCCAATCTGCACAAGTACCTCGGCGTTCCGAAACACATGCCCGAGGCGGAACTGGAAAAAGACGAAGTCGGCGTGGCGACCGGCTTAGCTTGGACCGAAGCGGGAGGAGATGTGCTTCACATCGAAGCCACCGTCATGAAAGGCAAGGGGCAGTTGACCCTGACCGGGCACCTGGGCGACGTCATGAAAGAGTCCGCCCAAGCGGCGCTCAGTTACGTTCGATCCCGTGAAAAGACGCTGCACATCAATCCGGACATGTTCAGCAAACAAGACCTGCACGTCCACGTGCCGGCCGGCGCCATCCCGAAAGACGGACCGTCAGCAGGTATCACGATGGCGACCGCTATCGCGTCGGCTTTGTCTGGCATCCCCGTGCGAAGAGATCTTGCGATGACCGGAGAGATCACGTTGCGGGGGCGTGTGTTGCCGGTCGGCGGGCTCAAGGAGAAAATTCTGGCCGCCAAGCGGGCCAGGCTGACGACGGTGATTCTGCCTCGGCGCAACAAAAAAGATCTGGAAGAAATTCCCAAGCACCTCTTGAAAAGCATCCGGATCTTATTCGTCGATACCATGGACGAAGTGATGAAGGTCGCGCTGGGGCACAAAACCAAGGCGGCGCCAAAGCCCAAGAAATCGTCTTCGTCGACGGCGGCGCTTTCTCGGCCCGGCCACGCGGAGAAACGGCGGCGGGAACGAAGCCGCGCGCTGGAACTGCCGGCTGTGTTATAAGTATCCCGACGATTCATCGTCCCCCCTAACCCTACTCCGGCAATCCGTGGCGAGACGAAAAGTTTCTTCCATCGCGGAATTTTCCTTGATCCAGGCGATCGCGCGTCGGTTCGCCGGACGCGCTTCGGGCCTTATCAAGGGAATCGGCGACGACGCCGCCGTCGTCGCGACGAAAGAACCGGCGTGGTGGCACATGACGACGGATCTGTTGGCGGAAGGCGTCCATTTTGATCTCGACACGGCCGATCCCACCACGATCGGCTACCGCGCGGCGATGGCCAATCTCAGCGACATTGCCGCCATGGGTGCCGTTCCTCGCTATCTGCTGATAACGCTTGCGATTCCTCGTCGTTTCAAATCAGCGTCCGTTTTCGCAATCTACGACGGTCTCATGGAGGCCTGCCGTCTTCACGACGTCGCACTGATCGGCGGCGACATGTCGGCCTCCCGCGCCGGCTTGTTTCTCGGCATCACGCTCATCGGCGCCACGGCGGCGGGTCGAGCTCTGTTTCGTCATGGAGCCAATATCGGCGACCACATCTACGTGACGGGGACGTTGGGAGACTCTCTAGCCGGATTCAGATTGCTGAGCGAACGCCGATCATCACCCTCGAAGAACCGACGCGTTCGTCCGCTCTCTCCAGCCGACCGCTGCGCCCTCATCAAACGTCACCTCCGCCCGTCAGCCCGCGTGAAGGAAGGCCAATGGCTCAACCAGGAACGATTGGCGAGCGCCGCCATCGATCTCTCAGACGGCCTGTCCGGAGACCTTCGGCACATCTGCGAAGAGAGCGGCGTGGGAGCGGAGATCGACGGCGGTGCGCTCCCGATTTCGGCGTCCTGTCAAGCCTACGCGGAAAGCCGCCACCTGTCGCCCGTTGATTTGGCCGTCGCAGGGGGTGAAGACTACGAACTCTTGTTTACGGCTCCACCGCGAATGCACGCAGCCATCGAGCGGCAGGCCCATGCGAGAGGGTTTTGCATCACCCGCATCGGCACCGTTCGGCACCGGCGATTCGGGATTCGCATCAGAGACACCGACGGCATCATGCGGCCAATGCCCGTCACCAGCTACGAACACTTCTTCGCATGACGCTTCCAAACAAACAGACGTCGGCGCTCCGCGTCCGGTCTTTCAGAGCCCTGCTGCGTCAGGTGCTTCGCCTTGAAGAATCGCCGCAGCGGACCGCCCTCGCCTTCGCCGTGGGCGTCTTCATCGCGTTTTGCCCGGCCTATGGGCTCCATACGATCATGGCGATCCTGTGCGCGTGGCTCTTCGGTCTCAACGTGGTGGCGCTCTTGGCCGGTGCCTTCGTCAACAACCCCTGGACGATCGTACCGATCCTGGGCGCAACCTATTGGACCGGCGCCCGGTTGTTGGGGCAGACGGAAATTCCCCCGCTGACGTGGAACGATCTCAGTTTCGTGGGAATTTACACGCAAGTCGCGCCGTACCTGATTCCATTCGTGGTCGGCGGAGTGGCCTTGAGCCTGATCGGAGCGCTGGTGTCGTACCCGTTGGCATACGCATTCATTCTCCGGTATCGCGCATCGCCCGACCGGGCGTCGCGCCCGTCGTTGCCGCCTCCAAACCAAGTGAGCTAAGATCGATTCGTCATGAATCACACCGACCGATCGAACGCCCCCTACGACGGATCGGCGCTCATCGCCGATCCCATCCACCGCTACCTTTCGTTTACCGTTCCCTACGCCGAGCCCGACCCCTCCGAGCGAACTGAGAAGGATTTGATCGATTCGCCGTGGGTCCAGCGGCTCCGGTACATTTACCAGTTGCAGAGCGCACGTTGGGTGTATCCGTCGGCCGAGCACAGTCGGTTCGTCCATTCCCTCGGCACGATGCACGTAGCCGGACAATTCGCTCGCCATCTCTATCCGTTTCTGAAAAAAATCGTCCCGGACGTCCCCTCGGCCAACTACGTCGAAGAAGTGCTGCGTGTCACCGCTCTGGTTCACGATATCGGCCACGGCCCCTTTTGCCATTTCTTCGACGAGAACTATCTCCATCTTTTCGACCTGACCCACGAACGACTGGGGCAGATCATCATCCGCGAGCACTTGGGCCCCGTCATCAGAAAAATCCGCCGCAGCCCGTCCGGCCCCTTCGCCAAGGGGGAGGAGCTGGACCCGGATCAAATCGCGCATCTGATTCTCAAAGAAAAAAGCAAGGATAATTCCCGCCTCCCCCGCTGGCTCGATCTCCTGCAGCCCGTCATCTCCGGCGCCTACACGGGTGACAACCTCGATTATGTCCTGCGGGACTCCTACATGTGCGGAGTGGCCGTCGGTCCGGTCGACCTCACCAGGCTCATTCACTATACGATCGTGACCGACAAAGGCTTCACGATCCATAAAACCGGCCTGCCGGCCCTTCAAATGTTTCTGAACACCCGCATGTACCTCTACTCCAACGTGTATTTTCACCGCACGACCAGAGCCATCGACATTCACCTGCGCGATATCTTCGGCGAGACGATGAAACTCTTGTTCCCCTACGATCCGCGCAAACACATGGACAAGTATCGGTCGCTCACGGATTGGTCCCTCCTGGAAGAAGTCCGATCCTGGCGACGCACCGGAGTCAAGGCCCGCCGACGGCTCGGCGAGGAATGGGGTCGGATCTTGGACCGGGATGTGAAGTGGAAAATGGCCTACAGCACGTCACTCAAGGAAAAAGGAGAGGCGCGCGGCATGGCGTTTCCCGGCCACCGGCACTTCGCGCAGCAGATCGCCAAGGAATTGCCAAAGGAACTGCGGAACGTGGAGTTTCGCGTGGACATGGCCCCGCTTGATCCGAGGCCGGATCCCAAAGATCAACGCAGCCGTCCGCTGTATGTCTATGATCCGGGAACCAAGCAAGTATCAACCGACCCCCTGGAGGAATTTCTGGATCTGTTGCCGACCAGACTCGTCCAATTTCGGGTTTATTCGCTCGACCATGTCCATGACGCCACGCTTTCCCGAGCGGCGGCAGCCGTCCTGAACAAGGCGCCATCCAGCATCGAGTCCAGCTACTAACGTTCGCGGACTACGCCGCCACGTTGACCCGTCGATTCTTGAGCAACAGCGCTTTTCGTGTCTTCATCACGTTACGCTGCTCCTTGGTCGGGAAATGGAGCCCCCGCTTCGTGGGAGGGAATCGCGCTTCAAATCGCTCGATCACCGCCAGCGCGCCGGCTCCATCTCCTGAGCGGGCCAAGAGCCCCGTCAAGCGGAGATAGGCCGGAACCAACAGAAGCAGATGGCGGATCTCCTTGGCCTCGTCGATGACGTACCGATAGCCGGAAACCGATATAGCCTGGTTAATACTTTCATAACAGACCGCCTCCAGCATGCGAACCACGACGCGATCCGTCTCGGCGCTGATGCTCGTTTCCCATTGTCCGTTCACCAACGCGCGCAGCTCTTCCGCCGACAACTGGATCCAGCCCTTTTTGGCGTTGGCTCGAAGCCGATGCACGACGGATCGCGCCTCCAACCATGCTCCATACAGCCCGACCAGCGCGCCGAGGCAGGGAATCGGACGCCGGCATGTTTCCGGCAACGGCGAAAACCCTTTTTTTACGATATAGGACGGCAGAAACACCCGCCCGTGCGCGGCCGAGCACACCTCGCACACGTCGTCGTCTTCCGGGACAATGTAGATGTACATGCGGATACCGGAACGATCGAAAATATCAATAGCCAGAATTCGCCCCGCCATGACCTGCATTTGATAAAACTGCCACACGACCAGCAGGCCCAGGATGGCCACTAAGTAGATCGTGACGTCGGGAAATTCGAGATCGAACATAGAACCCCGGCTTCTATTTCGGATTGTCTGTCCGAGAATACCAGCCCCCTTTTGTCTCGCCTAGAAATTTTTGTTCCCGCACCTGCAAAGAAACGCCTTGTCTCATGAATTCTACTCAGCAAAGACGACGCCCTTTTTCTTTTCATGACCTTTTTCAGAAATTGGTTCAGCCGTTCTCTGTTTCAGCAAACTCCCCCTTCCTCTCCTATCGTCCTCATCAAAATAATGAAATCAGTTTTCTCCTCATCTTTCCCCTTAGCTTAAAGAAATTCTTGGTGAATGTTTGACAGGCCCACGATTCATCAACCCAAGAATGCCCGGTTTCAGGGATGCGCCCTCTCATTATTGGCTATCCCCTTGATTTTTACCTGCAAGGAGGCATGGCGCTTCCCTATTCGGAGTCTCCGGCAAAATTTTTCTTTGTATTTTCTCTTCGGAATTTGGTAGATAGTTGACCCGGCGGATGCTTGACGAGTGGTATAGGGGGGGATTTTAGTCGCCGCACTCCTCAAGTACAGCGTTTTTTCCATACAAATATCCAAAGGGAGGCTACCATGCAGAGGTTTCGTGTGCTTACCATCGCCCTGGGACTTGGCATCTTGTTCGGAGCCAGCGGATGTATCACCATGCCGGGGTCTGCAGGAGCAAAGGTTCATGATGTCACATTCACAGCGACCGAATCCGAAATCGTCATCGACGGCAACGGGACCAAATACAAAGCCTGGACCTATAATGGTCAGATGCCGGGCCCGGTCGTTCGAGTGACTCAAGGCGACACGGTGAACTTCACGCTCATCGGGGACAAAAACAACGCTTTTCCCCATTCCATGGACTTTCATGCGGCCGAACTTGACTTCTTGAAGAACTATCACCGCACGGTCGGACCGGGAGAAACACACAAATTCACCTTCGTCGCGAAGAAGCCGGGTGTGTTTTTCTACCATTGTGGCGCAAGCCCCATGATCCAGCACGTCGCCCGCGGGATGTTCGGCGCCATCATCGTTGATCCCAAAGATTCGAGCGTGTGGCCCAAAGCCGATCGGGAATTCGTCTTGGTGCAGTCCGAGCTGTGGAAGAATCCTGACAACGTCCAGGCCATGTTTGACCGCAAGTGGGACCACACCATATTTAACGGCGGGATTTTCAAATATCATCCCTTCTTCCCCGGCGGAGAACCGCTGGAAGTCAAGGTCGGAGAACGGGTACGAATCTACTTTGTGAACGCCGGCCCGAACGAATTTTCGGCGATTCATCCCATCGCAGAAATTTGGGACGCGGTCTATGAAAGCGGCAATCCTTCCAACAAATTCGTCGGGGTTCAGACTTATGTGGTCGGTCCAGGCAGCGGGGCGACCTTTGATATGATCGTTGACGAGGCGGGAGCCTACCCGGTCGTGACTCACTCATTGACGGGAGCCTTGCGAGGAGCCATTGCCGTGGTGGTTGCCAACAATAATCCCAAGGACTACAAGGGTCAGTTGATGCCGAACACCCCTTGGAACCCGTAATCGGAATGAAGAGGGGTAGAAAAGGTTGTCAGTTCATCACTCACACAAAGGAGTAGACGATATGAGATGGAGCAAGAAAATGGCTTGTGCGACCGTCGCGGTTGCATCTTTCTGGGCCTTGAGCGGCACCGCCTCCTATGCCGCAGAACGGTCGCTCTACGAGCGACTGGGCGGAGTGGGTGCCATCCAGGCCGTCGTCACCAAGTTCATCAGCAACGTAGGGGGAGACGCTCGGATCAACGGCTATTTCAAGAACGCCGACCTCAAGCAGCTCAACAAACATCTAGTGAATCAGGTCTGTCAAGCCACCGGTGGACCCTGCACCTACGAAGGACGGGATATGAAAACCGCCCACAAAGGTATGAAGGTTACCACGGCCGCGTTCAATGCCCTGGTCGAAGATCTGGTCGCCGCCTTGGACACTTTCAATGTGCCGGAGAAAGAAAAGGGCGAGTTGCTCGCGATCCTTGGGCCGATGAAAGCGGATATCGTCGAAGTCCCTTGATCCGTGGCGAGGACAGGACTGAGAGCAATTTCGCTGGGTAGACGTTCAGGGGGCAAGGCCTGAAAGGGTCTTGCCCCTTATGAATTTCTGGGCTGATCGTTTTAACAATCCCAAGCCCCTCGAACTTGATCGCTCTCCACAGGACACCAGCCCTGCAACTTAAAATACCGTCGTGTTATCATAGATGCGCAACCTGCGCCTCTAAATCAAGCGGCGCGATACGCTTCGGGCGTCACATTAGTGGTCATTATCAGGAGGAGGAGTCATGAAAGGGAAGTATTGGGCCATTGCAGCGTGCAGTCTCGTCACCATCGCCTTGTGGAGTCCGGTCAGTTGGTCAGGCCCCGAGTCCGACCCATTGAAGCCGCGTGTCCCTGACGCCGAGCGGGGGGAGGCGCGAAAAATGAAGAGTCCCCTCACCGTGACACCAGACGTGCTCGCCAAGGGACAGGAGCTCTACGAGGGGAAAGGCACCTGTGCGAACTGTCATGGCCAGACCGGAGCCGGGGACGGTCCGGGGGGCATGTTGCTGACACCAGGTCCCCGCAACTTCACAAACTGTAAATTCCACAAAAAACGGAATGACGGCGAGTTGTTCTGGGTCGTCAAGAATGGAAGCCCGGGCACCGGCATGCCGGCTCTGGTGAAGGGGGGCATTCTGACCGAGGAAGAGGCCTGGGCGATCATCGCGTATGAGCGGACCTTCTGCAAGGACAAGGAATAACCGATAAAGAATTCTTGCGATCCCCCAGCGAGCTGCCGGTCAACGATAGCGACCGGCAGCTCGTTTTTTCATCAGGGGCCTTCCTGATCACGATGCCGCTCCGTAGTGCCTCCCGATTCAAAGGTCCCTTTTTTCTTTAGAACGAGAGGAGTAGGCTGTACGGTACCGCCTCCGCAAGGCATGAATCCTGGCAAGGACGCGCTGTGAGCTCGACGACCATCCTGCTCATCTCCGAGAATACCGACACGATACGACTTCTTGAAACCATCGTTCCCGCATCGAGCTCCGTCTTGACGACCTCGACCATCGTCGAGGGGATCCGTCTCTGGCAAGCAGCCGGCCCGACTTTGGTCATTTGCGAAGGAACTCCTCCGTCCGTTATGCCGTTGCTGGACTTGGCGGGGCACACTGTCCCCCCCATCCCTATCCTTGTCATCGGCGAGCGCCAGTCGGTCAAAGATGCCGTCGATATCATGCGGGGCGGAGCGGCAGATTATCTTACAAAACCTGTTTCCCGTGAAGATCTGCACTCCGCCGTCACTCGATTGCTTTCGCAGCCGCTTGTCAAACTCCCATCCCCCCCTCAAGACCGCTTCGCCCAGATTGTCAGCGTGTCTCCGCAGATGAATTTAATCAAGCAACTGGCGAAAGAAGTGGCCGTAACGGACGCGACCGTTCTCATCACCGGAGAAAGCGGAACCGGGAAGGAACTCTTCGCACAGGCCATCCATGCAGCCAGCCCCCGGGCACGAGGGCCCCTGATCGCCCTCAACTGCGCCGGCATACCCGAACAGCTCCTCGAAGCGGAACTGTTCGGATACCAACAAGGAGCCTTTACCGACGCCAAACACTCGAAGCCGGGCCGCTTTCAACTGGCCGAAGGCGGCACTCTTTTCTTAGATGAAATCGGAGAGATGAGCGCGATGGCTCAAGCCAAACTCCTGCGCGTCCTGGAAGACCATGTCGTGGACCCCTTGGGAGCCACCAGAGGCCAGAAGGTGAGCATTCGAGTGGTCGCCGCGACAAACGAAGATCTCCCGGCCCATATCAAGGCGGGACGGTTTCGACTTGACCTCTACTACCGACTCAATGTCTATCAACTCCGCATTCCCCCCCTTCGTGAACGGCCGGAGGATATTGAGGCGATCCTGATGGTTTTTCTGGAACGGGCACGGAGAGAGCGCGGATGCCCCATTCGAGCCATCGCTCCGGAGGCCTTGACCCTCCTGAAGCGCCACGACTGGCCAGGCAACGTTCGCGAGCTGCACAATGTGGTGGAATGGCTCACTATCACCTGCAAATATCCGACCATCCAACCGGAACATCTTCCCCCATCAATTCGGGCTATGCCGGTTCAGAGCAGATCACAGAGTGAACACACACATTCTCTTCTGGACCTCGGCATGTCGCTCGAAGAGTTGGAAAAACGATTGCTTGAAGAAGCGTTGGGGAGAGCGGCGGGCAATGTGTCTGAAGCTGCCCGTCTTTTGAAGATCAGTCGCAATACGCTTCGTTATCGCATGGCAAAACATCGCCTTCGATAAACAGCGAATGCTCCCTGATCGCTGTCAAGCGTATCTGGAAAGACATCTTACCATTTACCTCCACTCCGACAAGTTTTTCCGGATAAACCTCTTAAGCAAAAGAAACGGTCATCCGATAGAGGTTGGCACCAACCCTCTGAGGACTCCGATGCCCAAACGAACTATTCCGATCTCTCGTCTCAAAGTAGGCATGTATTTGTCCGGACTTGACCGCTCCTGGTTCCGCACGCCGTTTCTGCGTCATAGCTTCCTCATCAAAGAAGAGAAGGAGATCGAGACACTGCGAAAATGTGGCGTCGCCACCGTCATCATCGACACCGACTTGGGCAAGGACGTGGAGAATGAACCATCGCCTCTCAAGAATGTCCCCCATCCTCCATCGGTTCAAGCCACGTACACCACCGCCGCTGACGACCACCCTGCCCAAGCCCCAAGGGAACCGGAACCATCGCCGGCGCGACCGTCTCCTCTTCAATTGGCCGCCCACTTCTCGGAAGCACGGCAACAGCGCGAGCGATGGCTCGCCCAGGCGAAGACTCTTTTTGAAAAAACACGAGCAGCGGATATCATTGAGGCTCATGACGCTCAGACCATTGTTGATGATGTGCTGAAAACCGTGCTCGAGCGACAAGCCGCCTGCCTCGCTGTACTGGGCCTGGGACACCTTGATGCAAACCTGCATGAACACGGCCTTACCGTGTGCACCCTTGCCCTTACTCTTGGGAAATTCATCAATTTTTCAGATGACCGGCTGCACCTGCTCGGGCTGGGAGCCCTGCTGCACGACATCGGTCTGACCAAATTGCCACGGCACATGATCAAACGACCGAAGGCCATGACTCCCGCTCAACAGACGCTCTATCAAACTCACACGGAAGAAGGCCGGAGAATCTTGCAAAAAAGCGGTCTGACGGCACCGGATCTTCTCGCGATGATCAGCTATCACCATCAATTTGAAAAGCCGGCCGAACCCACTGCCGGCTCGGCGTCCGACACCGCCCCCCTCAAGGTGATCAGCGTGATCGACCAGTACGATGAACTCTTGAGCGGCCAAACCGGCCTCCCGCCCATGTCGTCGAGCCAGGCCCTGTCTCACCTCTATCAGTGTTCTCAAACCCATGCCGAGTGGCGAGATCTTGTCTCATCGTTGATCAGGGTCGTCGGCATCTACCCGCTATACAGCGTCGTGTCCCTGACCAGCGGTGAGGTGGGCATCGTCGCCGCCCTTACACCAGGAAAGGCTCACCTCCCCTACCTGTACCTCTGTCGAGACAAATTCCAGCGGCCTTGCATCCCACCCACACCGCTCGACTTAACCCAAGAACCGGAAGGCGGCCGTCTGGTGAAAGAACTGCTGGACCCTCGGCGGTGCGGCGTCAATATCGAACAGGTGCTCGAACAGGCTGCGGCATGACCATTCCTCTTCCCTTGACTCCCGGTCCTGATGATCTCCCTCACCGTCCCAGCACCACCTGGTTACCGACTCATCACGACCTCTTTCTGGCCATGGAAGCTTCGGAAGACGCCCTCTTTGTCACGAACCAAGACGGCCGGATCCTCTTTCTCAATCCCGCCGCCCAGCAGTTGATCGGCGGCAGTCAGCGTGCAGTAGGGCATCCCCTGCACGAACTCCTTCACTGTGTCACACGTGATGAGCAATCGATCGAGAGATGCCCTCTGCAAACGGCTGTTTCTTCCGGACAAATCACCGTGCTACCGCCTTACCGGTGGACCAGACCCGATGGCGCCACTCTGGATCTTTCCGCCACCTACTGGCCTCGCCGAAAGGGGATGACCGTGATCGGAACCCTGGCGGTGATTCGCAATCTGACCGAGCAACAAGAAATGCAGCGGGACCTTCAACGAGTCGCCCGTCTCGCCGAGGACGCCCCCAATCCCATTGTCGAATTCGACGAAAACGGCACGATGCTCTACGCCAACACAGCCGCCATCGAGTTGATGAACGCAGCCGGCAACCACGGCGATTCCATCCTCTCGATCTTTCCGCCCCAGCTCGAGCAAATCATCCTTTCATGCCTCGATGGCAATCAGCCAAGCGGACAGTACGAACATGCTCTTGATCATATGGTGCTTGCCTGGACCTTTTTCCCCATCGGCGATCTCCGACAGGTTCGGGCCTATGGAGTGGACATCACCGCGGGCGTGGCGCTCCGCAAGGCAAAGGAATCGGCCGAAGAATCGGCCAAAGCCAAGGGTCTCTTCCTCGCCACCATGAGCCATGAGTTGCGGACGCCGATGAATGGCGTCTTGGGTTGCACCAGACTCTTGTTAGACACCGCCCCCACGGACCAGCAAAAAGAATTGATCGCCACCATGCAGCGATCAGCCGAGGCGTTGCTTGCGCTGGTGAACGATATCCTGGACTTCTCGAAAATCGAGGCGGGCAAGATGACGCTCGAGGTTGCAGACGTAGACCTGCGATCCCTCATCAAGGATGTAATCACGCTCGTCTCAGAACTCGCTCGGCAGAAGGGCTTGACATTGACGACCGAAGTTCATGAGAACGTCCTTCCCCTTTTCCGTGGAGACCCGGTGCGGCTCAGACAGATTCTCTTCAATCTGGTCGGTAACGCCATTAAGTTCACCGAGCAGGGAGGAGTCAGTATCTCCGTCGGCGTGGACCAGGCTTCCTCTCCCGAGGCGGAGCATGTCGTCATCAGGTGGACCGTACAGGACACAGGCATCGGGATGACCCAAGAGCAATTGGGCCGACTGTTTCAAGCATACACTCAAGCCGATGCTTCAACGGCACGGCGGTTCGGCGGCACAGGCTTAGGCTTGATGATCTGCCGTCAACTCGTCACCTTAATGGGGGGAACCATCTCCGTAGAAAGTACGCCGGGCGCCGGCAGCACGTTTACCTACACGACGAATCTGTTGCCGGCCATTCATCGAGCCGCTTCGGCTCCTCCAGATGCTGACTCGCTCTCCCAAACTGCCGCCTCACAGCTTCCACGACGCGTCTTGGTTGTCGATGACAATGAGATCAATCAAGTAGTTGCGTGCAAATTCCTGCAAAAACTCGGCTGTCAGGTCGAAGTGGCAAGGAATGGCAGCGATGCCATCGAATCACTGTCAAGAACGACCTATGACGCTGTCTTGATGGATTGCGAAATGCCCGTTATGGACGGATACGAAGCCGTACGTTGTATCAGAAAAAAAGAGGAGGAACAGCGGTCCCCTCGCCTTCCCATCATCGCCATGACGGGAAACGCATCGGTTGAAGATGCCCAACGATGCAAGGAGGCAGGCATGGACAAGGTAATCACAAAACCGGTGTCGTTGATCTCCCTCCGGGCGGCTCTCAATGATTTGCTATGCACTACTCGAACCGGCCTGCAATGATTGCTTGATCAGACACTCCGCCAGCCCGCCTCTTCCGGTCATGACGGATGAGGTCTCATGTTTTCAGCCCATGAACGGCAGGGCGTGCCCGCCGATTGATCGCCTTGCCACGGACATGCTCTGTTTTAGGTCCAAAGTTCGGCGGGGATTGCGGATATCGACCGGCTACCCTGACAGGATTATTCAGTTGACGCCCTGCACTTCAGGAAAGGGGCAATCCGGCCACTGCCCTCACTCCCTGTGCACCGACCTTCAAAACCGTCACCCGCTTTCCTTGAACAAGCCAGCTCGGAGTTAACGGCAACGAGCATCGGCCATCGTTGAGAAAGAATGAGCATTCCCTCTTTTTGAACTTTTCTCTATTCTCTATCACGCACGATCCGAGCTCATCCTTTCAAAAAGATCTCATAGCGGCGCATTTTCGTAACATACACCACAACAGACAGCGGGTACTCGATAGGAAGGATGACGACAACTCCTTCAAAAAAGATGGCATATCGGAGAAAAAAGCGTACACCCCACACCGTTACCGGGCGTCACTTTTTAAATCGGACTGCCTTCGCAGGCTTTGCGCGTGGAAGTTTAATATTGCTGGATCCCCAGCATGTTTGTGATCATGGCTACAATTCCGAATACGACCCCCGTCACAATGAGCCCGTAAATCACCAGCTTAATATGGTCCATGTAACATCCTCCTTAATTGGATGGTTGGGTAAAAACTGGTGCTTTCAATACCACTGCCGACGCAAGAGTGTCAAGATTTTCGTTTTGACAGCTGCCCTTTGATGAACCTCTCAGATTTATCTCCATTTTCCCGTAGAGCAATCTTTTGCCTCCAGTGAGGATCATCTCCGCCGTGATCATGGGTATCTCTCCGGAATGATGCCAAACGCTTGCTAAGCGCCTCTCTCGCACCCAAAGAACGATCCCTTTCTCCTCAGCAGTCTATTGTCTCAAATCCTAAAGACTTGCGAACAGTCTCAAAAGGGACTGCTGATATCCTTGTCTCCTTGCAGCGTCACGAGAAAACGAGAGAGGCACTCTCAGAAGTCTAAATGGTTGATCAGATTGACGGATTTGTTTCTTGCGGATGTCTAAAAAGTATCCATATCAATGACTTCCGTTGCCTCCCAGAGGTTCTTCCACTCGGCTTCAGCCAGGGCTTTATCCCGATCGTCCTCCGTGTCGTCACCGAATTGATGGGAAGCTTCAGCCCCTTGACGCACCGGTTGAGGAGAGTCCTCTGACGTGGTGTTCGCAGAAAAGCGCGGCCGTTTGTTCTCTGGATGGAAATTGACAGGCATATCGCTCACCTTTGATCCGTTTTTTCTTCTGAACCTTTGACGATTCGATCAATGATGTCGATCGTACCCCCAAACGGGCATTTTCTTGCGCAATCATACCAGTTTCACCATCGTTACTCCATCTCCTCCTTCAGTCCGATCACCGGAGCGAAAATTCGCCACGTATGGAGAATCGCTCAGATATTTGCGCAAGACGGATTTGAGCCGACCCGTGCCATGACCGTGGATGATGCGGAGGAAGGAGACGTTGCCCAGCACGGCATGATCCAATGCCGCAATGACGTGATCGAGTGCATCGTCAGCCGCCTGTCCTCTCACGTCCACGACCGTCTCGGCATCGACACTCAATTCCAAACCGATCGAAACCTGCGGCGTCTGCCCCGTCAACGACATGTCTGAAGACCCGCTATCAATTTGATGTGAGAGACCGGTCAAATTTGAGACGGCCGCCGATATTTCTCCGCCCCCAACTTTGACGCGCACGCGCTTTTTCCCCTGCGGCGGCTCAAGCAAACGTCCGGTCATGCCCAGCCCGGCGATTTCCACCATATCACCGACCTTGAGCCGCTCGACCGGAATGGGCTCGGCAGTCGGCACAAACTCTCGTCTCACCTGCTCTTCTATCTCATTCAGCCGCTGCGTCGCTTCCTTTGCCTTGACAAGCTTCTGTTCACGCTTGACGGCATCAACTGTCGCCTGAACTTCCGCGCGCGCTCGTTGGAGCTGCTCGCCCAGCTTTTTCCGCAACCCCTTGCGGACCTCCCGTTCGGTCCGCTCCAGTTCTGCCTGTAGCGCCTTGGCTTCGGCCGCCGCCCGTTCGGATTCGATTCTCGCCCGTCTCGCTCGTTCGATCTCCTCGGCCAACTGCCGCTGTTTCAGTTGCAAGTCCGCCATCAACCGTTCGAGCTGCCGATCGTCTTGTCGCAATCGCCGCCGCGCGTCGTTCAAAATCGCCTCATCCATGCCGAGCCGACTGGCAATTTCTAAAGCCGACGAGCTTCCCGGAAGCCCCAGAAAAAGCCGATACGTCGGAGCCAGCCGTTCGACGTCAAATCCTACGCTCGCATTGGCGAATCCGGGCGTTGTCTGAGCCAACTCCTTGAGGAGCTTATAGTGCGTGGTTACCACCACTTTCATACCCAAGGCCGCCAAACGACAGAGCACCGCTCCGGCCAAGGCCGCTCCCTCTTCCGGATCAGTGGATGTCACCGGTTCATCCAGCAAAACCAGCGATCGCGGTGCCTGCGACTCATGGCCCTCACCCCCCTTATCCGCCCTGGACATAAGCGCAACGATCTGCAAGATATGGGCAGAGAAGCTGGAGAGATCCCGGCTGATGTCTTGCGCGTCGCCGATGTCGGCATAGCACTCCGTAAACAGAGCCATTTCGGATTCCGGCGCGCACGGCAAGTGGAGTCCGGCCCGCGCCATCAGCGAATAGAGGCCGACGATTTTGAGCGTGACGGTTTTGCCGCCGGTGTTGGGACCCGAAATGACGAGGACCCGAACCGTCTCGTCCGCGATGATGTCGTTCGGCACTACTTTTTCTCTCGCAACCATGAGCAAAGGATGCCGCGCTTGTTTCAACACGACACGCCCTTCGACGTTGAGCTCAACCGGGTTACATTGCAATCGACGACTCAGTTCGGCTTTCGCTTGGATACAGTCCCACTCGGCGAGCCGCTCCACCCCTTTGCCGATTGCATCAGCCTTCTCGGCCACCAACGCCGTGAACTCGCGCAAGATGCGGCGGACCTCCCGTTCCACGTCGAGATCGGCCACTTTGATCGCGTTGTTCAAATCGATCAGTTCACGAGGCTCAATGAAAACCGTCGCTCCACTGGCGGAGACATCGTGCACGATGCCCGGCACTCTTCCCCGCATATCGGCTTTGACCGGAAGGACGTACCGCCCCTCTCGTTGAACAAAATAAAGCTCCTGCAAAATTTCCCTGTACGATTGGGAATGCAGCATTCGGTCCAACCGCTCTCGGATTTTCCGTTTCAGTTCATGGGCGTGGTGCGTAAGCCGCCGTAACTCGGGGGTGGCCGACTCTTTCATCGTGCCGTCCGATTCGATCGCTTCGTCGATCGCTGATCGAACCGGCCGCAATTCCCTCGCAAGGGCCTGAAGCGGCTCCGCGACGCGGGCCAAGGCTCGATCCTCAGCGGCATGTCGTGACATAAACCGCGCCACCTCTTCCATCAGCACCATGACCGCTGCGCAGTTCCTGAGTTCATGAGCCGCTAGTTCCCCTCCCTTGGCAGCCCGGGCCAAATCCTCGCGGATATCGGGAAATCCGAGACTCGGCATCGGCTCATCGCTCTTCAACAGCTCCACCATTTCGGTCGTTTCTTGCTGACGCAATCGAGCCGAACCTAAATCATCGGCGAGCGGCAAAGATCCGCACCTCTCTTTCCCAAGCGTCGACTGTGCGTACTGAGCCAACAGGTCCAGCACGCGAGGCCACTCCAACGCCTGCGCCGTCTTCGATTGACCGTGATTCATGGTCGCCTTTCTCCCCCGCCAAATCGGCGATGGACTCTACGACGGATTCCGTGATGGACTCTAACGAAGGATTTGATCGACTCGCAAGAGAACCGTCTCGTCTCTTCTCGGCGACGCGCGCTTGACAACAACGAAACGGCATGGATACTATCGCATGCTTTTTCGAGAATTCCCTTGCGACCTGATCGTTTTTTACCTAAGCAAAGGACCTCTATCATGGCTATTCGGCTCGGCATCAACGGATTCGGGCGGATCGGACGCACGGTGCTGCGCACCTCCCTGGGCGATCCCGACATCGACATCATCGCCATCAATGACTTGACAGACGCCAAAACTCTTGCGTACCTGCTCAAGTACGACTCCGTTCACGGAACCCTCAAAGATCACGTCGAAGCTCAAGACGACCACATTCTCATCAATGGAAAGGCCATCAAAGTCCTGGCCATCAAGGACCCCAAGGACTTGCCTTGGAAATCATTGAACGTTGACGTCGTCCTTGAATCCACTGGCCGGTTCACAGACCGAGAAAATGCCGGCAAGCACCTCTCGGCCGGAGCCCGGCACGTCATCATCTCCGCGCCGGCCAAAGACCCGGATGTCACCATCGTGCTCGGCGTCAACGACGAGAAGTTCGACCCCAAGTCCCACCATATCGTATCCAATGCGTCCTGCACGACCAACTGTCTGGCGCCGGTCGCCAAGGTGCTGCTGGACAACTTCGGCATCAAACACGGCATCATGACCACCATTCATTCCTACACCAACGATCAGCAGTTGCTGGATCTTCCGCATAAAGACCTCCGCCGCGCACGCGCAGCCGGTATGTCGATGATTCCGACAAGCACGGGCGCGGCAAAGGCCCTTCACCTGGTCATCCCAGAATTAAAGGGCAAGCTCGATGGTCTGGCGATCCGCGTTCCCACGCCGAATGTGTCGCTGGTGGATCTGACCGTCGAAACGGAGAAAGATTGCGACATTGCGGCAGTGAACGAAGCCTTCAAGAAGGCCGCGGAGGGGCCGCTGAAAGGGATCCTCAAATATTCAGAAGATCCGATCGTATCCATCGATCAAAAGGGCGACGATCACTCCGCCACCATTGATGCTCCTCTGACCAATGTCGTCGATAAACGCATGGTCAAGGTCACCGCCTGGTACGACAATGAATGGGGGTATTCGTGCCGAATCCGTGATTTGGTTAAAAAGCTGCAAAAATAGAGTTACATCCGGAATTCTTGCCGACGGCGGCCCGACTTCCACCCCACAGGCAGCCACAATCGATCATGGGACTTCACACGCATAAAGAGGAACTGTCGTGAACTTGCACAAAAAAACCATCGATGACGTGGTGCTTCGTGGAAAACGGGTGATCATCCGCGCCGATTTCAACGTGCCGCTGGACGAAGCGTTGCAGATCACGGACGATACGCGCATTCGCTCCACACTGCCGACCATCAACCGTGTCGTGGACGAGGGCGCCAAGGTCATCGTGTGTTCCCATCTGGGTCGCCCCAAAGGAGTCTTTGATCCCAAATACAGTCTGGCGCCGATCGCAAGGCGACTGGGTCGACTCCTCGGCAAGGAAGTGATTTTCGCGCCGGACTGCATCGGACCGACCGTCGAAAAGCTCGTCGCCAAGATGAATGCCGGCGACGTGCTCTTGCTGGAAAATCTCCGCTTTCATCGCGGCGAAGAACAAAACGACGACGCTTTTGCCAAGGCCCTTGCCTCGCTGGGAGATGTCTATATCAATGACGCGTTCGGAGCCGCCCACCGCGCCCACGCTTCCACAGTCGGCATTACAAAGTTCATCAAAGAAGCCGCGGCCGGTTTTTTGCTCAAAAAGGAAATTGAATATCTGGAAGGCGCCGTCGCCAATCCCGTTCGGCCGTTTGTGGCAATCCTGGGAGGAGCCAAGGTGTCGGGGAAAATCGGCGTCATCGAAAACCTGGGCAAGAAGGTCGACAAGGTCATTATCGGAGGCGGCATGGCCTTTACGTTTCTGAAAGCAAAAGGCATGGAGATCGGCAATTCATTGGTCGAAAACAACATGCTCGACTTTGCCAAAGGCATCGAAGACCATGCGCTGTCGCGGGGGGTCAAGTTTTACCTGCCGGTGGATTGCGTCGTCGCCGCCGACCGCGAACCGGGCGCCGAATCGAAAATCGTCCCCGTCCAGGAAATTCCCAAAGGATGGTACGGCCTCGACATCGGCCCAGCTTCAGTGAAGCTGTTCAACGAGGTCGTTCAAAATGCAAAGACGATCCTCTGGAACGGACCGATGGGCGTGTTCGAAATCGACGCCTACGCCAGAGGCACGCTCGCCATGGCTCATGCCATCGCCGACGCCTACGCGCTGACGATCATCGGAGGAGGCGAAACGGCGTTGGCCGTGCACCGAGCCGGGGTTTCCGACAATATGTCTTTCATTTCGACCGGCGGCGGCGCCGCGCTGGAATTGCTTGAGGGGAAACAGCTTCCCGGCCTCGTCGCATTGCCGGACCGGACGGACTAACGTCCGTCATCGCTGGATTCCATAAAGACAAACGGCGGCACTGTGCGTTCGCTCCTCATCGTCGGCAATTGGAAGATGAATAAAACCCCCTCCGAGGCGGCTGCTTTCCTGCGCGCCGTCGGGCCTCGGCTTCCCGCGTCTCCGGCGGTCGAATTCGTGGTCGCCCCTCCCTTCACCGCGCTTGAGTCCGCCCGTACGGCTCTTGGTTCTTCATCGCCGATTCAGCTCGGCGCGCAAAATATGTTTTGGGAAGACCACGGTCCTTACACGGGCGAGGTCTCCGCCCCCATGCTTAAAGATCTCGGCTGTCGATACGTCATTCTCGGCCATTCGGAACGACGCACCGTGTTTGGCGAGCGGGATGAGTGGATTCACAAAAAAATCCGCGCCGCGCTCGCGCACGATCTGAAACCGATCGTCTGCATCGGAGAATCATCGGCTCAACGGGAACAAGAACGAACGGAAGAGGTGCTCCGTCAACAGTTAAACGGCGGCTTGGGAGACCTGCCTTCCCAAGCGATGACGGGCATCACGATCGCCTATGAGCCGATCTGGGCCATCGGAACGGGCAAAGCCGCCACCGCCGATCAAGCGGCGAACGCCCATCAAGCGATCCGGAATTTCTTGGAAGACCGTTGGTCGGCCGACATCGCACAGTCAACGAGAATTTTGTACGGCGGGAGCGTCACGCCCGACAACGTCGGCACGTTCTTGCAATCAGAGCAGATCGACGGTGCATTAATCGGCGGGGCTTGTCTGCACGTGGAATCCTTTGTTACAATCGCCGCGGTTGCTCGCACGATCGCGGATCGAGGATAAATGCTATACACACTGATCATCATCCTTCATGTCTTCATTTCGTTCCTCATGATCGGAGCCATTCTGCTTCAGTCGGGAAAGGGCGCGGAGATCGGAGCGGCGTTCGGAGGGTCGAGCCAAACCGTCTTTGGAAGCCGAGGCCCCGCCAATTTTCTCAGCAAGCTGACCGTCGTCGTCGCGGCGGTGTTCATGCTGACGTCGCTCAGCCTAGCGATTTTGGCCAAAGAACGGAACTTTTCCTCGACCGTCATTGATCTGAATAAAAAGAGCGAATCCCCGCCTTCTTCCTCGCCGACTCAGCCGGCAACCGACTCCCCTTCTACGGATAGCGCCAGCTCGCCGGGCGAACAACCTTAAAAACCCGTTTCAAGACTGGCGCCAACCGCTGCACTCACTACCGGCTGAATGAAGGCATGGAAGAAGCGTCGTCTTTAAGACACCTGCCCAAGAAGATCGGTAAGCGATAGGGCGGTCCGCTGAGGATCCTGCCTCAGCCCAATCACCAGCGGGTGGATCATCTCTTTGATCCTCTTTCGCATCGCAACCCGCGCCGCAGCTATAGACCATGAGATTTCGTCAGACGGGCGTCAACCACGAAGTGTAGGCAGGATTCTCTCCCCGCACGATGGAAAAGAACGTCTTCTGGAGCATTTGAGTAACCGGCCCCGGTTTGCCGCTTCCGATCGCGCGACGATCGATTTCACAAACCGGTGTCAGTTCCGCCGCCGTGCCGGTCACGAAGACCTCGTCCGCAATGTACATTTCATCCCGCGTAAATCGCTCTTCCTCTACGACAAGCCCTCGCTCCCTGGCCAATTCGATCACCGAATTTCTGGTGATGCCTTCAAGCACCGACGTCAGAGGAGTAGTTTTCAACTTTCCTCTCCTGACGATGAAGACGTTTTCTCCCGTTCCCTCGGAAACGTATCCCTCGGCATCGAGCAAGACCGCTTCATCGTAGCCGGCGGCTTTGGCTTCCCGTTTCGCCATGATCGAATTGACGTAATAGCCGGCTATTTTCCCCTTCGTCATGGACACGTTGACATGGTGACGGGTAAAGGAAGACACACAGGCGCGGATGCCGTTCGCCAACGCGTCCTCTCCCAAATAGGCCCCCCATTTCCACGCCGCGATGGCGACGCGAATCGGATTGTCGCCGGGATGAACCCCCATCGCCCCATAGCCGATATAGACCAACGGGCGAATATAGCAGGCTTCCAGACGATTGACGCGAACGGTTTCAAGGATCGCGTCGGCGATTTGTTTTCTGTCATAGGGAATCGCCATCATACCGATGTGAGCGGAGTCAAACAGCCGATCGACATGCTCCTGAAGCCTGAAAATAGCCGACCCGGCCCGTCCCTTATAGCAGCGGATTCCCTCAAACGCCGCCAAGCCGTAATGCAGCGAATGGGTCAAGACATGCGTATTGGCTTGATCCCATGCGACGAACTTGCCGTCCATCCAGATTTTTTCGCTGGGCTCCAACATGGAATGCGGCTCCTGCCCGCGATGACGGTTCCAATTCCATGATCCCGGTTCCGTTCGGGGCGCGCGAACTATACCGCGAGGCCGACCACGCGTCAAGCAACCAACCCTGTCTTCCTCTTGCAGAGAGAACACCGCCTTGATTCTGATTCGGGTAGAAAACCGATTCAACGCGAGAGGCAAGATGGTCGACGACACGTGCTGAGAAACGTTCCGATCCGTTCCTTGGCCTCCGGATTCAGTCTGATCATTTTCGCCCCGAACCAGTGTCCACGCACCCAGCGAACCAAGGCAAGCCCGACGTCCACCGAACCGGCGCGGTCGGGCAGAGACAACCGAGCGACGAGCTCCATCCCCGGCATCACCTGATGATCGCCGAGCGCTCGAAATCCGCTTCGAGATAAATTCGTCACCGTTCCCTTGCCGAGAAACTCCTCACCCATATAGTAGAAGTTGCAACGGACAGCTATGCGCTGGTACGCGCGAATCACAAACCGGGTTGAAGGCATACCGTTGTCTCCTGAAGGAACCGCCCTCCGCTTTAACTTTCTACCGACTACTGAACACTGACGGCAAAATACTCCTTTCCGCTCCGCCTTTCTATCCCTTCTGAAGAGGGGGTAAAATAACTCGGTCCCGCCCGCATCGAGCAAGTGTACTGAGAACTCAGCGGCTTACTTGACATCATATGAAAACACATGGTATCAAAACCGATCCGTTTAGGGAGATATGAGCATGTACGCAATCATTGAGACAGGTGGAAAGCAGTACCGAGTCGAGGCCGGATCCACGATCCAGGTTGAAAAACTTCCCGGTGACGTCGGCGGCATAGTCGAATTGGACCACGTGCACTTGGTGCACGGCGTTGCCGGTCCTATTATCGGGCAACCGCTCGTGCGAGGCGCGAAGGTTACGGCTGAAATCTTGCGGCAAGGCCGGCTGAGATCCATTACCGTCTTTAAGAAAAAACGCAGGAAAAACTATCGCCGGACCCGCGGTCATCGGCAACACTTTACGAAGCTTCTTATCAAGGACATCACGACAAACTAACGGCTACAGAGAGGGCTGCCCATGGCAACAAATAAAGGCGGCGGTTCGTCGCGGAACGGTCGGGACAGCAATCCGCAGTATCTGGGCGTCAAGGCGTATGGCGGTGAAACCGTGACGGCCGGGAGCATCATTGTCCGCCAACGAGGCACGAAATTTTTCCCCGGCTTCAACGTCGATATCGGACGAGACCACACGTTGTTCGCCAGGATCACCGGGACGGTGAAATTCGAAGGCGGGCGCGGCAGACGGAAAGTCAGCGTGTATCCGCTCCCTGCTGAATCTTGACCCCCCCGCCTTTCACGCATCCTGATCTCAATCGTCCGATACCCTGAACGTCCCTTTCCACCGGCGATAGCAGGTCAGGTATACTCCAAATCTATGGCGCGCTGTGATACGTTCAACCCAATAAAGGCACACCATGTTCGTCGATGAGGCGGTCATTACCGTTCGCGCCGGACGAGGAGGGGACGGTATTTGCAGCTTCCGCCGCGAGATGTACGTGCCCCGCGGCGGCCCGGATGGAGGAGATGGAGGCAACGGCGGCGACGTCGTCGTAAGGGCCTCTCATCGCCTGACGACCCTTCTTGACTTTCGATATCAACGACACTACCAGGCCGAAGATGGACGAGCCGGCGGGAGCTCCAAATGCACCGGCCGGTCGGGAGCCGATGTCGTCGTGATCCTCCCTGTCGGCACCGTGGTGTACGACGCCGCGACGGGCGACGTGCTGGCCGACCTCGTCACCGACGGAGAAGCGGTCGTGATCGCCAGAGGCGGGCGAGGGGGGCTCGGCAATTGTCACTTCGCCACCTCGACCAATCGGGCCCCGACCCGGTGGACTCAAGGAACGGACGGCGAAGAGCGAACGCTTCGGCTCGAGCTGAAGTTGCTCGCAGACGTCGGGCTGGTGGGCTTTCCCAACGCGGGAAAATCGACACTCATTGCGGCCGTTTCGTCGGCACGCCCTAAAATTGCCGAGTACCCGTTCACCACGTTGACTCCCCATTTGGGCGTCGTGCGCTGGGGATCCGACCGCAGCTTCGTCGTCGCAGATATTCCCGGCTTGATCGAAGGGGCCCACGATGGAAAGGGGTTGGGACTTCAATTTCTTCGTCATATCGAACGCACAGCTTTTTTGCTCCACTTGATCGACGTCTCGGAGTGGACGCCCGTTGAGCCGATCGCCGGCTTCGAGACCATGAGGCGCGAGCTTGCGGCATACGATCAAACGTTGATCGACCGTCCCTTCGCCGTCGTCGCGACAAAGATCGACATCGGCGGAACGTCGGATCGGCTCGCACGACTCCAGGACTATTGCAAGCGTCATCGCCTTCGGTGTTTTCCCGTTTCATCCGCCACGAGAGAAGGTCTCGACGACCTGATCACCTTCGTCGGCGCACAAGTGGACCTCCTCAGAAGCCAGCCATGCGAGACGAAATCTTAACGAAAGCCAATCGCATCGTCGTCAAGATCGGAAGCAGTTTGATCGCTTCCCGCGCCACCGGCTTGCGTCTCGATCAAATCGAACGGCTTGCCGACGAACTGGCCGTTTTACGAACAAGCGGCCGCGAAATGCTGATCGTCTCATCGGGAGCGATCGTGTCCGGCATCAAGAAACTGCAGTTGAAGGAATATCCGAGAAGCCTTCCTGTCAAACAAGCCGCCGCAGCCGTCGGACAGAGCCGCCTGATTTGGGCTTATGAAAAAGCATTCGAGCGGAGCGGCATTCAAGTGGCGCAAATTCTCCTCACCCATCAAGATCTGGCCGATCGCCGCCGATTCTTAAACGCCCGCCATACGCTCGCGGCCTTGATCGGATTCGGAGTCCTCCCGATCATCAACGAGAACGACACCGTGGCCGTTGATGAAATTCGAGTCGGCGACAACGACACGTTGGCGAGCGAGGTCGCCCACTTGGTGGACGCGGAGTTGCTCGTCATTTTATCCGACGTCGACGGCCTTTATACGGAAGACCCAAGAAAGAACCCGGCCGCGACGCTGATTTCGATCATTCCGGAAATCACGGAAGACATCGAACGACGGGCCGGCGCCTCGAGCACCTTTGAGGGAACCGGAGGGATGGCGACCAAGGTCCGCGCCGCCAAGAAGGTCGGCGAGTACGGCGTGCCCACGTTGATCATCAACGGCGAACGGCCCGGACTCCTTTCAAGCGTGCTGGCCGGGAATCCCGGCGGCAGTCTCTTCTTGGCGCGGGGACGGAGAATGAAGAGCCGCAAACATTGGATCGCCTTTACCCTGCGTCCCCGTGGGCGCGTGCGGTTGGATCAAGGAGCGGTCGAGGCCTTGGTTAAGCGGGGAAAAAGTCTCCTGGCTTCCGGCATCGTCGAAGTCATCGGCGATTTTGAAGCAGGAGATCCGGTCGCTTGTCTGGATCCCGACGGAAAAGAATTCGCCAAAGGACTGGTCAATTTTTCCTCGGACCTTTTGGATCGCATGAAAGGCCTCAAGACGGTGGACATTCATGAGCGAATCGGACCACAGGAATACGAAGAAGTGATCCATCGAGACAACCTGGTCGTTTTCTAGACTTCGAGTCGCCCGCGCCGCCGTTCCGTCATGAGCGCTTCGCCTCCCGCCTCACACCCCTCGCCGTTAAAGCTGGGACTTCTCGGCGGCAGTTTCAATCCCATTCACAACGGCCACTTGGCCGTTGCGAGGGAGGTCCGAGACAGGCTGGGACTCAACCGAGTGCTCTTTATTCCGACCGGCGACCCGCCCCATAAGCGGAACGGATCGCTGGCGTCCGCAACGGATCGTTATGAAATGGTCCGGCTTGCCATCGCCGGGACGCCGTCATTTGATCTCTCCGATATCGAAATCCGACGCGAAGGAAAATCCTATTCCATTGATACCGTCCGAACCCTGGAGCGGCAGTTCGGCCCGGCGACGGACCTCTACTTCCTCATCGGGCTCGATGCATTTCTCGACATCCACCATTGGAGATCTCCCTTGGAATTGCTGCAAGCATGCCGATTCGTCGTCGTGCCTCGACCAGGACAATCGTACCGTCATCTCACAAACGTTCCCTTGCTGCCGAACCTCGATCACGATATGTTGGCCAAGCTTGACGCGGGAGTCCTGCCCCGACTGGACATCTCGAGTTCATCCTGCCGAGGCGTAATCTGTCTTCCTATCCCGCTCTGCTCCATTTCGGCGTCCGACATTCGGCGACGGGTCAAAAACAATGAAACAGTGGCAAATCTGTTGCCGCCCCCCGTTGAATCTTATATACTTCGGCATCGCTTGTATCAGGAGGATCGCGATCGGACAAACATCTAAGGCCGTCGCACTCGCCATCGGAAAGGCGATGCTCGACAAGAAGGCCGTCGATGTCCAGGTGCTGCACGTCGCCCCGTTGACGTCCGTCGCCGATTACTTGGTCATCGGCTCGGCGGACTCGGAGCGGCAAACCCGCGCCATTGCCGACCATATCGATGAAGCCATCTCCCGTCTGGGGCGTCGAACGCTGAGCATCGAAGGCACGACGACGGGACAATGGGTCTTGATCGACTTCGGCGACGTCGTCGCCCATGTGTTTAGGCAGGATGCTCGATCTCACTATGCCCTCGAGCGGCTCTGGAGCGACGCGAAGTCGGTGCCGATTCCCCAGGACTCGGACTTAAAGTTGGCCCCTGAAGGGCCTCAACGGCGTGTCGCGACTCGAAAAGCAGCCGCCCGCAAGTCGGTTTAGTCATGCTGAGACTGTTGATCACGATCTTTCTGATCAGCGCCGGCATTTTCATCTATAGTTATTTCCGCGAACTGAATCCCGGCGCGGTGACGATTCGCACAAGCCCCACAACCGAATTCGACCTCAGCCCCGTCAACCTGGTCTTGATTTCCATGGCCGCCGGCTCGGTCTTCGTCGCCTTCCTGGTCGGCCTCCAACAGACGGCCCACGCCATTGTCAACTGGCGCAGCAACCGACAGATCCGTCGCAAGGAAAAGGTGGACGTGTTGCATCGGGACGGCACCCATGCCTTGATGTCCAAACGCACGATGGAGGCGATTTCGCTGTTTGAGAAGGCCCTCGCCATCGATCCCAATCGTGTCGATTCGCTTCTCTGGCTCGGAAACGTCTACCGATCCGAACGCAATTTCTCCGAAGCCATTCGACTGCATCAGCACGCCCATCGGGTCGACGACCGGAACATTGAAATTCTGCTCGAATTAGGCACGGATCTAGAGTGCGCCAAGCGATATGAGGAGGCGCTTCAGGCTTTCGACAAAATCCTAAAAATCGAGTCGGACAATTTGATGGCGCTGATCCGCAAGCGGGACCTCAATATCCGCTTGGAGCGGTGGAGCGAGGCGCTCGAAATTCAACACCGATTGCTCAAAGCTTCTCTGCCGGCTCAGGAAAAACGGGCGGAAGCGGAATTGCTGGTCGGTTGCATGTATGAAGTCGGGCGTCAACTGCTGGAGCGCGGACATCCGGACAAAGCTCGCCGGTATTTTCGAGGCGCCATCAAAAAGGACCGCGCCTTTCTCCCCGCGTACATCGGACTGGGCGAAATTTTGATTCACGAAGGCAAGACCAAGGAAGCCGTCGAAATTTTCAAAAAGGTCTATGCCAGGACGCGAAGCATGATCATCCTTCACCGGCTTGAAGAATTGTTCCTGGACCAAGGGGAACCGGGGGAAATCATTCGCGTCTATCAGGAGGCCTTGCAGCACAATCCGCAGGATCCCGTGCTGCAATTCTACTTGGGCAAGCTCTATTACAGGCTTGAAATGGTGGATGAAGCCTTTGAAATCCTTTCTACAATCGAAGGTCCTCAAGATTACCTGCTCGACTATCACAAGATCATGGCCAATCTCTTCTTGCGCAAGCAGCAATTCGAGCAGGCCATCGTCGAGTTGAAGAAAGCGCTCGGTTTCAAAAAGCGCGTCGTCGTTCCCTACATTTGCACCCAGTGCAGACAAGAGTCCGCGGAATGGTCCGGGCGCTGCCGAGGGTGCGCACGCTGGAATACGCTCACCGCCCTTCCCTGGCTCGAAGCCGGTCAAGCCGTCTCCCCTTCGCAAGGGGAAGGAAGCCCGCTTGTTCGCACCATTCCTTATCAAGGCATTGCGTCGCCGTTTGAAACCGTGTAGGGTCCTGCAACCGGTCCGTTCCTTGACAACAGACCGGTTGCCGATGAGCAATGAAGAAAAGAGTCGCGTCGAATCAATCCCGAACCACCTGACAAGAGGCCGCAGTGATGACCACCTATTCGCCACTCGCAGAGAAAGCCCTTCACGACCAACCGCTGACCATGGCCGAATCGCGCGCCGTGTTGAACGCGCCGGACGATGATCTCTTGGCCTTGCTGCACGCCGCATTCGTCGTTCGATCGAAATATTTCGGGCGGACCGTCCGTCTTCAGATGCTGCAAAACGCCAAAAGCGGCGCCTGCCAAGAGGATTGTCACTACTGTTCGCAATCGGCCGTTTCCACCGCTCCGATCGAGCGATATAATTTGTTGCCGCGGTCTCGGATGATCGAGGGCGCGCGGCGGGCTTCCGCTTCAAAGGCTCAACGTTACTGCATCGTCATCAGCGGCCGTAGCCCGCTGGATCGGGAAATCGACGAGATCGCCGGAGCCGTTCGGTCCATCAAACAGGAGATGCCCATCCAGATTTGTTGTTCCCTCGGCCTGCTGAGCGAGGCGCAGGCCAAACGGCTCAAAGAAGCGGGAGTGGACCGGGTGAATCACAATTTGAACACCAGCGAAGCATACCACTCTTCCATTTGCACGACGCACACGTTTCAAGACCGTTTGGCCACCATCAAAAACGCGCGCGCGGCCGGTTTGGAAATCTGTTCCGGCGGCATCGTTGGGATGGGCGAACAAGACGACGACATCATCGAGCTGGCCATGGCGCTCCGCGACGTGAAGCCGGATTCGATCCCGCTGAACATGCTCAACCCGGTGTCGGGAACGCCGCTGGCGGATTGTAATCACTTAACCCCCCAACGGTGCCTGAAGGTACTGTGCTTGTTCCGGTTCCTCCATCCAAGAACCGAGATCCGAATCGCCGGAGGGCGGGAGCACAATCTTCGTAGTCTTCAACCGTTGGCGCTCTACCCGGCCGACTCTCTCTTCGTCAACGGCTACCTGACCACTCCGGGGTCGCCGGCACCGGAAGTCTGGAAGATGATCGAAGACCTGGGCTTCACTATTGAAGTAGCCGACCGGCAACCGGCAGCCTCACAGTGAACGCTCAGATCGGCTCGACGCTGTTCATGAGCCTGTCGGCGTTTCATAATCACGCCGGGCCTTGAGCTGTCGCCCCTGCGATGACCGAAAGCAGACCGTTTCGGAATCACCCATAACAGAACCCTAAACGGAATCCCGGTGCCGAATGCGCCGACGGCTGATCGGACAAAGAATCGCGGCCAGTTGCCTGGCTTGCATCGTGCTCTTTTTTCCATCTCTCCCTGAATCCCTGGCGGAACTCGATTCCCTCCCAACACCGCCCGCGAAGGGAGTCCTCTTGGTCGCGCATCCGTCGATGGACGATCCCAACTTCCGTCACACGGTCGTGCTGCTCATTGAACATGGTCCCCATGGCACAGCAGGACTGGTGCTCAACCGACCGACCAACATGCTCCTGTCGCAAGCCTTGCCAGACCGTCCGGCTCTCAGAGGATCCACCAACCATTTGTTCATCGGTGGCCCTGTCTTTGCCAATCACCTCACAATTTTGGTCAAGACACAAGACACCGAACCGGGTTTACGACAGGTCGCCAATGGTCTTTATGTCAGTGGGTCCTTAGAGATACTGGATCGCCTGGTGACACAACCCAAATCACTGGAAGCCTTTCGAGTCTTTGTCGGCATGGCCGGATGGGCTCCAGGGCAGTTGGCCACCGAAACTCCAGAGGGAGCCTGGGGCACATTATCCGCGGACGTCACCGCCATCTTCGATCACGATCCGGATACCCTGTGGATCGATAGCATCCGACGCCTTCAGGCGCCACGCATCATCTCTCATTGAAATCGGACGCTCTTCTCCTGGGCGATCCGGCCCGAACGCCGTTTTTTCGATTGCCCTCCTGGTACGGGTACGTCCAAGAGGGCGGATGCCCGTCCGCCGTCAAGGCGGCGGCCGTTGATGAAACAGCCGCCCGCTTGGCCTCCCTTGAACGAGAGCGGCAACGACTGGCCGATGAGCTAGAGACAGCGCGGCGTCAAAACAGCACGTTGAACAATCGAGTGAGCGAGCTGGAACGACAAGTGGCCGACCGAGATCGGGAACTTGCGGCGCTTCGGGCCGGCAGCGGAGATCGGGATCGACTGACCTCTCAGCTCACCTCCGCCCAGAATGACAGAGATCGCTTGGCGGCGGAATTGGCGGCGGCCAATCAACGCATCGCGGATCTCGAACGTCAAGTAGCCGAGGCGCGGGCCGCTCAAGCGGCTCCGGCCCCCAAACTTGAAAGCGCACGTCAAGGCCTCGTCCGCGCCCTCAGGCCGCAAATTGAAAAGGGGGACATCTCGATTGATCTGAACAGCGAACGACTGCTGATCAATTTGGCGTCCAATTACTTGTTCGGCTCCGGCCAAGACCAGCTCAAGCCGGGCGGCGTTGAAGCGCTCAAGAAAGTCGGCGACGTGCTGAAAGACTACCCGGAGTATTCGGTGTCCGTTGCAGGACACACGGACAATCGGCCGCTCCGAAGCACCTTAAAGAAGAAGTTCGCCTCGAACCAAGAACTGTCTGAAGCTCGGGCTGCAAGCGCGGCCAAAGCACTGGCGGGAGGAGGACTGACCTCCGTGACGACAGCCGGCCACGCCGACACGCAACCGGTCGCCTCACACGACACCGAAGCGGGACGCGCTCAAAACCGACGGGTCGAGATCATCGTCAAGTAAGAGAGCGGGCAAGAGGGCTGACACGCCGACTCTGCCCTGCCTTGATACGGCCGGAAGAGATCTTCCACAGGTAAGGATCTCTTCCGGCGCACTCCGGCTTTTTCTCACGTCAAAGTCGGACGCTCGTCTGAGTTGCCGCAGGAACCGCTCAAGAATTCACTCCGGCCCTCCGATAATCAGGCACGACAGGCCATGGAGCCGACCGTGCAATCTTTCTCTCCCGAACTGACCGCCGGTGCCGTCATGTCCTCTCATGTCGTCACCGTCACCATGGACGATTCTCTCGCGACGATCCGGCACCTGTTTCAAGAGCATCATTTCCATCACCTCTTGGTCGTTGAACAAGGCGAGCTTGTCGGCATCATTTCCGATCGCGACCTCTTAAAAGCCGTCAGCCCGAACATCGGCACCCTGTCTGAAACGGATCGGGATCGCGCCACGCTCAACAAACGCGCCCATCACATCATGACGCGCAACCCCGTCACCGTGCAGACGACGACACCGATCGAGACCGCCGCCGCGCTGATGCTGGAGAAAAAAGTCTCCTGTCTCCCCATCACTTCGGGCAACCGACATCTCGAAGGGATCTTGACCTGGCGAGACATCTTGCGGACTCTTATCAACCCGGCTCGACTGCGATCCTGATCTGCTCACATCTCGTCGCGCATACCCCCGCAATCCGCTCAACCCTTTTCCCCAAAACACCGGAGGCCACCGGCCGTTCCACATGCCCCCTCCTGACGATGACGTGCGGAGAACGCACCGTAATTCCATGACCTTGAGGCTCTCAAACGCCCCTCGGCTTTACCGACACCCTCCTATCGAGGCAGCCTGAGAATCGTCAGGGCTGAGACCGATCGACGATCCGGAATCGGGCTTCATCGACCAGCGTATAGGCGTTGGCTCGCTCTCCGGCAAAAAGACCGCAGCGATAAAGACCAGGCGGCCACCCAGTTGCAGGACGGGTCAGCACGAAGTAACCCGATTGATCGTTTGTCGCGGTCATCACTCGGTCCTGAGCCACGACCCCTCGCCCCTCGCGTTGTCCGTCGGATTCCATAAAACACTGGGCGGCAAGCGGCACGGCGTCGTACGAGGCCGATACCAGTCCGAAGACCAGATAAATCTCCGGTTGGGTTGTCGGAAACGTATCACCGGGGTTCAAAGGAATGAAATCATGGGCCCCGGTCGGAAAATCATCGCGTACGACCTTTCCCGCCGGGATGACGAAACGAAACCAACTGAAATCGGCGTCGCGTCCCATGAGGGAGACGCCCGCGTCCAACACGTTCTGCGGTTCCACTTTCCGAGCGGCCTCCGCATAGAGCATTTTTTCCGACGACTCCGCACCGCCCTGATCGCCGACCGTTCCGTGGGATTTTCCCGATTCAAACTCGCGTTGTACGGCGTCCGGAACATGTGGACGCACCGTATCGAGCCATTTGGCGAGCTTCTCCTTGGAGAGCACCCGCATGCCCGCCGGAAGGGCCACATCTTTGTTCGCTTCCTCGAATTCGACCGCCGCATCGTACAGCATGTGAAAATGAACGAACGCCTCTTCCCATCGTTCCAATTTCACCAGGCATTGCCCCATTCGGAACGTCGCATCGGCATAGTCCTCCTCGCTGAGATCGAGGCTGAACAAATTCCCGAATGCGGCGAGCGCCTCCTCACATCGTCCAAGTTGCATGAGCGTGATCCCCAACTGATGCGTCGCCAGAGCATCACGAGGATTGAGGGTCAGCATCTTCCGATAGATGGGCTCCGCTTCCCGATAACGGCCCGCCACAAACAGTTTCCAGGCATCCGCCCGAATGGCCGCCCACTCTTTCAATTGCTCGGCCGTCGCTCCAGGGGTCAACACCGGGGTGAATCGCCGACCGCGATCCATCGATTCATAGAGTTGGGCCAACTGATTCCGAGCGGTCAGCTCCAAGAGGGAGCCGGACGGCGCCCGCTCCAGCACGAAACGAAGCTCGGCTTCCGCACCTGCATAATCCAGCACGTCGAAGCGCGCCCGCGCCAAGGCCAATCGCCAATCCAACAACTCCGGCGCAAGTTTCACTGCCGTTCGATAGGACTCGACCGACTCTTCCAACCGGTCGGCCTTTCGCAGTTCCTGTGCCAGCCTCAAATGCGCCAGCGGATTTTGGCTGTCGATCCGAGCGATATGGCGCAATTCCTTGATCGCCTCTTCCTCCCGCCCCCACCAGACCAGGACGCTCCACTTGGCCCAGCGAGTCGAGAGCGAGGCGGGATCATCGGCCAGCACCACATCATACTCGTGAACCGCTTCTTGAGGGCCTCGAAAGGCGGCGAGAATGTCGCCTCGCAGCTTATGGAGCACAAGCGAACGAGGATTCGCGTCAATGCCTTGGTCCAGCAACTCGAGCGCGGAGAGCACCGCCCCCCCGTCCCAAGCCGCTTTGGCGTCTCGAGCCATCCGCTCTTCCGAGGATTCGATGGGGTCCTGGGCCGACGCCCATGCAGCAATCAGCGCGAGCAGGAGGATGATCCCGGCGACTGTCCGGCGCAAGCGTGATCTTTCCTTTCTCATCATCTCCATTCGGAAACAAACCGATTCTCACTCACCGGGAGATCGTTTGGAATTCACTATACCAAGAAGCAGGACGGAGCGAAATAAACCCAGGCGGAGAAACCTGTCCGCGCGACGGGTAGACGATTCTCACGATCCACGGAGAATGATCCGACGACGCCCGGCTTTCATGGTATAGTGCGAACGCTGCGCAACAAACGATTGCGGTCCCGACCGTGTTCGACATCATTCTCTATCAACCCGAGATTCCGCCCAACACCGGCAACATCATCCGTCTGTGCGCCAACACCGGTGCCAGACTCCATCTTGTGAAACCACTGGGTTTTTCTCTGGATGATAAGCAACTGGTGCGCGCAGGCTTGGACTATCACGAGTTCGCCACGCTCCACGTCCATGAGAATTGGACCGAGTGCGCAAAACGATTCGCGACGCAACGCCTCTTCGCCGTCTCGACCCGCAACGCTCAACGGTATGATCGGGTCGCTTATGCCGAAGGCGATGCGTTTCTGTTCGGCCCAGAAACACGCGGCCTCCCGACCGCTCTGCTTGAATCGTTTGCGGAGGAACGGCGCATTCGATTGCCGATGCTTCCTGAAAGTCGCAGCCTCAACCTCTCGAACGCGGTCGCCGTCGTGGTGTATGAAGCCTGGCGGCAAATTGGGTTTCCCAATGGGTGGTAGCATAGGGGGCATCTCTTTCCCTTTCCTTGACGCTCGCGATGGATCTGTTACCTTGATCGGCACAGAGCGAGCGCGACTCATCAAACCAGTCGGAGGACGATCATGATTCTGGTCACCGGCGGCGCCGGCTATATCGGTTCACACACCTGTGTCGAACTGCTCCAGGCCGGCTATGACGTCACGGTATTCGACAATTTCAGCAACAGCCAGCCGGAAGCGTTGCAGCGCGTGCAGCGGATCACGGGAAAGTCATTACGTGCCATTCACGGCGACGTCCGAGATTACAACGCCTTAGTAACCGCCCTGCGCGAGAGCGGCGCCCAGGCGGTGATTCATTTCGCTGGGCTCAAGGCGGTGGGAGAATCGGTCGAGCACCCGCTTGCCTACTATGATAACAACGTCGCGGGCTCGCTTCGCTTGCTGGAAGCGATGGCGACGGTCGGTGTCAAGACTTTGGTGTTCAGTTCCTCGGCAACCGTGTATGGCAACCCCCAGCGATTGCCGCTGACGGAAGATCATCCCCTCTCTGCCACCAATCCGTATGGTCAGACCAAACTCACGATCGAGCACATGTTACGAGACATGCAGCAGAGCCATTCCTCATGGCGGATTGCGATCCTTCGCTACTTCAACCCCGTCGGCGCCCATGACAGCGGCTTGATCGGCGAAGACCCTCGCGGCATTCCGAACAACCTGATGCCCTTCGTCGCACAGGTTGCCATCGGCCGCCGCCCGCATCTCAATGTGTTTGGTAACGATTACCCCACGCCGGACGGCACCGGTATTCGAGACTATATTCACGTCGTCGATTTAGCGATCGGCCACCTGAAGGCGTTGGAGGCGCTCGAACGATGGACGGATCAGACACAATGTCTCACGGTCAACCTGGGAACCGGCAAGGGCTACAGTGTCTTAGAGATGGTCCTGGCCTTCGAGGCAGCCAGTGGGCGATCCATCCCCTATCGCATTGCCCCTCGCCGTCCAGGCGATGTGGCGGTTTGCTACGCTGACCCATCCAAGGCAGCCACTCTGCTCGGATGGAAAGCGGAACGAACCCTGGCCGACATGTGTACCGACGTCTGGCGCTGGCAGCGGCTGAACCCGCAAGGATACCAGGGATCAGCGTAAGGCATCTTATCCTCTCCGGCTCTCCGTGCGCGCTCTTTGACCGTCCGGTTCTGCGTGCTCCTACCGCCGAGCATCAACCGTTCAATCAGGCGCCGATTACCCCATCTCTATCCAGGCATCTCTCTCACGATTTTCTTGACCGACTGTCGAGCGACTCAAAGCAGCGCGTTTCCCATTCGGCACAAACAGTCAATCAATCAATAAGGACTTTGTGTTTTTCTCTTCTCGCCTTTGCCCACAAATCAGGTTCGACTGACCCACGCGGCGGATGAGATCAACCGTCTGTCAAGTATACTTGACAATTATCTTATTTACTTGCTACATCTGTAGCGCCATGCACCATATCGGTCAAGCGACGGACTCCCCACTTCCTATTGCAAACCATCTGAAGTCC
>JANDJJ010000049.1 GCA_024330945.1 Nitrospira sp. | reverse complement strand
AACCGTGTAGCTTCCCCTTCTAATCTTTGGTAGTCCTCTTCTCCTTAATAAATATAGTAAGAAGAGATCTCTCACACAGGGAGCTACGGTATGGGTCGTTTCATCGGAGTGTGGGTGTGTTGCCTGGCTGGCTTGCTCGTCGGTTCATCCTCCGCGCTTGCGGAGACCTCGGATCCCGACACTCCGGAAGCGGTCATCCGGAGGCTTGTTCAAGCCAACGCCGAAAAAGACATGTCGGTTATTTCCCGCCTCATGGCACACGACGCCGATATCAGAAGTTACTCGGTCGGGGGCCGCAAGTACGTCGGATGGCCGGAATTCGAACGCGAAATGCGGGAGGAATTCGTCAACGTCGAAAAACTCGAAATCCCGATTCTCGAGCTCACCGTGTGGAGCAAGGGAGACGTCGCATGGTTTTCAATGGAGCTCGATTACATCCGGTACGTCGGTGCGGGGGCAAACCAGACCCGCACGGTTCTGCCTCTGCGGGAAACCGGCGTCCTGGAACGGCGGAATGGACAATGGATTTTGTTGTCTTTCCATGAATCATTCCGTTCGGCACAGATGACAGGCCCGATGGCTGAATCGGCCTCGCCGTCATCCCAACAGCTTCTTGTCAGCAATCCTCCCGCCTCCACGATGCCGGATCTCAGCGGCGAATGGGATATTCTCGAAGTCGAAGACAACAAACGTTACAAGGCCACGTTGGATAAAAACGGGAATGGTCCCTATACGCAACATGGTGGTCGCTTCGTCACGACGAAATTCGCGGATCGTCTGTGGCAAGGCACCTGGCATCAGCCGGGCAATGATCGCGAGGGGGGATTTGAAGTCCTCCTGTCGGAGGATGGGATGCAGGCTAAAGGAATTTGGTGGTACACCCGCGTGGGCAAGCAGAAAGGCATTCCCCCACGGGAACACGGCGGGACATACGAGTGGAAACGACTGACGCCGCCCAGCCCCTCTCAATGACCGTCGATTTCGTTCATCTGAAAACTCCACGGAGTCCGGTTCAAAACACGGTCTTTTATTCTCTTCTGCTTGGAGGTTATATGCGAAGCTTTCTGATTGCCTTCATCTTGGTCTTCACGGGTTCATCGGCCTATGCGGACGGCACCCACAAGCATGACCACCATGCGGTTCCCACATTGAAAAAACACGTGGGGTCGAAGATCACCTATGGAGAGAACACCGCAACGCTCACGTTCGGCCCCATCGATCTTCCCACCGGTCATAACGAAGGCGACATGGGCGACTCCATGCCCCGCTTCCACTTCCAACTCCCCGAAGATAAGTATCTGATCGGCTTTAAATCCGCTCTGTCGACGGTCGACGGGAAAGAACTGCCGAGAAACTATCTCCACCATATTCTGATGATCAACAACAGCAAACCCAGTTTGACCTGCCCAGGCGAACCGCTCTTCTTCGGCGGAGCCGGGTTGGAAATGGCCGAAACACATTTTCCCGACGGATACGGCGTGAAACTCGCAAAAGACGACCGGCTCATGACCGTCGTCGCCTTCTATCACGGCGCCCCTCCCACCAAAGACGTGATCGCCACCTTCACCATGTACTTCGCGCCCAAGGAACATAAAGTCAAGGAGCTGGATATCTATCAAGTCGGGGTCAACATCGTCTGCTTCACCAAATTCGGAGACCGTCCCCCCGACCAAACGGATGAAGGAATCGAGATCAAACCAGGCGTCCAAGTTCACACGGCCCCCCTCAAGTTCAGCGTCGATGGGTGCGTCAAGTTCGCCTACCCGCACGGCCACGACGAACTCCTCATGATCGCGCTGGAGAATAAAACCAAAAAACAGACTCTGCTCAGAACCGTGCCGGACGTCGAGCGAGACGGGACACTCCGCGAATTTCTTCCTCATCAAATTTATCGGGACAGTCGGGGGTTTCCCATCAACACCGTCGACGACTATGAAATGGTGATGGTCCATCACCACCCGCTGGAAAAGACCGAGCTGCAGCATGGAATGGGCAATTACCTTCTGTACATGACGCGAGAAGCCTGTCCTGAAACAAACAACACGGCCGCTGCCTATTAGCTTCACTTGTTTTGATCAAGGGGGAGAGGTTTGTCAAAAATCCTTGTTCGAACAGACCTCTCCCCCGAATTTATCCGTCACGCCACCCATCTCCCGCAAAGCCTGATTCAACGCTTCTTCCTTCAACGACCGATCTTCTGAACACATCAACGTTTTTGCTGGATTGATTCGTCAATCTAGGGGCTCACTCCCCCACATCCGCTTGAAAATCCAATCCGCTGGCTGAAACGGGTCTTGCCGGGTATACTTCCTCCCGATGGCGCCATGATTCTCTCTGGCATGCGGCACTCCATCTCCAAGGGTGCGGTTGGTCACGTGCCCCATGAGGAAACCTTCAAGCTCCCATGACGGATTTTTCCTTTCCTCATATGAACATGCCTTCCAAAACCACCGAATTCATCCATCAGCTAAGAGACTTTTTAGAGAATATCGGAAGGATCCCGACGCTTCCGTTGCTTGCCGAACGAATCCTCGCGGAACTGTTGACGCACGCACACAGCCTTCAAGGTTGGTTGTATCTGCTCGATCAAGAGCAGGCGGGCCTCTATCATTTGACGACCGAACAATCAGACAACCCAGATAACCCGAGCGCCCCCCCCCGAACGTTGCCCCTTTCTCATCCTCTTGTCCGCGAGCTTGCTCGTCATCGTGAGATTCTTGACCGATTCTCACCCCACGACGCCGACGCTCACATCGGCGTGGACTCACCGGACTTCATCGATTGCAGCTTGGCGATTCCCTTCGTCAATCGCGGTCGGCTGCTTGGATTCGCCATCCTTCGATCCGACTCGAACATATCGGCTTTCGGTCAGGAAAACACGGACCTCTTGCGAATCATCGCGCAAAGCGGAGCAATCTCCTTGGACTGCCTATTAAGTTACAACGATCTCCATTCTTCGCAAGAGCTGACTCGCCGAACGGATCGACTGCGATCTCTTGAAACGTTGGCCGGTGGGGTTGCTCATGAAATCAGAAACCCCCTGACGTCGATCAAAACCTTTATCCAACTCACCCCCGAACGAAAAGACGACGCCGAATTCATACAGGAATTCAGCCAAGTGGTTCTTGGCGACGTTCATCGTATCGAGCGATTGATCGATGAGATCCTCGGCTACGCTCGTTCCATAGATCCTCAACTGACCGAGGAAGACATCAACACCGTGGTATCCTCGTGTCTGTACTTGCTCGACGCCAAGGCCTGCAGTCGAGGGATCACGATTCAAAAAGAGTTGGCGCCCGAGCTGCCTCGTGCCATGCTGGACCAGCAACAAATCAAACAAGCGATGTTGAATCTGTTCGTGAACGCTCTGGATGCCATGGGAGACCGCGGAGGCACGCTTCTGGTCAAAACGCACGCCGTGGATCGAGGGGAAAACAGGATGGCGGTGCAGATCGACATTGAAGATACTGGTCACGGTATTCCCGCCGCCGATCTGGATCATATTTTCGATCCCTTTTATACGACTAAACACAAAAGCTCCGAGCATGAAGGCACGGGGCTGGGCCTGTTCATCGCCCATCAAATCATTCGAGAGCATCAAGGGACCATTCACGTCCGGAGCACGGAAGGAGCCGGCACGGTTTTCCGAATCACCCTGCCGGCCTTGAGATAAGACGAAGAAAGGAAGATGGTGGGAAGCGACGTTCCGAAGAAACGGGTTCTTTTGATCGACGATGAAGCCCGGGTTCGCGCCGCCTTGAAGTCGGTTCTTGAGCCGTCGTACGAGATCCTTCAAGCGGCGGACGCGCGGGAAGGGCTCACCGTATTTAGAACGGAGGGCCCGGACCTTGTGCTGCTCGACGTCATTCTTCCGGATACAGACGGATTGGCCGTGCTCCAAGCCATCCGCTCGGAAAGCAAAGCGGTGCCGATCATCATGCTGACCGGCACCAAATCCGTCAAAACCGCCGTCGACGCCATGAAGTTGGGGGCGGCGGACTATTTATCCAAACCTTTCGATATCGAGGAATTGCGCATCACCGTCGACCGCGCAATGAACGCCTCTGAACTGGAGCGGGAGGTCAAACGGTTGCGAAGCCAGGTTGTGCAACGATACGCCTTTCACAACCTGATAGGAAAAAGTGACGGCATGCAGGAGATCTACGCGAAAATCGAGCAGGTCGCGGACAGCCGCACGACCGTGCTCATCACGGGAGAAAGTGGAACCGGCAAAGAACTGGTGGCGCGGGCGCTGCACTACAACAGCTCACGGCGGGATCGACCGTTCGTGGCTCTTAACTGCGCGGCGCTGCCGGAAACTCTGATTGAAAGCGAGCTGTTCGGCCATGAAAAAGGCGCGTTCACGGACGCCACCGCTCGACGGACGGGACAGTTCGAACTGGCTAACACGGGTACCTTGTTCCTCGATGAAATCGGGGAACTCAGCCTGGTGACGCAGGCCAAGCTGCTGCGGGTTCTCCAGGAACGGGAATTCACGCGGGTGGGCGGCGTTCAGCCGATCAAAGTGGACGTTCGAATCGTGGCGGCCACCAATAAAAACTTGGATGAACTGGTTCGGAAAGAGCAATTTCGAGAAGATTTGTATTATCGGATCAACGTCATCGCACTGTATCTCCCTCCGCTCCGGGATCGCGGCGAAGACATCGCTCTCCTCGCCAAGCATTTTCTCGCGAAACGGCTTGAAGAGGAGAAGCGTCAACCGATCGAGTTTTCAAAAGACGCGCTGGAAGCCCTTCTGCAGTACCACTGGCCCGGGAACGTCCGCGAACTGGAAAACGTGGTGGAGCAAGCTCTCATCTGGTCTCAGGGCGCTTCTCAAATCACCACGGAGCATCTGCCGGCCTTGCTCAAAGGCGACATTCGCTCATCTTCACTTCACGACGACATCATCGCCGGCCGCGTGTCGCTCGAAAAAGCGGTCATGGAGTTTGAGCGGGACATCATTCTTGACGCGCTCAAACGCACCAACTATGTGCAAACCCATGCCGCCAATTTGCTGGGAATCAGTCGGCGCATGCTCAAATACCGCATGGATACGTTGGGAATCGGCAGACCCGATCCTCACCCAACCGCACCGGGCGACGACGAAATCAAACATGAACCATCCGGACCATGTCGTTGAAGAATTCGCGCCGTCGTGCGTTGCCCGACTCATGGGACAGATGTCATATGGACGTATCGCCCACTCCATATGGCCATATTGACGGCGGAACCATCATATGATTGCATCCGGCATCATTGATGGAGCGTGATGAAAAAAGACTTTCCCATGCCGCGACAAACCGACCTATCGCCGACGGCAAACCATGCCGTGCTTTCCGGCAATGGTCAGAGAAAACCCACCATCCTTGTCTTAGACGATGAGCCCGGCCCGCGCGAAGCGCTGAAAATCATCCTTCATTCTTCTTTTACCGTCTGCCTGGCGGAAACCGCAGCGGCCGCGCTTCGGATTCTTCACGCGCAGCCGGTCGATCTTGCGGTGCTTGATCAAAAACTTCCGGATAGATCCGGCATCGACCTGCTGCAAGACATCAAACGGACCCACGCCCACGTCGAAGCCATCATTATTACAGGGTACGGCAGTCTCACATCGGCCCTGACGGCCATTCACCACGGAGCAGCGGGCTACCTGCTGAAGCCCTTCAATACGAACGAGCTTCTCGCGCTTGTGAACCAAACATTGGAGAAAAAGCGCCGCCTTGACTTTATTAGGGCTTTTCTCCGCTCGTCCTCGGAATTTTGGGGGTCTGAAAAAGAAACCGCGCGAGCCTGGCAGGCGTTGAACAACGGCTACCAGGCGCTGGCCGCCCGTCCACATGGAGCCATCCCGTCTCATCCCGACATGCCCGATTGCCTGCCGCTTCTTTCGGATATCATCGAAGCGACGGACCGTCGGCTCTGGAGCCATTCATGCCGCGTGAGCTTTTATGCGGGTTTGATAGGAACTCGACTCAATCTCACCGACCAAGATCACCGGGCACTGACGATCGGGGCGTTTCTTCACGATCTCGGCAAGACCTGTCCGACGCTGCGAGAATCACTGCAAGAGCAGAATCCGCCTGCCTGCATTATGAAAACGGAAAAACAACATCCTCTCATCGGCGCAAACATCATCCGCTCGTTGGAGTTGCCTGCCGAAGTCAGCCAAATCATCCTGTATCATCATGAACGGTGGGATGGGCTGGGCTATCCGCATGAACTGAGAGGCGAGGGCATCCCCCATTTTGCACGAATTGTCAGCGTATCCGAGGCATTCGACTATATGACCGTCGAAACGCCCGATCACTCGCACCTGACGATCGAAGAAGCCGCCCGCGGCATTTCCCGTGAATCAGGATCATGTTTCGACCCGTCGCTGGTCGATTTGTTTGTCGAGGTTCTGACCAGCCACAGAGCGTCCCTCCCTCCCTTGGCCGTCACCCCCGTCACCGTGCCCGGAAAGCTCCCGACCATTCCGGCATCGTTGACTACTCAGTAGCGCCGCCGATCAACTCCGCCGCCGTTTCCCTAATCTTCTTGGTAACCGTCTCTCCCGCGAGCATACGGGCGATCTCCTTCTCCCGGTCCCTTCCCTTTAACGAACGGACCACCGTCGTCGATCGATTCTTGACCAGCACTTTCTCAAGGTACCAATGGTGGTCGGCCTGAGACGCTACCTGCGGGAGATGAGTCACGCACAGAACTTGATGATTTCGGCCCAACGCCTTGAGCCGCTTCCCGATCGCCGCCGCGGCGGCTCCCCCGACGCCCGTATCGATCTCGTCAAAAATGATGACCGGCACTCGATCGACGCCTGCAAGAGCGGACTTGAGCGCCAGCATTACTCTGGAAAGCTCCCCGCCGGAGGCGACCCGCGACAACGGCTTGAGCGGCTCGCCCCTATTTGCCGAAAAGAGAAACTCCGCGCGATCCGCTCCTTCCGAACCGTAGGCGTCGCCTCCCTCTCCCGTCGCGATCTCGATCTGAAATTGCGTCTGCTCCATTTTGAGCGCATCAAGTTCTCGACGCACGATTTGCGTCATTCGCCCGGCCGCTTCCCTGCGTTTCCCACTCAGCTCTCGCGCCAACCGCTCAACCTGCGCCCACCGTTCCTGTATCAGAGTGTCGTACCGGCCGATCTCCTCGTCCGAACGTTGAATGCTCTCCAATTCATCCCTGATTCGGCGATGAGACTCCAACGCCGCCTCGACGGTTCCGCCGTATTTCTTCTTGAGCCGCTGAATCAGAGCCATACGATCCTCGATCACCGCCAATCGACCCGGATCGGCCTCCAATCGACCAGCGTAGTCCCGCACACGATCCGCGACTTCCTTGACGAGCACCTTCGCATCGGCGATCAACCGAACCGACTCCTGCATCGCCTGATCAAGTCTGGCCATTTCGCCAAGAATCCGTTCAACCAAGGCCGCGCTCGGCAGAATCCCGTCGCTCTGTTCCACCAGTCGAGATTGAGCCTCCCCCGCCAACTCTCCCAATCGACGCGACGCCGCCAACCGCCGACGTTCGGATTCCAGCGCTTCTTCCTCTCCAACGCGGAGCGCCGCATCGTCCAATTCCCGGCATTGAAAAATTAGATACTCCTCACGCCGCGCCGCCTCCTGCGCTTTGACCGCCGTGCTCTCCCGTTCCCGACGCAGCCGTATCCAGTCTCGATAGCATTCCTGATATCGCCCCCGTAATTCGTAAAGACGGCCGAACGCATCAAGGACTTCCAATTGCGTGGCAGGAGCCAGCAGAGACTGTTGATCGTGCTGCCCGTGAATATCGATGAGCGTTCCGCCCAACGCTTCCAATGCGTGAACCGAGCTCATCACGCCGTTCAGATACGCCCGGTTCCGGCCCGATCTTGAAATGACACGCCGCACGACAAGTTGCGTGTCCGTTTCACCCAATACTCCTTGATCGCGCAACGTCGTCAGGATCGGGTGATCGGGCGGAACGTCAAAAGAAGCTTCCACGACGGCCTCTTCCTGTCCGAACCGAATCTGATCGCCGGAGGCACGTCCGCCCATGAGCAGTTCAATGGCGTCGATCAGAAGAGATTTACCGGCCCCGGTTTCCCCCGTGAGCACGGTAAATCCCGACTCGATGGTGAGCTCGATCTGTTCCAGAATGGCGAAATTGGAGATGCGCAGCGCGGTCAGCATGGCTGCGACGGCGGCGCCTAGGCGGCGCCGGCGTGTTTGGCAAGGAGCGAGTCGATCACTTCCTTAAACTGCCGCTTGGGTCTGGCCCCGACAAGCTTTTCGACCGGTTGGCCGTCCTTGAAGAAGATGATTGTAGGAATACTCATCACCTGATAGCGCCCGGCGATTTCCGGATTCTCATCCGTGTTGAGCTTGCGAACTTTGACTTTGCCCGCGTACTCCTCCGCCAACTCGTCGACGATCGGCGCGACCATCTGGCAAGGACCGCACCACACCGCCCAAAAATCGACCATCACGAGTTCGGTCGCCTTCATCACCTCGGCATCCCAGGTAGATTCTTCCACTTTTAAGGCATGTCCCGCCACGTGTCTTCCCTCCTTAAGAGAAATGAGCACACGATCACCGGTGCGTGGGCATCGTACCCCACCCTCATGATGCTGTCAAATACTCGAACTCGCCGTCGGCCGCCACGACGTCCGTATCCCAGGTTCCGAAACCCGCCTAGCGGGATCCCGCCGACACTCCCTCGGCAGCCGACGTTCGGTCCGTCCTGCCGTATTGTCCCCACGGCACATACCAAGGAAGACCTTTCTCACCCCACAAGAGAGGAGACAGGATCGACCGCATGACGGCGGTGCCGGTGTTCTCGGTCCAACCCAGTCCCGTCAGGCTGAGCATGAAGTTAAATTGATGGCGATCGGGAAATTGCACGTAATAGAACCCCACCGACCAGCACTTGCAAGGATTTTGGTACAGCGCGACGACGTCGTATTCCGGACTTTTTCGCTGCTTCACGTCGTAGTAGCCCTTGGCTCCGATCGTCCATCCCCAGGGAGTCCGAAACGCTCCCGACGCCGTCAGGAACAGAATTTCTCCCGTCGGCGCATAGACCTCGTTGAATGAGATGGGATTCCAGATGTCTCCCCGCCTCACCCGACTCCCGCTCCGAGAATATCGCTGACCGAACTCGATGTACCAATTGCTCTCTTCCTGTAATCGAAGGTCGGTATTGACTTGGCTCACCGTGCCCTCGTACGGATCGATAAACGCATCGAGCATCAGATAACGATTGATCGGCGGCCGCTCGCCCGCCCCCAGCAGCCCAGCCGCACGATCGAACCCCGCCGCGTCCAACTGGGACCTGACCGCATGAGGCATATTGTTGCCGATGACGGCGCGCACCCAGATGTCCGAAAATTTTCTGCCTTGGATGGGAACCGTTCTCGGCTGGATCGGTTGCGTGACCGATCCCAGAAACGGATCGACGCCCGGCGTAAAATCTCTCGCCGACGTCTGCACGCCCCCCACCTGATAACTTTGGGCGACCGTCAAGTCCAGCCAATTGAAAGACCAGGCGTTGCTCTGCTCCAACACCCGACTCCGAAACGCATAGGTCAACAGATTCTTCCTCGGCAAATCGTCGACTTGATCGATCAACGTCAAATTCGATTGATCCGTCGCAGGCACGTACTCGTACGTCATCGTCGGTTCGATCGTGTGCAGCAGACTGCCGCCCCCCTCCAAACCGTAGCGGCGCGTCAATTTCGACATCACATCGACTCCGATCCAAAAGGTCTCCCGATGTTGGGACGCAGCCGTTCTCGCGCCGCGGCTGTAGTACACTTCGCGAAACTTGGCCTGCGGCCGGACGCCGACCACGTGTCCGAAGTCGATCACGCCCGTCGCGATCCCCGGCGTCACGTCCACGCGATTCAGCGTGAACCCCTGTTCGCGATAAAAATTGACGAAATTCCCTTCGGCCCCGAACAGCAACGGAGAATTGAACAAAAACGTTTCCGGCAGGTTGTAGCCCGCTTCCGGAAGGCGTTGAAACGTATCTCTCCCTCCGGCTTGCAACGGCTGGAGATATCGCCCCAGGAGATACAGATTGCCGTACGGCAACCGCTGCGTCGCCAGCAAGTTGGATTCATTACTCGGCGAGGCCCTCAAGGTCCCGGAGTTGCTGAGCTGCTGAAAGTAATTCGGGTCCGTGACAAAACCGACGTTCGCCCGAAGCAACAACGTATCGGAAAACATCTGCGTGTGGCTGCCGGTGATCGTCGCGCGCGCGCGTTTGACGTCTTCCGTCTGGCTCACCCCCGCCACGTTGGGTAACTCCGTCTGTTGCAGATATCCCACGTGCCACTGCCCGCGCGACTGCCGATTCAGCACATACCGGTAGTCGAAATCCGATCCGTAGCCGAGGTTGCTGTAATACTTCGGAGCGATCGTGAGGTCTTGGCTCGGATTGATCGCCCAATAAAAACTGGCTTGCGCGTGGAAGCCGAACCGATTGTCGTACGAGACGACGGGAATCAGCAGACCCGTTTTCCGTCTGGTCAAGGGGTAGGTGAATCCGGGGACGGGAATCAGCGGCACGTCGTTGACACAAAACCATCCGCGGCTGAACGACAACGTGTCGCCGATCCTGGCGTCAAGATCCTCGAATTTCAATCGCCAGGCCGGTACCTCCCCTTCCTGCGCGTCACAGTTGGTGAAACTGCCCTCCTTGACCCGGTAGTGGGAGTCGGAGAAACGTTGAAACAACCGGCCGGTCACGGACGAGTTGGTGGACGACGCAAAGAGCCGGCCGTGAACCACGACGCCTGCCTCGGTATTGACGTTCAATTCCAGCCGTTCGGCCGTGAGATCCGTTTGAGGGTCCGTCAGGTGAACGTGGCCGCTGGCGGTGAGGACTCCCGGCAGCATGTGAATCGTCACGCGATCCGCCGTCAGCGTGACGGCTCCATAACGAACGACGACCGACCCCTCCGCCTCATACACCTCTTGGTCCTGCCGATACTCCAACCGCGCCGCCGTGACGTCCAACGGCGTGGAAGAGCGTGGCGGGCCTCCGCTGTCCGTGTTCGTTTCGGCGGCAACCGCAAGGGGCGCGATCCAGAAGAGCACTGCGGCCAAGGCAAGCATGCGAGAACGGCGCATCATCCGCCTCAAGCCCGGCATACTATCCTCGCAGCACCGACGGCCGGCCGCCGTGCAGGGCCGCCTTCACATCGCCGAGAAGCATCAGCGACCCCGTCACGCAAATAAGATCGCGCGCGGCCGCACGTTGCTTGGCCAGCCGAAGGGCTTCGGCCGGACAAGGCTCCTCCCAAACAGGATTGGGCCAACCCTCAAGCGTGCGGCGAAGATCTTCCACGCCGGCCGAGCGCGCCAGACCGGCCTGAGTCAACACGATTTCCGAGACGAGAGGCAGCAGGGGAGCGATAAAGGCGCGGCGATCCTTGTCCCGCATCATGCCCCACACCAAGATCACGCGCGAATCCCGGTGAGCGGCGTGAAACTCGTCCAAATAGCGGGCCAACGCAATGGAGGCGGCGGGATTATGGGCTCCATCCAGCAGCACCGGAGGCTCTTCATCGAGCATTTCCAACCGCCCTTCCCACGCGACGGATTGAAGTCCTCGCCGAACGGCGTCTTCCCCTATCGACAGTCCCGATCGGTCGGCCGCCTCAAGCAGCGCAATCGCGCAGGCGGCGTTGTCCGATTGATGCCGACCGAGAAGCCGGCGGCCGAGTCCGTCCATCGCCCATCTCGGCCCTCGATAGGAGAATCGGTTCGGCCCATCTTCCGTGACAAAGAAATCGTTCCCCAAACTCCACAAGGGCGCGTCGCGCTGTGCGGCGACGCGCCCGATGACGGCTGCGGCACCCGATCCAATCCGTCCCATCACGACAGGGACGCCCGGCTTGATGATGCCCGCTTTCTCAAAGGCGATCGCCTCTTCCGTGTGCCCCAAATACTCTTCGTGGTCCAAACCGATCGTCGTGATCGCGCAGGCAATCGGTTGGACGACGTTCGTCGCATCAAACCGACCGCCTAATCCGACCTCGACAACCGCCGCATCAACGCTCGAATCGGCAAAATAACGGAACGCGACGGCCGTCGTAACTTCGAAAAACGTCGGAGCGATCGAGGGAGGAACGGCGCTCCGAACCATATCCACCAACTCCGCCAGTTCGTCTTCTCCGATCATGCGCCCGTTCACTTTGATCCGCTCACGGAAGTCCACCAGATGCGGGGAGGTGTACAGTCCCACTCGCAAACCGGCCGCTTCGAGCATGGCTGCGGCCATAGCGGCCGTCGAGCCCTTGCCGTTGGTGCCTCCAATGTGGAACACCCGCAGCCGCCGCTCCGGATTCCCGATCGCGCGCGCCAGCGATTGCATGGTTTCGAGACCCAGCTTGATCCCGTGTTTTTGGAGCCCGTACAGATAGGCAATGGCGGCGGGATAGGTCATCAGTCGGGGGAGCTGCGCACGGCTACAAATGAGACATGAGGGTGCTGACCGTCTCTTTGAGTTGCTTGCGTTCGACGATCATGTCGATCATCCCGTGTTCGAGAAGAAATTCGGCGCGCTGGAACTGATCCGGCAACTGTTGCTTGATCGTCTGCTGGATGACGCGAGGACCGGCAAACCCGATCAACGCCTTGGGCTCGGCGATGATCACATCGCCCAGCATCGCCACGCTGGCCGTGACGCCGCCGAACGTGGGATCGGACAGGATGGAAATGAACGGCAACTTCGCCTCACCCAGCTTGGCGACGGCCGCCGACGTCTTGGCCATCTGCATCAGCGAGAGAATGCCCTCCTGCATGCGCGCGCCGCCGGAGGCCGTCACCAGAATGACCGGCAGCTTGGATTCCACCGCCCGATCGATGGCGCGACAGAGTTTTTCCCCCACCACCGATCCCATACTGCCGCCCATAAAGCCGAAGTCAAACACGCACAACACCGCCCGCTGGCCGTTGATCAGACCTTCGCCGACGACGAGCGCGTCCTTACGGCCGGTTTTTTCCTGCTGAGCTTTGATCCGCTCGCGGTACGGCTTCGTATCGTGAAACTGAAGCGGGTCCTGCGCTTCCAACTCGGCGTCCCATTCCTGAAACGTCCCTAAGTCGACGAGTAATCCGATCCGCTCCATGACGGTGATCGGAAAATGATAGTCGCACTTCGGGCAGACCTTGTTGTTACGCTCCACTTCCTTGCGGTAGACGATTTCCCGGCAGTGGTTGCATTTGAGCCACATCCCCTCGGCGCCCTTGGACCGAGCAGGAACCGGCATCTCCGCCGATTTGTCTTTCTTAAACCACGCCACTATTTATTGCTCCTTCCGATTATTGCTCCTTCCGAGAGAACGAAGGACGATGGGGCGGACAAGCCGCACGAGCCGGCGCAGCATAGCATAACGTTCCCCCTGACGCACGTTCTCGCGCCCCTGACGTCTCCCCGGCGGACCTTACGGCACCGACGCCGACAACGCCTGCCTCGCCAACATCCAGAGTCCGACACAGAGACCGGCCGTGCCGGCCAACCCTTGCAGTCCCACGAAAACCCGTCGGCTGAAGGCCATCGAGTACACGACCGGAAGGCTGATCGTCAATCCGACCGCCATCATGCCGAGGATCGATCCGGCGCCGAACACCGCAATGGACAACAACGCCGTCTTCAGCTCGTGAGCGGACGCCGCGATCACAAGCATCAGGGCCGCCGATCCGGCTAGCCCGTGCGCCATGCCGATGCAGAGCGGGCGAACGGAATCCGCCATCCAATGCCGGTGATGATGATCGGCCCGCCGGCGGTGACTATGCCAATGAAGATGGGCTCCGTTCTCGTGAGTATGAGAATGGACATGCCACCGTTCGGTCAAAAGCTTGAAGATCAAATTTCCGCCCAACACGACAAGCAAAACCCCGACTCCGGCGTCGGCGACCACTTCGAACCGCTCCGACATACGAATCCCGAACACGAAGACGACCGCTCCCACGGCAAGCAGCGTCGCCGTATGGCCGACGCCCCACCAGAATCCGACGGCGCCGGACGCCCGGATCGACGGTCGTTCGGCCAACACCGTCGAGACGGCGGCCACATGATCGGCGTCGAGCGCATGCCTCAATCCCAACAGAAATCCCAACCCCAACCCGGCGGTATACGAAGACTCATCCACGTTGCTGGTTTCTCCCCACTGCGACGACCATTGACAGAGACCGGGCCTATCCCCCCCGCGCGTGCATCTCGAGATGCGGATCTTCCCGCAATCGCTCGATCCCAATAAGACCGCTCTCCCGTGTCCCCGTCCGTTCCAGCTCCTTGCGCGCCTCGGCACCGCGATCTCGGCGAGAGCGCCAACCGGCCCGGATCAACTCGCGGATGTGGTCTGGCCCAGCACCTTGTCGGAGCGGCCCCCGCAGATCAATCCCCCCCAGAGCATAGAGACAGAGATACCACATCCCGTCGGCCGTGACGCGGCTTCGATCACATTGCGCACAAAAGGGCGCCGTCGTCGATGGGATGATGCCGAACGTCGTGCCATCCACCAGCCGGTACCGCTGAGCCGGAGCCGCCCCCCGGCCAGGCATCGCTTCGATCGGTCCATAGTGCCGGCTCAACCGTTCCGACATCGCGTCGCGTGACAACACCTTGTCCATCGTCCACTCATTGGCGCCGCCCACGTCCATGTACTCGATAAACCGCACCTCGGCGCCGATGTGTCTGGCAAACTCAATGAGGGGCACAAGCTCATCGTCATTGAATCCGCGGATCATGACCGTATCAAGCTTGAGATCAGGAAACCCGACCGTCCGAGCCGCCGCGATCCCCTCCAGAACACGATCAAATTCATCGCGGCCGGTCAACCGTCGAAACCGGTCCGGTTTCAACGTATCCAAACTGACGGTCACCCGATGGAGCCCCGCGTCATAGAGGGCCTGCGCCTGCTCGGCCAGCAACACCCCGTTCGTCGTCAGCGCGATTTCAGTGATTCCTCGATTTTGCGAGAGCAGCCGGATCAACCGTGGAAGGTCCCGCCGCAGGAGCGGCTCGCCGCCCGTCAGCCGGATCTTGTCCACTCCCAGATCGACGAAATAGCCGGCGAGGGTCGCCATTTCTTCGAAGCTCAACACGTCTTCGCGGGGCAGCCACACATACTCTTCTTCCGGCATGCAGTAGCGGCAGCGCAGATTGCAGCGATCGGTGACGGACAGCCGGAGACTTCGCAGCGGCCGGCCGTACAGGTCGTGAACCGATTCGCCCGTAAATTGACGGCGGGAATATGACAGGGAGAGGTCGTCCATGGGCCGGTCACCAACCTCTCAGGGGTGCTCTTCCACCCACACGTCGCCTTGCGGCGTGTGCTCGAGTTTCCAGATGGGAGTGATTTGCTTCAACTCATCGATCGCCCACTTGCAGGCTTGAAAGGCGTCGGCTCGGTGCTCGGCCGCCGCGATGATCAGCACGATGTTTTCTCCGATCGCAATCTCGCCGTAGCGATGGACAATCAACAGTTCGAGAATGTCGAAGTCCTTCAGCGCCCGTTCGCGGATCTCTCGCAATTTTTTCTGGGCCATGCCTTCATAATGTTCAAACGTGATCCGGTCCACCTCCCGGCCCCGCGACCAATTCCGAGCAATGCCCAAAAAGGTGGCAATGCCTCCGATCCTCGTGGACCGGCTGCGGACACGATCCAGCTCCCGGTCGATCGAGAAGTTCTCACGCTGAACCCGCGCAAACTCACCGGCTTCGCCCTGCTCCGACAGAACTGCATCAAACGCTCCCCCGGCAAAGGGCGGCAACAGGGCGATCTCGTCGGCCTCCCTGATTTCCGCGTCCTCATGTGCAATTTCTTGATTCACCGACACCAGCACCTTCTTTTTCTGGACCAAGGCTCCGATCTGCGGATAGTCCCGATCCAGCAGGCACACGAGATCCCGCACCCTGCCGCCGGCCGGCAATGAGAGCGTCAAGTGTCCGCGATTCCCAGCCAGGGACTTGGTCATTCCGAACAGCTTGACCGTAGCCGTCATGGAGCAGCTCCGGCCTGTGCCGGCCTCGTGTAGGTGCCTGATTTGCCACCCGACTTGCTGAGCAAACAGACATCGGTCACGGTCATCCCTCGATCGACCGCCTTGCACATGTCGTAGATCGTGAGCGCCGCCACCGAGACCGCTGTCATCGCCTCCATCTCCACCCCCGTCTGTCCCGTCGTCTTGACGGTCGCCAGGATCGTAATGGAGCAGAGGCCGTGAGCATTGGGCTGCGATTCTTCTTTAAAACTGATGTCCACACCGGAGAGCAACAGCGGATGGCACATGGGAATAAGATCCGGGGTTCGCTTGGCCCCCATCACCCCGGCCACTTGGGCGACCGCCAGCACATCCCCCTTCGTGATCTTTCCGCGTTGGATCTGCTCCAACGTTTCCGGTTTCATGAGCACAGTGGCCTGTGCTGTCGCCACCCGCTCGGTGGAGGTCTTGGCGGTCACATCCACCATCCTGGCTCGGCCAGCCTCGTTAAAGTGGGTGAATTCGGCCATTTTGTTCGGTAAATCAGATGGTTGCCGCAGCCTAGACTGGTGGAGGCATTATAGGAACCGGCTGAAAAGAGAGTCAAGAGCAGGAGATAAAGCCGTGCGACGACGCGGACGATTCTTTCTAGAAATCACTCATCGCATCGGTA
>JANDJJ010000048.1 GCA_024330945.1 Nitrospira sp. | reverse complement strand
CAGAATCAGAGCAGGCCCATGAGGGGACCGCTTTACGCATGAGACCCACTTTGTTATCATGCGCTCACGATATGGAGGCGACGGATGGGCGTGGAGCCACATTACATTGTGATCGACGGCCAGACATTCAGCAAGGTGAAACTCCCGCTGGATAATCACGTCTACAAGAACTGTCAGATCGACGACTGCGATTTGTACTACAGCGGGGGGCAATATGAACTGCTCGACACCCACATCACCAACTCCCGTCTGATCCTGAACCACCCAGCCAAGGGCATCTACAGCGCGCTCCAGATTTTCAAAATGAAATCGCCCGGCTCCCGCATCATCTTTGAATAACCCTCCGCAACGTCTTTGTGTCCTACACCTACGACTACACGGGAAAGCCGACGGACGAGGGTACCATCCGGTTGTCCTGGCGTTTCCTGAAAATGCACCTTACCCGCTGTCTGCGAGACAAGATCTTCCGTTTCAACGGCAAAGAGTACGAATACTTTTATCACCCCTACAACAAAACCTGGAAAAACGAACGCGGCATCGAAATCCCCATTTTCCGGGAGATTCTCCTCAGCCATCACGGCAAACGCATTCTCGAGGTCGGCAACGTCCTCTCTCACTACTTCCCCGTTCGGCACGACGTCGTCGATAAATACGAAGTGAGTTCTGGTGTGATCAATCAAGACATTATCGAGTTCGTCCCTCGCGAGAAATACGACCTGATCGTCAGCATCTCCACATTGGAACATGTCGGATGGGACGAACAACCGCAGGCCCCCCCCAAACTGCTCCGAGCGATCGAGCATGTACGATCAACCTGCCTCGCCCCCGGAGGTATGCTCGTCGCTAGCCTGCCGGTCGGCTATAACCGGTACTTCGACGACTTGCTCGACGGAGGCTCAAGCCCGTTTACCACGCACCACTTCTTGAAACGAATTTCAAAGCGCAACTACTGGGTTGAGGCTAATTGGGAAGAGGTCCGCGGCGCATCCTACGGTCGCTTCGTCGCCCATGCCATCTGCATCGGGATCATTCAGGGATGACCCCGCCCGATCAAACGCATGTCGGCTTCATCTGCCATGTGATACTTGGTGACTATCGGCCGACCGGCACATTCTCCGTTCGCCTGACGATCTCGATCGGTTGGAAAACGGGGTCCTGGGAACCTTTGGGGGATTCCGCTTCGACCCTTTGAAGAAAGGAGGCCGGACCCGCAATCGGCCCGTAATTCAAGGTGACTTCGACGTCAAAGGTGCGGGTGTCTTTCGGCGTCGGGAATGTAAAGGTTTCGATTCGCATCTCTTCTGGCTTGAGAACCGTGTCAGCCACCACCTTCACCGCTTCAAAGTCAAAGACGGTCTTTTCTCCCTTGGCATCCACATACGTTCTGCCGTATGTCCTGCGATCTGCAAAGACCGTTTTGAGATTCTTCCCTTTGATTTCAAGATTCAAAACCACAGTGGCCCACCCCGGATGAGTGGTCGGCAAATTGTGCGGAACCAAACTTTTGACCTTCACCGTGACCGTTGTTTTGTCTCCATCGACCTTCGCATGTACATCCAACTTGGCCGCCTCCTGACGCAGCTTGCCGATGCGGCCCGGGAACGTATGGTTGGCCACCTTGCGCTTTTTCTCCCCGTTGGCCGATTCGCCGACCTGTTCGGGCATGTGACAATACTGGCATCCCCTCCCGCCCTTCACCGCCTGGCTCTCATCCCAGTCACCCAGCAAGTCGTTGGCCTTTCCGAGGTTGGACGCGGACGGCACCGATTGGTGGCAGTTGAGACAGAGATCGGACTTCTGAAACACATCCGCCTCTTTCGATTGGTGGGCAAGGTTTTGAACGGCATCTTTGTAGGGGCCGTATAAGATCTTGCTGTCGGTCTCATATGTCGGCTCCGGCGGATGTTTCGTGCGATCCACCTGTTTGATCAAATGACACTGTGAGCAAGCGACTCCGTCGAGTGACGGGTCACCGGACATGGTTTGATCGATAAACAATGGAACGTGATCCGGAACCGCACGAACATGCGGGGCATGGCACCGGAAGCAAAGACTTTTGTCTTTACCGCCGGGCGACTTGAGAAACAGATCGAGAGAGGCGCGGAACGCGGGAGAATGAATGGACTTTGAGAGCGGTGATAGTTCCCATTCCTCAAACACCCGTTCGTGGCACCGTTTGCACTTATTTGAATGGGGGAAGGCCTTTTCAACAACCGCCTGCGGTTTGGGGTCCTGCGAAGCTCCTTCAGGCACCCAGCCGGCAAGGACACAGAACCAAACGGTCAACACGGCAATCGACACGACGGGTCGATGCCTGGGCCCGGTGCGGCCATTCATTATCGTAACGACTGTGTTTTCCAAACGGCGTCCTGGGGTCATCGTCCCGCAACCGGTTCATCGTCGCGCATGACCTGCCTCCTCATTCCATTTTTCATTCGTTCGCATCATGATCGGCTTGATCTCTCGCGCTTCACCCTGATTACAACGCCTTTGCCCGGTACGTCAGCATGCGCGGTTTCGCATAGTCGTCGATGATCCGACCGGCTTCATCCCGTTCCTTGTCGGAACGCAACGTGGACAGATACTTTTCTCTCAACGCCGGATCGGGAGTCGGAATGAGCGCATAGGTCAGCACCGCTTCCACGAACGCGGGAATCGCTCCCTCAGCGGGCGTCAAGGCAAACGGCACCTTCCTGGTGTGGCCTCCCTTGATGAAGGGGTCCGGTATCGGACCGCGCAGAATCTGCTCATAGGGCAATCCGAATTGTTTGGTTTCTTGAGCCAACACTTCTCCTTGTACGTTTTTTACCGTAATGGTCAGAAAGAACTGTTTGAGGACCGGATCTCCATCGGGAAAACTGTGAGGAAGACTTCCGATCTTGACCAATACGGTTCCCTCGAGCACCCCTCCGGCATGTTTCGCATCGATATCGATGCGCGGCGTCCATTCGGCTTGGAGATTACGATTCCTCAGCAGGGTCCCGGCCCCAACCACCCCTCGGAACCAATGACGCCCAATGGCCCTGGTGATGGCTCCCCGCCTCGACGTCGAGCTGCCGGTCGAGGGCTCCATATGGCAGTCTTGACAGACCATGCCCGCAAGGATTTCTCCGGGCAACTCCCTTTGCGTCACGTCTTTCACCTTGTCAAAATGACACGCCGCGCAAAAGGCCGCCTCACGAAACACCGGCGCCTGCGCCGCCTGATGGACCAAATTCTCCTCAGGGTCGGCAAACGGTCCATAGAAGACGGGGCCCGGTTTGAGCTTGAACGTCGGCGGCGGATTCGGCGCCTGCTCGACGGCGTGAATCAAATGGCAGGATGCGCAGCCGATGCCCTCGACAAGAGGCCGACCCGCCAAAATATGCGCCGTGATGTGTTCCGCGTACCGGGGAAAGACCGTGGCGGCAGGAACGTGGCATGAAAGACAACGGCTGTGTTCGTCCGGAGTCGGGTTCGTCTGAACCCACAACCCCAAGACCGTCCGAAACACGGGAGATTCCGACGACGTGCCGTGCAGCAACGCCGCGTCGACTCGTCCGAACGTTTTCAAATCCGGCGTCTGCTCTCTGGCGCCCTTCCATTCTTCATAGTGTCGCACGTGACATTGTTTGCAATCTTCCGACCTGACGAAAACCTTTTCAATGTCGCTCACCCACCCCGGCGTCTTCTCCCCCTCCGCCTGTCGGGCCGTCATCTGTCCCTGAGCCGCGTCGACCGACAAGGCGAGCAGCGCAAGCAAAACCGACATCCCGATCCCCCTGACAGCCCCCACCCGGCACCCCCTCATACAGATCCCTCGGCGTATTCCGTTCGGGTTTCGTCGAGATCCGCTAATCTCGCTTGCAGCCGACAAAATGGAAATTCACACCCCATCCGACCGGATCGCCGGGATCGGCCGGTTCATACGTCCCCACAGTGAAATTGCAACTCTTCATCGCCTTCTTCAAGGCCAGTCCGAACTCCGTCATATTCCGAATTTCCTGTTTGTCGATTTCCTTGATCACCGATCGAACCTTGATCCCAGCGTAGTCAGCCCGCGAATTGCCGATGACTTCAAACACCGCCACGCCTTGCGGCCGTTGGAGCTTCAGCTCCCGTTGGATCTCTTCATCCACGGCGCCGACCACAACTCCGAACTCTTCTCCCAACCGAGCCGCTTCTTCTTCCGTCATGATCTCGGTCCGCGCCGCGTCATCGGCGACCGCGAGATCAGCGGCCAGCAAAACGGTGAACAGCATCAGCGCCGGTCGGCACCATCGTGTTTTCATTCGCCCTTCAGTTCGGAAGTGGATCGATATTCAGTTGAAACCACGGCGCCACAGCTTTTTGGCCGTTTCGCTCTTTGTTCTCCCCATTCCATACGGCAAACGAGACGGTTTGAATACGGCCGGGAATCAGTTTCGCTTCGTTCTCTTGTTCTTCGCTCGCGAGCGATCGGTACATGACCACGCGCCAGACCCCGTCCTTCCACAGCGCTTTACCCTGCACGCGCCCTTGCTTCTCCTTCGTCGTCAACGTGCTGAATCCTCCCCCGATCAAATCTTCCACCGAGGACACCCGCCGCGGGATCACTTCGAACGTCCGCACGCCCCCTTCTTTTTTTTCCGAGGCCCGAGCCGCTCGCCGGTCGATGTCGCTCTGCCAATCCGCCTTCCAATGCCACATATTGATGTAGTGGTCCAGTTGGCCCATGCAAAAGAACGCCGGGGCGTCGCCGAGAGGAAGGCCGATCGCCACTCCGTCCCGAAACGTTCCCGGCGTAAGCCTGTCGTTTTTCGTGTTATCCTGCCACTCGAGAAGAAAGGCGATCTCCCGCCCATTGTGAACGGATCGCACGTCGAGCGTCCGGGCTGACGGCTCCGGCCATGCTGGGCGTGTAATGATCTGCCCGCTCAACGGGATCGTCATCCGCGGGATCGTACTCCACGCGGCATCGTCCGGGGCGATGGGAACGTCGCCTTCGATCAAATGAGAACGGATGCCGATTCCCTCCGAACTGACGAGAGGAATTCCGAATCCTCCAAGAAGGCCGGCCGTGAAGAGGAGACCGACGAGGCAGGCGAGCGAGCGGGAACGGGAACTGAAAAGACTTGTCATTCGCACCACGAAGAACCTTCATTCCCCGTCGCGCTCAGCCCGGCAAACGCAATTCTTCGGCACGCCGGGCGAGATGCGCCTGCGCGGGGTGCGCCTGGGGTCATGCGAGCCTCAGCCGGCGTATCCTGTTTTCTCCCCGTTCGCAGATGTAGAGACATCCCTGTGAATCCATCGCCAACCCTACGGGAGCGTTGACGACCGCCTCGATGGCGAGGAGGCCTTCGCCCGGCTTCAACAGACCGGCCGACTCTTTGGCGACAAACCGCGCGGCGCCGCAGCCGCCCATGTGATTGTCCTCGTAGCCACTGTCGCCGGTGCCCGCCACCGTCATGATGACGCCAGTTGCGGCGTCCACTTTCCGCACCCGATGGTTCATCGTATCCGAGATATACAGATTGTTCTCGCGATCGATCGCTATCGCTTCCGGCGCATGGAGCATGGCCTTGACGGCCGGCTTGCCGTCCCCATCGTAGCCGTATCGACATACCCCCGCCACGGTGCCGATCACCCCGGTCCGCCGATCGATCTTTCTGATTCGGTTGCTGCCTTTGTCCGCCAGGTACAGATCGCCGTTCCGATCGACGGCGAGTCCGACGACATCGTACAACCGCGCTTCCAGAGCCGGTCGCCCATCGTCGAGATACAACGACAGATCCAATCCATCGGAGCAAACCGGCATGAGCCATCCTTGATCATCGCTGAAATCGATGCCGATGGCGTCTCCGGAGAGCACGACCAGATTGCGGGCGACCAACGGCTGATCGCGGGCTTCGTCCTCCTCCGTCCAGATTCCGGCGATCGTCGTCACCATGCCGGTCTTGGGGTCATACCGCCTCACCCGGTGCGCCTGGGTATCCGCGATATAGAGCACGTCATCTTGATCGAACGCGATGGCCGCCGGCCACGTGAGATTCACTTCCAACGCGGGACCATCGCCATTGAACCCATGTTGCCCGGTTCCCACCACCGTCGTGATGATGCCGGTGTCGCGGTCCACCTTGCGGATGCGATTGCTCCCTGAATCGCAAATGTACAAGTTGTTTTGGGAATCAAACGCCACATCCAACGGCAAGTACAGTCCGGCCTCGCCGCACGGGCCGTCGTCTCCGCAATAACAAGTCTCGCCGATTCCGGCAAAATTGTGAATCGTCCCGGTCTGAAGATTGATGCGGCGGACGCGATCCGAACCGGACTCCGCGAAGTAGAGCCATTGTTCGTCCTTGTCCAACGCGGCGTGGTGAGGAAGCGGAATCCCCGCCTTGACCGCCGGCTTGCCGTCGCCCGTACTTCTGGCCTTCCCGTTGCCGGCAAACGTGTCGATCAGCCCGACGGCCGTCCGCACACCCGTTTCTTTCGACGTCAGTTGCGTATCCACGGAACGATTTCCCCTCACGAACGGCTACGCGGGCGGAGCAGGTTGCACCCCGGCCGCCGGCTGACTCACAGCGGGTGTTTGAGCCGACGGAGGGCTCGCCGGCTGGGGAGGAATCGCCTGTTGTTGCGCTACGACCTGAGCCTGGGCCTCCGCCTCAATCGCGTCCGCCTCATGCACGGACTTTTTGAACCCTTTGATGGCTTTCCCCAATCCCTCTCCCAATTGAGGCAACTTGCCCGCGCCGAAAATAATCAGCACGATGAACAGAATCAGCACCAACTCCGTGAATCCGAGACTTCCAAACATGGCGCGCTCCTTCGTAAAGATGGGTCAGGCTCCGGACTCGTCTTTCACTTTTTTGGCAAATCGCTCCCGCAACCGCTTCCGAACTTCTTCAGCCTTCTCGAACATTTTGCACTTATCGTAGACGTTGATCAGATTGTAATACGCTAGCGGCTCGTCGGGATTGTGCTCGACGGCGTTTTCCATGACGGTCATCGCCAAATCGGTCTTCTTATGATTGAGCGCGACCTCCATCAACTTATAACTCGACTCCAAATGTTTCGGATCCAGCTCGAGCGTTCTAAGATAACACTGGATCCCCATGTCGATCGTGTTGTAGTCGGACACTTGGGGATTGTCCAACTCGATATAGACGCCCGCCAAGTTGTACCACGCGATGGGGTCTTCCGGCGTGATTTCGACCAGACGCTCGAAAAATCCCTTCGCCTCCATGTACTTCTTTTTGTCTGCGTACAGGCGCCCCAGATTGAACAACGCCAACACATCCTGGGGGAATACCTCCAAGGCGTGTCGGAACTGGGCTTCCGCCTCATCCATCATGTTCTTCGTCGCGTAGATCGTTCCCAGATTCGAATAATACATGGCCAGCGACCGGTTCATTTCCGTCCGCAAACTTTCGGCCATTTCGATGGTTTTTTTGACCTCCATCAGCGCATCGTCGAGTCGCCCCTGCCTGAAATACAGCTCTCCAAGCCGGCTGCGCGCGTGAAAATCGTCCGGCTCTTCCGCGAGCAGCTTTTCAATGCCGGCGATTTCTTCTTCGGGCGACAGCGGCTGATCGCCCGGATCAACGGCCGCCGATCCGGAGGAGGGCGGCGTAGGTTCGGACATCGGGATCTGTGTCTCCATCGGAAAACGTTCCTTTTCTGTTTGCGTATCGTTCCCTCAACCGTAACGGTCAGGCTTCCTTCGCGACCAACGGATCCGACGATTCCAACAACGTTCCCTCGGTCGCCGTCTGCGATCCCGCAACCGCCTGCCTCGCTCGATCGATCGTCAACAACATCATACCAAGGATCACCATCAAGGTCAGATTGGAAAACATGAGGGCATAGCCCGCGATGAACATCAGACCGATGCCGTACCCAGCCAGTCGTCCCATCAGCAACAGCTTCACGACGCTATATCCCCAACACAGGAAGCCGACGAGATAGAGGGCGAAGGGGAGATAAAACGTGTAGCCCATGCCGAATTGGAAAATCCAACCGATCCCCTGCGAGGCTTGTCGAGCGGCAGAAGCCAAGGCCGGATCGTACCGTTCCAACAGGTAATCAAAAAAAATCAGCAGCAGAAAAACGGCCCCGCTTGCGGCCCAAAACCACATCGCCCGGTTCCATTGGCGCCGGTTCTTCACGCGAAGGGAGAGCCCTCGTCCATAGGCGGCATAGACCAGTATGCTCGCCAACACCATCAGCGCCTCACCGGCTCTGTGCAACTCATAGACCAACGGCGGCGCGTCCAACGTTCCGGCCAAACTATAGGCCGTAGAGACGATTTGATAATACAACCAGCCTCCGATACCCAACACATACACGGTCACTAGCAGGCGCTTGACTCGTCCCGGATGGGAAACCCAGTACTCCACCGTCAGAAACGCGAGCGTCATCAGTGCCACGCCGTTGTAAATTACGGCACCCAGCATTCCCGGCTGCACAAACAAAAACGCAACGGTCAGCACCAACAACAGGACGGTGGACGCCATCGCCGATTTGGCCGGCCACCCGGCATCGGACCCCATGCCGCGCTGCATCATGATCACGACAAGACTCAGGAACAGGAGCACGGCCACGATATTCAGCAACCACGCTCCGACCGCCGTCAACGTGGTGAACGTGGGAGTGATCCAAGCATGCTCCGCCGCCATCTTGCTCAGGTGCATTCCCAAGCGGGACGCCAGTCGATACAGAACCAGTTCGAGAAACGAAGCCAGCAGTGTGAGTTTAACGGCGTACTCAAAGAGGGGACCGAAATCCCCGATCTTTCCCGGCGGCCGATTGCCTAGAAGAATGGAGGCCTTCATGACGAATACGCCTTGAGTCGGCGAGTATTATATCCATCGCAAAAAAATGAGGTCAACGCCGGACGGCCTCAACCCCGCATGAATCCCGAACCTACGAGCCGATCGCCTGAGGCGTTTGAATGCTGGCTTCCTTGGCTCGTCCGATATACAGCAATCCATCGGCCATCGAATAGTTGAACGGCAGTTCGCATACCACCTCGCTGATCCGCTCATAGACGTATTGATAGACCCGTTCGGCTTGATCCGGCGTCATGCCGCCTTGCACCTCGTAAAAAAATCCCAGGCTCAGATCCTCGGACGACGGCCGCATAATCCGCCGAATGCCGTATTCGGCCGGATCGCTCATGATCGGCGCCTCCTTCTCCAAATCGAACAGACAGGGCTGACAAGAGAATCCGAACGACTCATGGAGCCTGCGGTTTTCCACGATGAAATTCATGGTCTCCAGGGCTTCGTCTTCCGTTTCCGTCGGAAACCCCACGATGATGTAACAGTGGACGGCAATCCCCAGATCGACGCAGTCGTCGGCGATGCGCCGGACCCACTCCTGCTTGATTCCTTTTTTCATCAAATCCATGACCCGCTGATTGAACGATTCCAGTCCGAACACGATCTTTAAGCACCCGGCATCCCGCATGAGAGCCAGCAAGTCGCGCGTGAGATTTTTCTCAAATCGCATTTCGCAGGTCCATTTGACGTCGAGCCGCTTCTCGATCATCTGCTGGCAGAGCCGCCTAGTGGGCGCCAGCGCGAAACATTCGTCGGTAAAGAAAAAATGCCTGGCTCCGTACCGCTGCTTCAGCCATTCCAGCTCATCGATCGTCCGCCCCGGATCTTTTTGCCGGAAGTTTTGATGATCCAGCGTGAGGGCGCAGAACGCGCAATCCTTGTAATAACAGCCTCGGGAGAACTGAATCGGCAGCACCGGTTCGGGTGACAGATAGCGATCGAGCGGAAACCCGTCGTAGTTCGGAGCGGGAAGCCGATTGACGTTCTCCGAGTAGAAGGGTTGATTGACGATGATTTTGCCGTTCTGTCGATGAATCAGGTTGGGCACCTTACCGTACTCTTTTTTACCGGCCAACTGGTTGATCAATTCCAGCAATGCGGTCTCGCCCTCGAACACCACGATGTCGTCGGCCAGTTCAAACAGGCTGGGGCACCGGCGAACGTTATCGACCAGACGGGTAAAGATGCTCCCGCCGATTGTGACGTGCAGCTCCGGCGCGGCTTCTTTGATCAGTTTGCAAAGTGTGAGGCCGGGAATGATCTGCGACGTGGCGGTAATCGACACACCGATCAAGTCCGGGCCATTGCCGATGATGGACGGAAGAAACATCTCCCGCATGAGCGTGCGATAGGGATTTCGTGCTTCGTCGCACACGATCTTCATTAAGTCTTTTGAGGAATAGATCGAGTAGTCGCCGAACTGATTGTCCACCACCGTCAATCTCGTCGGAAAATAAACGGACGAAATCAGCTCCAGCCACTTGTCGATCATGAACAAACTGGCTCGATAGGCGTCGAGATCGTAAAATCCCTCTCCCCGCAACGTAGCCTTGGCCAATTCGATCCGTTCGGCCAGATAGGCGAACCGATCGAGAGACTCGGTAACCTTGGTATGATGCTCCCGGCTCCCATGGCCGGTATCACCGGATGCCGTTCGCTCCAGCCGACGGTGCAAATCGACCAACTGCTGATAGACTCTCGTCCCATAGGCTTTGGTCAGCATGCGGTCCAACAGTTCGATGCCGAGATCGCGTTGCGATACATCGGAGATGCCACCCTGCCGAAGGAAACCGGTCAGGGACGGAAGGCTCAAATACGGTTGGGACGGATGCCACGTGGGTGGGAACAGCAGCGAGACTTTCATACGATCAATCGCTCCGGATGCGTCGAATAATCGAGGTGATGGAATGAAACGGCCTCTCGTGGGTTATAGCCCCCGATCGGATTGAAATGCAACCCTGCTCGAGATCAAGGTCTCGCCATCACACACAGTTTGCGTTCCCCGTCGGTTTCAACAGAAAAAAGGCTCCGGATCACATCGCCACTCCTTCGTGACGATGACCCGGAGCCTTGGAACGGTTCTTGGCAGGACCGATCTACAGTTTGAGCGTAAACCAGGTGGAGAGCGACTTCATGCCGTTCCGCTCGATATTGGCGCCGTCCCACACCGCAAATGCGATCGGGATAGACATACCGGCTTTGAATTGCGCATCGTTCGCATCGCCCGTTTCCAACGCTCTCTTCACGACCACACGCCAGGTCGGGCCCGTATAGGCTCCGCCCTTCACGGAGCCGGCCGGCTCCCATACTCCATACCCCATGACATCCTGATGGGCCTGTGTGGTCAACGTGCTGAAGCCGTTGGCATTGAGATCCTCCACGGAGCTCACCCGCAACGTGGGATCGGACATGATGTTGCCGGACCAGATGCCGGGATTGAACGGCCCAAGGCTCCGTCCGATGCGGTCTGGATAGGTCACCCCGCCCGCCGGCTCTTCATAGTAGAAGTCCCAAAAAATACCGGGATATTGATCATCGACGTCCCAAATTCCCGCGCTGTCTTTCCCCAGATCCTTCTGCCACTCGGCGTTCCAACGCCAAATATTGGTGGTTCCACCGGATTGTCCCATACATTGAAACGGCGGCGCTCCCGACGTATTGACCGGGAACATTACCGCGACCTGGTCTCTGAAATCCTGAGGACCGATCGCCGTATCATTCTTCGTCTGATCAAGCCATTCCAGTCGCAACCCCAGTTCTTTCCCGTTCGTCATAGCCTTGACGAAGATGGATTTGACCGCGATGTTCGGGTGCATCGGCGTTGTAATCAATTGCCCGCTCAGCGGCACAACGACGCCGGGTACGCTTTCCCAAATCGGGTTCGCCCCGTCCATCGGAATGGCCCCCTTGATCATTTTGGTCGGGATCGTGACCGGTTGACTGACGGCCAACGGCACCTGTCCGACCGTCAGAATCGCGCCGACGGCGAGGACAGAGAGCAGCACGGCCCATACCACACGTTTGCTGGTCGTCTGCACTATGCGCATATACCTACCCCCTCCTCTCAACTTAGAATGGCCTTCCTTCAAACAACATGGGCTCGCTCGGAGCCGACCATCGGAACGTCAGGCGGTTCCAACAGGGCCCGTGTTGCCGCTGTCCTGTTCCTTCTCTTTGATTTCCATGAACGACTGCGCACCCACTTCGTTGAGCAAAAGACTCAGCTCATTCCCCTGATCCTGGGCCCCGCACTCGTAGGTCTGCCCTTCCGGAGAACTGAACGTCGCCGGCCGATAATCCGTCTCCGTATAGGGTTGCGGCGTCACCCCCCAAAAGGCGGTTTCAAAATCGATCCATTCGGCCGTCAGGTCCGCCACCAGCTTGAAGAAGCCATAATCCGCTTTCTTGGCAAGCATACGGCAGAACAGGGGAACCCACCGACCGATGTGATTCTTGACGAATTTCTTCTGGGCCTCCACGACGATCTCCGTTTTCTCCGCGCCGTCGTGGCATCGTGAATAGGACTCTTTGTAGGCGAGAAAATGCATGAACTCGAACTCGACGCTCAGATGATCGAGTCGTTCATGGATGTCTTTGGACAACTCCACTCCGAACGCCCGATAGAAACCGGCGATATCGCCCATCACATGCGATTGCGCGAACACGTGATCGTTGCCGAACAGGGTTTCGTAAGGCGGGCAGTCGAGCGTAATCACGTTGCTGAAGACCCGGCGATGCTCCGCTTGCAGATCGCTGAGTTGCCAATTGGCGCACTCGGAGGTGCTCAGCGCCTCGACCAGATCGATCTGTTTCTTGATCGCCGCCAACGCCCGGACGGCCCGCTGCCCCCCATGTCCATCCAGCATGGCCTCCAACGTCTCCAGAGCGGCGCGACCGTCTTCGACAAATTCACCGCACCGAAGATAATCAAGAAATTCGTCATCTTCCGGATACAGCATGCTCCAGGAGATGAGCAGATAGATCTTGCTCCGATTCAACGCCCGTTCAACCGCTGGGGAATCTTTGACCGTGGGAGAAGCCTGAATCACGGCGCCTGAGGAAGAAGCGGATACATTCGGCACAGGCTGTTTGATGGTCATCGCGTATTCTCCGGCCCGCTGGGTCGATCACCGCACCAGCGATCTTGGAAACGACTCACCGGTCGACCAACCTCTCGAACCGAGACCTTGGTATGTATATGAAATGGCCTGAAGATTGTCAAGGGAGAACTATCCTCTCCCGGCGAAAAACCGCCTTGCGATGCCTGTATGTCCTTCGATAGTCGATGGGCATCGGAGAACGCATCGCCCCCGTCATGACTTCACCTGCATGTGCCGACCGTTCGGCATCACGCGAATCGCCACGTGATCATTGACCGTTTTGCAGATCTTCTCGCACATTCCGCACCCTACGCACCTATTCTGCACAACCGCCACCTGCATCAGATGAAAATCCATCGCCAGCGCCTGCGTCGGACAGTGAGACACGCAGGCATGGCAACCTTGTCCCGCCGTGCAACGAGAATGGGATACGACCGCGCAGCCCATTCGGACCTCGTAAATCCCGCCGACGGGCTCCAAGGCCCCCGTTTGGCACGCGGCGATACAAGGAAAATCTTCGCACAACAGGCACGGAGCCTGATCCGCGAACAAGATCGGCGTGGCATCACGCCCATGGACCACAATCGCTCTCGGCGGACAATCCTTGATACAGTCGCCGCACCCCGTGCACAGTTCCAGAAACAGAGTCTCCTCGACGGCGCCGGGCGGGCGCAACCAATCGGTCCGGACCGTCGGTGCCTTCTGAACCGGAGCGGCGTCCACTTGTTTGGAGAACTCCCGCGCGGCTTTCGCGACGGAACGAACGGAATCCTTGAGAAAATCACGGCGGCCGTATGAGGGATCGGGGGGCATGGGATGGCTGTACTCGTTATTCACACATATCACATATCGCGCGCCGGAGGCGGTGTTTCTGCTTTCCTCACAGGGCGGATGAAGAGCGCGCAGGTCCTCTCCCCGCCGACACTCACGTCACACCGTCGGCGCGCAGTTTATAGACTTCCACGCAGCGATCGCAGGCTCCGAATTCCACGTCCCACCCCGGATGATTGTCCCGAATAAAGTCCAAGACGTACGATTCGACCTTGTTCGCCAAATCTTCGACCCAGGAATAGGTCGGAAAGCGGCAGAGCGGACAGGGAAAGCCCGGCATGAGCATGATTTTGTTGCTCTGGACCTCCGGGACTTCCCCTCCCTCGACCTCGACAGCCCGCTCCATGACGCGCAGGGTGTCGGCGGCCATCTCGATCAGTTCGGAGTGGGTGAAGTACGAGGTCTGCCACAGCCCTTCGAAGACCGACCGCAATTGAAGCGGCGGAATTTTTCGATACCAGGATCGGAATTCCTTGAACCGATCTTCCTTGCTCAGCATCGGTTCTTTGCCCGCGGCAACCAACCGACTGTCCACGCTCAGGCTCCACAACACACGATACCGTTGCAAGATGAGCGTTTCCTCGCCGGGATTCTGCCCCACTTTGGTGTCCGGATCATAGCCGAACGCCGGGTCAATCATGTCCGAGATATGCATCAATTCGTGTCGGCAATACCGCGTGAGCGCCGGATCATAGAAGCGCCGGGGGATCAGCTTGATCCCGACACCTTTCATTCCCTTTTCCTCAAACGAACGGGCCAACTCCTTTTCAACCGGTCCCCATTTGCGCAGAATATCGACCCCTTCCTGATCCTCTTTGAGCACGCCCTTGACCAGAACAATGCCCACCTTTTCCTTGAGCAGCGGATACTCGTTGAACGAATCGCGGATGATGTCGGCGAATCCCCACATCCCAAAGAGATATTGATAGAGTTTCTTAAATTCTCCTTCCCGATCCTCAAGGGCGAACTTCTCATAGATCGGGTCGGCGTGCTCATGAAATTCCTTGTAGTAGGTGGGGTCCCCTTCCCGTTCCGTCTTCTCGATGAACGAATCGATCACTTCTTGGAGCAGAGCAGGCTGAAATCGGATTTCCATAGGACACTTATCCTTCCCTTCCCACCAGGCCGACTGAATAGCCGGGACGCCCTCGCCGGATGACGGCCTCTCTCCGCGACAGGAAACGTCCGGCTGGAGGCTGCTTGACTTGCCCGTCGCGCATCTCTTACGATCGCCGCGGACGACGAAAATTATACAGACCGCTTCGATAGCCGATCAAGGAGCTCCGCCGACGGGCGAGGAGCTGACTGCGCGATGCCCGAACAGATGACGACCACACCCGCACCGAACACACCACCGGGCTTGCCGATCGAGGCTGCTCCGGCCCCCATAACCGACAGTCTGGACTACTGGGCGAAAGACTGCCGAGAGGTCCGGACCTATCGAGGGCATACCCACGGCGTCTGGGCCCTGGCGTTCTCTCCCGACGGCCAAACTCTCGCGAGCGGCGGCGCCGACCGTCTCGTCCGCATGTGGGACATCGAAACGGGGCGACTCCTGCGCTCGCTTCGCGGCCATACCCATGACATCCGCGCCGTCGTGTTTACACCGGACGGCCAGATCCTCGCCACCGGCAGCGAAGATCGCACGATCCGACTCTGGAACGGCAAGACCGGCGAGCCGCTAAAACTGTTGTTCACGCGCTACGACCACGGCATCTGCAGCCTCTCGCTCTCGCCGGACGGTCTTATGCTCGCGCGCGGCAGCCACAACAAGGACATCAAGATTTGGGAAGTCACCACCGGCACCGAACTGATGACCTTGCTCGGCAAGGACGAGTACGACCACCATTGGTCGGTCTGCGTCGCCTTCTCGCCCGACGGCATCCACCTGGCCAGCGGCACCGACATCGGCAAGATCAAAATTTGGGAGGTGCTCCCCAGCGGCGATGAAAAAGTGCTGCACGACGGCCACTGGCGGCGGGACGAAGAAGATTCGACCGAAACCCGCGGCTATTTCATCGAAGATGACGGCGGATTCCAGAAGCCGATGGACTACTGGATCGGCGCCATGACTTTCACCCCGGACGCCAAACTCCTGATCACCGGCAGCCGTGACAAAACCATCAAGCTGTTCGAGATGCCGACCGTCGTGGAGAAAAAATCCCTCACCGGCCACAAGGGCTGGGTCCGCAGTCTTGCCGTCTCCCCGGATGGCAAAATCTTGGTGAGCGCGAGCGACGATCAGACCATCAAGTTTTGGGACCTGGCGACCGGCCGGAATTTCCGGACGCTCCAAGGCCACGACGGCGGAGTCCGCTGCGTCACCTTTTCGCAGGACGGCCGATACCTCGCCAGCGCCTCCTGGGACCGGACCGTCAAGCTGTGGGAAGGCGGAGAAAAAAGAGACGAATAACGACGTTCCTTATCGAAGCAGGCTTGGAATGTCCGAGACTTTCTTGGCCGCAGCCTACCGCCACGCACCGTAACGGCCATCCGCATTCCCCGCCGAAACCCACCAACGCATCAGAGCTATGGCGACTGCGAAGACAGTGCCGGTCATGAGTCGGGCCTGGGCAACAGGCTGGATAGCCCTCAGCGACACTCTGAGCAACAGCACAGAGCGTGCGTTGTGGGCCGCCACACGCTCACCTGAACAGGTCGTAGTCGTAGATTAAGTGATGATGGCCGATATACCGGAATTCGGCGTGATTGGGGCCGAGGAACTTGAAGATGATGCGATAGGCTCGATCGACTCGAAAGCTCCAGACTTCATGATGTTTGGGATGCAATTTCTCGCTGTGGAGCGAGGGATGAAACGGATTCTTTCGGAAAAGATCGGTCTTGACGGCGGCTTTTCGTTGAATCGGCTTGGGGAGTTTCTTAAACAGTCTATCGAACGTCGCCGTCGTCGAAAGTTCGAGCATGACCGGCTAGTCGATCAGCTCACGTAACGACTTCCGCTTGGTGACTCGCCCTGCCCGATGATCCTTCTCGGAGGCATCCAACGCTTCC
>JANDJJ010000047.1 GCA_024330945.1 Nitrospira sp. | reverse complement strand
GCTCCATTACAATCGAGGTCTCTCATCTTTTGCCGTGGGACTCATGAGCGACTGTTCGGTCCAAAGGGTATTGGTCAACCGGCTGGCTGCCGGCCTGGGTGCCGAGGCCGCTCGTGCGTTTGTCGCGCGGGCGGGAGCGTCGGCGGATCGGCCCGATGCCGTGGCGCACGTCGCGGCCCTGCTGGATGAGCTCGAGGCGACGTCGGCCAAGGTGGCGCGGGCGGCCGTGGACGCCCTTCCCGAGCTTGATCGGCACGGCGGACTTTCTGTGATCGTTCCCTGGCTGGACCTGGGCGTCGTGGTGGCTCAATCGTCCGGAGCCGCCGCTTTGAGATACTTCAAGGAGAGCCCCATGATCCTCGGTTTGCTGGAACGAACCGAGACGCGCAGGGAGGCCCTCGCCGTCGGGATCGAAGCCGCCGATCGCGACGTCATGGCGGCATGGGAATTTTTGCGCGTCGCGCCGGATCTTGAGAGGACGATACCGTTCGGGGACGCCAGACGCTGGCTCGACGTCGGTCTTGATCTGGCGGAGGTCGACGTGGTGGCTGGCATTGAATACATCCGGCAGATGGCTCGCGTGGCGGCCGTGCTGCGGCTGGAGGATGTCCGAATGTGGCTGTCCGTCGGCACGCATCTCGTCACCACCAATACGTTGGGCAAGCCGGATTATCTGGCCATGATCGAGTTCATGCGCACGAGCCCGACGGTGCTGGGGGAAATCGAACAGCCCGCCGTTCGTTCGCAGTCGCTGCGGGTGGCATCGTCGCTGGCCGAACGTTCTCCTGAGTCGGCGGTCGCATGGCTTGCGGAGGCCCCGCAGCTCCTGCGCGTGCTTCCATCGGAGGAACGGCAGATCGAACTGCTGCAATACGGCACGCTGCTCGCCGCATGCGATGCGGAGGCGGCGCTCCTCTACCTTCGGCGCGGCCCGGATGTCATGGCGTTGATCGGGGAGGGACCTCAAGCCCGCTCCCGGTTTGAGACGTGGCTGAAGACCGGCTTGGACGCGTTGACCTACAGCCGAGAGGGGGGGCGGGTCTATTTTGGGATGGAATCCCGCAACGCCCTTGCCTCGCTTGAACGGGCGATGGCGGGTGTCCCGCTTCGGCGGGTTGCCCGGCGCATCAAACTGTTCGTCCAAGGGCTCTGTGGAACGGACGTCACGATCGCGGCGCTTCCCGAATCGGCGTCGGCCGCCGGCGCCCGAGCGACGGTCAGCCAGGACGGGCGCACGATATTCTTGCCGGCGATCCTTCGCCGCTACGCCACGGCGGAGGAAAATGAACGGTGGGCCATGGTCATGGCGGCGCACGAAGCCGGTCACTTGCAATTCGGCACGTATCGGCTCAGGCTGGCGGCGCTTGCCGATGTGATCGAGAAAGTCCGGCAACGATACGGCCGTTTGCCGCGTCCCGTCCCCGGGACGTTGAACGCGTTGTTTCAGCTTTATCCGTTGCCCAAGCTGGCGCAGGATCTATGGATCATCCTGGAGGATGCGCGCGTTGAATTCCTGCTCCAAGCGGAATACCCGGGGCTACGGCGCGATCTCGCCCTCTTGGCGGCCGAGGCCGTGACGTCCCGGCGCAGCGAGCAGACGACCGCGGTCACGGAACTGATGGTCGAGGGTCTCTTTCGACTTTCGACGGGCGAGTCGCCCGATTCGGCGGTCCCTCGGGCGATCGAGCAAGAGGTCTCCGAGCTGTGGACTCTGTGCCGGCCGCTTTTCCGAAAGGAGGCGACGGCGGAGGATACCGTGCGTCTGACCGACGAGTTGTACGTCAAGATCGAGGAAATGGCGGCGTCGCGCTCGAAGCTCCTTCGCGATGACTCGCCGGAGGACCAGACGGCCAATGAACGGGAGACGGCGACATCGGCCTCCCTCGTTTCGGAACAGCCGACCGATATGTACCGTCCTTTGATCAACCATGCTCATCGCGGTGAGATGAATCCGGAGTTCATCACGTGGGATGGGGAGCCGATCGAGCGGGGCGATGACCAAGACGACAAAGGAAGCGGGACGACCGGTGCCGGTCAAGAAGGCTCGTTCTCCGACCGAAGTGACGCGGTCTCCGGCGCCGAGTGGGGAGGTCGCAGGCCCGATGCGAGCGACGCGCCGGCCGGCCGTCAACGGATGCCTGCCGCCGTTGAGGAGCTGCTGTCGGTCGATGTCGAGCAGAGATTGAAGCCTGAATCGGCGGTGTCCGCGGAACGGACCACCCGTTATCCGGAGTGGGATTATTCGATTCAGGATTACCGCGTCAACCGCTGTCGAATCATCGAACGGCCTGCGGACGTCGGCTCCGACGACGGCGTCGAGACGATTCTTGCGAGTCGTCGCAGCGAGATCGCGTCGCTTCGGAAGTTGTTTGAAGGGCTGCGCCCCGCTGCCTATCGCCGCGTCCCCGGACAATCGGAGGGGGACGATCCGGACCTCGACGCCGTCGTCCGAAGGGCCGCGGAATTGCGGGCGGGGCTGGAGGGGAGCGATCGTGTGTATATTCGGCGGGACAAGCGGGACCGTAGCGTCGCCGCTGCGTTCGTGGTCGATATCAGCGGATCGACGAGCCGGAAGCTCGGCGACGGACGCCGAGTCATCGATATCGAGAAGGAAAGCCTCGTGCTACTCTGCGAGGCGCTGGAGGCGGTCGGTGATCAATACGGTCTCTACGCCTATTCCGGCGAGGGGGCCGCGTCGGTCGATTTTTTCGTCGTCAAGGATTTCGACGACCGATTGGGAACCGCCGCCGCTCATCGGCTGGGAGGGCTCGGCCCCCAACGACAAAATCGAGACGGGGCGGCGATTCGCCACGCCTCGGCCAAATTGCTCAAGCGGAGCGCCAAGCATCGACTGTTGATCCTCCTGAGCGACGGCAGGCCGCTGGACGGGGAGCATTACAAGGACGACTACGCCGTGGAGGACACCAAGAAAGCGTTGCAAGAGGCCCGGCGGCACGGCATCCATCCGTTTTGTGTGACCATTGATCAGGAGACGACCGAGTACCAACGGCGTATGTACGGCGATGTGCGGTTCATGGTCATCGATCGCGTCGAGTCGCTGCCGACGCGACTGCCGAGCGTGTATCGGCGGCTGACGGCGTGAAAGACGACAAAAACGAATGCAAGAGGGAGAAGTGACGGGAAAACCGTCCGTTCCGCCATGGCTCTATAAACTGTTTACGGGGCACCAGTATCCCTACGTCCGCCGGTTGGCCAAGTTCGCCCAACCGGTCGCGCCGGGAGAAGACCGTCCGGAACCGACGAAGGAGATGATCGAAGCCAAGTTCTGGGAGATCTTTCCGCGTTGTCGCGTCAAGGTGTTACAAGAAGTAAAAGAAGGGATGATCGTCGTGTTCCACGAACTGGGAGAGTATCCACCCGGAGAGTATGAAGAACTGATCGAGAATCCCGAGGAGTTTCTGGCAAGCCGGTACGGCAAAAAGAAGATCAAACTCAATTTTTACGATGGAGAGAATTTTGTCTGCACGATCAACTTCAAGGTGGCGGGCTGGACGGAACATGAGGGGTGAGATCAACAGCGGGCTAGCCGGTGAACCATGACGGGTCTTGATGCGGGCAATGATGCCTTCGTGTGGGAGGGGCGGATATGAAACGAGCCAAAGTCACCGTAGTGGGTGCGGGGAACGTCGGAGGAACGACCGCGCAGCGGCTGGCGGAGAAAGATACGTACGACGTAGTCCTGGTCGACATCGCTGAGGGGATCCCCCAGGGCAAGGCCCTCGATATTTCTCAGGCGGGACCGATCTGCGGATACAGCACCCGCGTGATCGGCACGAACGGCTACGCCGAGACGGCCGGCTCGGCGATCGCCGTGATCACGTCGGGTATGCCGCGAAAGCCGGGGATGAGCCGCGATGAGCTGTTGGCGACCAATGCAAAGATCGTCAAGTCCGTCGTGTCCGAATTGGTGTCCCGTTCCCCGGACATCATTTTGATTCTTGTCACAAATCCGCTGGATGCCATGGTGCACGTGGCGCGTCGCGTCAGCGGTCTGCCCAAGTCCAGGGTCATCGGTATGGGAGGGGTGTTGGATTCAGCCCGCATGCGCTTGTTCATCGCGGAGGAGCTGAACGTGCCGGGACCGGACGTCCAGGCCATGGTGTTGGGAGGACACGGCGATACGATGGTGCCGCTTCCTCGCTACACGACGGTCAGGGGGACACCCGTGTCGGCCCTGATGTCCAAGGAGAAGCTGGACGCGATCGTCAAGCGCACACGCGACGGGGGAGCCGAGATCGTCGGCTTGCTGAAGACGGGCAGCGCCTTCTACGCGCCGTCGGCTTCGGCCGTTGACATGGTGGAGGCGATTTACAAAGATGAAAAGCGGGTGATGCCGTGCTCCGTTCTCTGCGAAGGGGAGTATGGGCTCAAGAATGTGATCGTCGGCGTTCCGGTCAGGATCGGACGCGCCGGCGTCGAAGCGATCGTGGAATACGATCTTGAGCCCGACGAACGAGCGGCGCTGAACGCATCGGCCGATGCGGTGCGAGAGCTATGTGCGAGGGTTGACGAGCTGATGGCGTAACCCTCGTCCGGTTGCTCATGGAAAAATGCGCGGTCGGCGACCGTCCCGCTCGGCGCCACCGGTTCATCGGCGCCTCGTGGAGAGGCCGGTGCGTTGACTTGACATTCGGAGAACGACTGAAGTAGAGACACAAACTGACAGTCAACCGTGCGACAAGGAGGATTATGAAATTTCTTGAAGATCCAATGCAGACCATGGCCGCGGGGTTTGCGCTCTCCGTTGTATTGATCGTCGTCTATTTGGGGTTGACCGGCATCGGTGCCGGCGAAGCCGATTGGCCCCAGATGATTCTCCGGTGGATCCATTTTCTGGCGGGGATCACCTGGATCGGATTGTTGTATTTCTTTAACTTGATTAACGCCGCCTTCTTGAAAAGCCTGGATGGGCCGACCAAAAACGTCGTGATTCCGAAGCTCATGCCCGCCGCGCTCAATTGGTTCCGCCACGGAGCGACCGTGACGGTGATTGCCGGTGTGCTCTTGTACGGGATGATGTACCATAAGGGCGGCACGGGAGCGGTGGCCCTGGCGATCGGAGGATTGCTCGGCATCATCATGATGGGCAACGTCCATGGGATCATCTGGCCGAATCAGAAGAAGATCATCGCCGCCGTGACCGCCGCCGCGCAGGGGACTCCGGCGCCTCCTGAAATGGCGCAATGGGGGAGGACCGCGTTGCTGGCTTCTCGCGTGAATTTTATGCTGTCGATTCCCATGTTGTTTTTCATGGGGGCCGGCAGCCACTTTCGATAAAAGACCATACCCGGTGGAGGCGACTCCACCGGAGAACGGTTCCTCGGTTCCGATCCTTCCCTCTATGCCTACAGGCTGGTGGGTCTCCTAGCCCTTCGTGTAAGACGATTGAGGCCTAGCGTCGGCCTTTGCCTTGACGGGCCAGGAAAAGGAGCCGTATAGTGCCAGCGGGAGAAATCATCGCTGAAGGTACAGAATAACAAGCGGAGTCGGTGATGCTGATCGGTGAAGAGCCGCGACTGGTTCAGCCACTTGAAGGTGAGCCTTGGGAGATCGACGGCTACCTGAACGTCGGGGGCTATGAGGCGTGGAAACGCTGCGTCAAGGAATTGAGCGCGGTGCAAGTGGTGGACGAGCTCAAGAAATCCGGTCTGCGGGGACGAGGGGGAGCCGGGTTCCCCACGGGAGTCAAGTGGGACAAGGTGCTCAATCATCGGGTCCGGGAGCGATACTTTGTCTGCAATGCCGGCGAACATGAACCGGGGACGTTCAAAGACCGTCATTTGCTGCGGATGCTCCCCCATCAATTGATCGAGGGATGTTTGATTGCGTCGCACACCGTGAGGGCGAAAGCCGCCTTCATTTACGTCAATCATGAGTATCATGAAGAGCGGGAAAACCTGAAGAAGGCGCTGGATCAGGCAAAAGCGCGCGGTCTTCTGGGGACCAACGTCTTCGGAAGCGGTGTGGACGTGGACCTGCAAATTTTCGAGGGCTATGGGAGCTATGTCGCGGGTGAAGAGACCGCGATGTTGGAATCCATGCAGGGGCGTCCGGCCATGCCCAGACAGAAACCGCCCTTTTATCCCACAGACTTCGGCTTATACGGAAAGCCGACTTTGGTCAACAACGTCGAGACGCTCTGCAACGTTCCTCGGATTCTCCAAAAGGGCGCGGCGTGGTTTACCCAAGTGGGGACGGAAAAATGTCCGGGCACCATGATGTTTTCGTTGAGCGGGGCCGTCAACCGTCCCGGCGTGTATGAAATGCCGATGGGGGTGACGATCCGGACCTTGATCGAGCAGTGCGGAGGAGGCGTGCCGGGAGGGCGCAAGATCAAGGCGGTCTTTCCGGGAGGGCCGGCGTTTTCGATGGTGACGGCCGATCAACTCGACCTCCGCATGGACTTCGATTCGCTGAAGCAGGCGGGCACCGGCTTGGGTTCGGCAGGCGTCATCGTCGTAGATGACGCCACGTGCATGGTGGCGAAGACGCTCCAGTTCTCAAAGTTTTTCAAGAACGAGAGTTGCGGCCAATGTCCTCCCTGCCGGATGGGCACGATCAACTTGGCCGCGCTCATGACCAAAATTGAAGAAGGCCATGGGACGCAAAAAGACCTCGACAGTCTGTTGCAGCTCTGCGGTTTTGTCAAAGGCACCGGCTATTGCACCCTGGTGACGGGGGCATCGGTCTTGGTGCAGAGCAGCGTCAGGCTGTTCCGTCATGAGTATGAAGAGCACATTCGGCTGGGGCGGTGTCCCTATCGGGCTGAAACGACCGGTGTCGGCGTCCCATCGTGAGAGCCGGGAGATCGTGATGCCGCGAGTGACCTTCCTGCATCATGGAGAATGGAGCGGAGAGGTGGATGCCAATACGTCGCTTCTGGACGCGGCAAAAGCCCTGGGCTTGCCCCTGAATCACGATTGCGGCGGCAACGCGTCGTGCACGACCTGTCGGGTCGAAGTTGAAACGGGCGCGGAACATCTCTCCGAAATTGATTTTGACGAACAGGATCTCTTGGATCGTGAGGCGCTGAGCGATCCTCGACATCGGTTGGCGTGCCAGGCGCGGGTGCTGGGCGATGTCGTCGTGCGCGTTCCGAAAAGCAAGTGGGAAACTCACAGCCGCGACCTGCCCGGGTTGTGAACCGGCCAGGGGTCCGGGGGGTTGATCTTGGGGTCAGAGATGCTACACTAAACGAGCCGAGTCTGAAGGGTACGGAATTCAAGAGAAGAGGAGGAGACTATGCTGACTATTACGCCGGTGGCGGAACAGAAGATCAAGGAATTGATGGCCGAGGAAAAAGACGTCGTCGGGCTGCGCGTGTATGTCCGTGGCGGAGGATGCCACGGATATCAATACGGGATGGCCTTTGAATCGAAAACGGCGGAAGACGATACGGTGATCGAAATGGGAGACGTCAAGGTGATCATGGACTCTCAAAGCGCCCCACTCCTGCAAGGGGCGGAAGTCGATTACGTTGACAGTGTGCAGGGGTCGGGGTTCTCCATCAAGAACCCTCAGGCCAAAACGACCTGTGGCTGCGGCAGCTCTTTCAGTTACTGAGGCGCGTCGCCGGCACTTCCGGCGGGGCCTCTTTGTTAGGAGAGTATCAATAATGAGGCCAGGGTTGCTCGTGCGCGAGTGATCCTGGCTTTTCTTCATGCTGATGATGCGGAGAAGAGGCCGTTTCACATGACGATCACCAGACGCTATCGGTTCTGCGCCGCCCATCGGCTTCACAGCGATCGTCTCACTGAGGACGAAAATCAAGCCGCGTTCGGAAAATGCAACAATCCCAACGGTCACGGCCACAACTACGTGGTTTTGGTCACGATCAACGGGGACGGAAGAAATGAGGGGCAAGCGATTGCGTCTCTCGATCGGACGGTCGCCGAAACCATTCTCCAGCGGTTCGATCATCATGATCTCAATTGCGACTCCGCGTTCGCCGATTGCACGACCACGGGTGAAAATCTGGTGAAACTGATATGGGATCTGCTGGAACCGAAGCTGCTGCCTGGGATGTTGAGCAAGGTGGGGGTCATTGAGACGAGGGACAATTATTTCGAATATGCCCGTATGGCTTGATGCCGGGGAGGAGCGCGTGGCGAGGCGGGAAAAAGGGAAAACGGTTGAGGAGACAAGAGAAGATGTGAGCGGCAATGGTCGGCCCGCCGACGTGGACGCCTTGCAGCCGCTGGTGACGCGGATGTTGACGGCGCTCGGTGAGAAACCCCGGAGAAACGGCTTGCTCAAGACGCCCGAGCGGGTGGCCAAAGCGCTGGCCTTCATGACGCAGGGCTATCAGCGAGACATCGACCATCTCCTGAACGGCGCGTTGTTCCCCATCCAATACGACGAGATGGTCATCGTGAAGGACATCGATTTCTTCAGTATGTGCGAACACCACCTGTTGCCGTTCTTCGGCAAGGTCCATGTCGGCTATCTGCCCAACAAGAAGGTGGTGGGCCTCAGCAAGATTCCCCGAATCGTCGATGCGTTTGCCAGACGGCTTCAAGTGCAGGAGCGGCTGACCGTCCAGATCGCGGAGACCCTCAATACGAAATTACATGCAAAGGGGGTGGGCGTCGTGGTCGAAGCCAGGCATCTTTGCATGATGATGCGCGGCGTGGAAAAGCAGAACACGGTGGCCGTCACCAGTTCGATGTTGGGAGAATTTCGAAGTCAGCCGCAAACCCGCTTGGAATTTCTGAAACTCATTCAGAGAACTAGCGGGGGCGACGCGGACTAACCGCGTTTGCCCGTTTTCTCCCCTGTTCTACTTTCCGGCCAGGCTCCCGCTGAATGCTCGAACCACACGATTGAAGGCGTCAGGCTGTTCCAGGTTCGACAGATGTCCGGCCTGTGAAATGATGGTTATGCGGGAGTCGGCGATACGATCGGCCATGAGTTTTGCGTCGGCGGGCGGGGTGGCTTGGTCCAGCTCTCCGGCGATGACGTGAACCGGGCATGTGATCGATCCCAACAAGGGAAGCGAATCGGGGCGTTCGGCCATGGCCATCAAGTCTCCTGCGATGCCGCTGACCTCGGTGCTCTCGATCATGGCCCGAACCTTGCGGACGAGATCCGGACGGGTTTCGATTGTCAGAGGGGAGAGCAATTTCGGCATCATGAGATCGGCGACGGCGGCCGGACCCTTCTTATAGGCGATTTGAGCCAGTTGGAAACGCCCTTCTTTTCCTTCCACCGTGTCCGCTTGGGCTCTTGTGTTGGCCAAGATCAGACCCTTTATACGGTCGGCATACCGTCGATGGAACGCAAAAAGAATATAGCCGCCCATCGAGAGCCCGATCAGCACCGCCTGCCCGATCGACAAATGGTCCATTAAAGCCCGCACGTCCTCCGCCGCCTGGTCGAGGGTGTAACGCCACAGCGGGGCATCCGACTCTCCATGGCCGCGGAGATCAACGGTGACGACGCGAAACTCCGACGAGAGCGCTTCGACCTGCGGCTCCCACATGGTTCGGTTGAGGGGAAAGGCGTGCAGAAAGATAAGCGGCAACCCCGTTCCCTGGTCGCTATAGGCGAGAGAGGTTCCGTTGACATGGACGATCATGCTTGCACCAATTAACAGGCTCTTTCCCTACCATCACCCCTCACTGCCGTCAAGGGCCTTCCGAGACCGTTTGCGCCGGCAAGGACGGGGTGTATAGAATCGACGAAACGATGAGGATTCCGATGGACGAGGAAAGAGACGACACCCCTGGTTTGTTCGATGTTCATCAACGCCAGGAGACGGCTGCCGCTCCGTTGGCCGAACGGATGCGTCCGCGGGACTTCGATGAATTCGTTGGGCAGGAAGACATCATAGCCCCGGATCGACCCTTGCGCCGAGCCATTGAAACGGACCGACTGACGTCCGTGATCTTTTGGGGGCCTCCCGGATCGGGAAAGACGACCCTCGCCTATTTGATCGCTCGACATACGAAAGCGCAGTTTGTTCCCTTCTCGGCCGTGACCGGCGGAGTCCCGGAGCTACGGGCGATCATCAAGTCCGCCGAACAGCGGCGGATGCTTCACGGCTCCCGGACGATTCTCTTTGTCGATGAAATCCATCGCTTCAACAAAGCCCAACAAGACGCCTTTCTTCCCCACGTCGAACGGGGGACCGTTGTTCTGGTGGGAGCGACCACCGAAAATCCGTCCTTTGAGGTGATCAGCCCCCTCTTGTCTCGCTCGTTGGTCGTGGTCCTGAAGCCCCTCTCCGAACGGGCGTTGGGGCAGGTGCTGGACCGGGCCCTCAGCGATACAGAAAGAGGACTGGGCGGACAGAGCGTGCGGCTCTCGGCCGAGGCCAGGCGACGGCTGATCGCGTACGGCAACGGGGACGCGCGGGCCATGCTGACCGCGCTGGAATTTGTCGTCACTCAAATCTCCGCCGGCCAGGCCGGCGAGTGCGTGATCGATGAGGCTTTGCTGGAAGAAGCGTTGGGCAGGCATGCGCTGCGGTACGACAAGGGCGGCGAGGAACATTACAACGTCATCTCCGCGTACATCAAAAGCCTTCGCGATTCGGATCCCGACGGCGCCCTTTACTGGCTGGCGCGCATGGTGGAAGGAGGAGAAGACCCCAAGTTTATCGCCCGCCGGATGGTCATCTTCGCCTCGGAAGACATCGGCAACGCCGATCCGATGGCCCTGGTGGTCGCCACGGCGGTGGCGCAGGCCGTTCAATTCGTGGGGCTCCCCGAGGCGCAGATCAATCTGGCTCAAGGCACGACCTACCTGGCGTCCCGCCCGAAAGACCATGCGTCCTATGTCGGGCTGTTGGAAGCTCTCCGTGACGTAAAAACCCATGGAAATCTTGGGGTTCCGCTTCATCTTCGCAATGCCGAGACCCCCCTGATGAAGGCATTGGGCTATGGAGAGGGTTACCGGTATGTCCACGACGACCCCGGTGCGGAGACCGAACAGCGTCACCTCCCGGACCTCTTGCGCGGCCGGCGGTATTATCGTCCAAAAAATCGGCGATAGAGGCGATTTGCTTGTGTACAATTCGATCTAATCGGTTATACTTAATTCGATTATGAAGCGAAACGAAGGAAAATGGTCCGGCGCCATGGCGACGGTCAACGAACGAAGAAAGTTCGTGCGGGCCACGCTGGTGGGTTCCGCCCTGGTGATTCCCCACGATGGAAAACGGGCGAGCACCGCTGTGCTGGACAACGTGAACAAAATCGGCGCCGGTCTTCATACGAAGGACCGGTTTGCTCCAAAGACGAGAGTGACCGTCTCGCTGGCCTTTCTGGATTCCAATCACATCGAGCAGCAGGAAAAACTGGACGGCATGATCGTCTGGGTCAAACCATGGGGCAAAAAGGGGTTTTTGATCGGGGTCGTGTGGGACGACGTCGTGACAGAAGAAAAAAACCGCTGGCTCTATTACTACCTGGAGGAAACGCTCAAGGCTTCACGCTAACGCAACGCCGCCAGCTTGTGTTTGACCTCTTCCAGCTCGGCCGACAGCGATTCCCAGCGGGAGGTCAATCGTTCGAGATCGCGCTTCCATCCGTCCTGTTCCTGGTGCAGGACGTTCCACTTGCCAAAGTCCCGATACAGTTCGGGATCGGCCAACTCGACGTCTCGGACCTTCACGTTCTGTTCGAGATCCGCGATCGCTGCTTCCAACCGAGCCACTTGTTTTTCGAGACGAGCGAGCGTTTTGGTCAAATCACGCCGGTCGCCGCCGGCGGGCTTGGGTGCGGCGGGCATCTGCTGCGCCATCGCCCGCGTCGGCTCTGCCGACTTGCCGCGTGACGTGCCGGAAAGTTCCTCCGTGGTCCCCATGATCGATTCCAGCTCCTGCGCCTTTTTCCAAAGATAGTACTCGTAGTTGCCGTGAAAATTCCGCGCCCGCCCGTCCTCGATCTCCACCACGCGCGTCGCGATCCTCGTCAGGAACGTGGGATCGTGCGAAATAAACACGATCGTCCCAGGAAATTCGGTGAGGGCGTCGGTCAAGACGTCGACCGAGGCGGGATCCAGATGATTCGTCGGTTCGTCCAAGAGCAGCGTGTTGGCCGGTTCGACGAGCATGCGAGCCAGCGCGACGCGATTGCGCTCTCCTCCGCTCAACGCCTTGATCGGTTTTTTCTGTTCTTGGCCGGAAAAGAGAAACGCGCCGGCGATGCCGCGCAAAAAATTCATCTCGGCGTGCTTGGTCACCTCCTCCAGCGATTCCAGGATCGTGTGTTCGGGATTCAAGGCTTCCGCCTGGTGCTGGGCGAAGTAATGCAGCGTGACCCCATGCCCGACGGTACGGGTGCCGGAATCGGGCGGAAGGACGCCGGCGAGGATCTTTAACAACGTGCTTTTTCCCGCGCCGTTTTCTCCAACCAGCGCCACCCGTTGCCCGCGCTCGACCGAAAAATCCAGCGACTCATAGACGACCTTGTCTCCATAGCGTTTGCTTACACCCCCAAGGTCGAGTACCTGTCGCCCGCTGGCCGGCGGATTGGGGAATCGGAACTTGACTCGCTTGGGATCCCGTTGGAGCTCGATGCGTTTGATCTTCTCGAGTTGTTTCAGGCGGGACTGGACCTGACTGGCCTTGTTGGCTTGATAACGGAATCGGTCCACGAATTTCTGGACGCGGGCGATCTCTTTGGCCTGTCGCGCCGCGGAGGCTTGCAGTTGCGCATCCCGTTCCGCGCGGAGCTTGCGGAAGGTCGAGTAATTTCCCCTGTATTCTTCGATCTTGTGATGCCGCAGTTCCCAGATGTGGGTGACGACGCGATCGAGGAACGCCGTGTCATGGCTGATGATCAACAGCGTCATGTCCGAATCCAACAAAAACTGCTCGAACCAACGCTGCGTGGGTTTGTCCAGATGGTTGGTCGGCTCGTCCAGCATCAGGACGTCGGGATTGGAAAGCAGGAGGTGCGCGAGCGCCACGCGCATGCGGTAGCCGCCGGACAAGGTTTCAATCGGCCGGGCGAAATCCGCCTCGGAAAAGCCGAGACCCATCAGAATACGTTTGGCCTCGTGCTCGGGAAATTCGTCCCGATGCGCCGCGTCGAGCACGGTCTTGCCGAGAATGGTCTCGAGCTCCTGCGGCAGATAGCCGATGCGCAGTCTCGGGCGGAGACGGATGGACCCCTTGTCGGGCGATTCTTCTCCCAGGATCATGCGGAAGAGCGTCGTTTTGCCCGCGCCGTTCGGGCCGACCAGGCCGACTCGTGAATTGGGGCGCAGATGCGCGGATGCGTCGGTGAGCAGCACCTTGGTCGAATATTGTTTGCTGATGGAATCGATCTGCAGCATGGAACGCTAGGCGATGCGCGAATGGCCGGCGCTAAGAGGGCTGAAGACTCTCTCCGTGCACATCGCTTTCGATAAGACGAGAAGAAGTGCGCGGTTCAACCACGGGTTGGTCTGGTGGAGCTGGCGGGGATTGAACCCGCGACCTCGTGAATGCCATTCACGCGCGCTCCCAGCTGCGCCACAGCCCCACGCTTATTTGGATATTCCGACGGACTGAACGTGCTAAGTGGAGGGCATGCTAACACGCAGGTCTAGGCCAGTCAAGAAAACCTCCCGCCTCCTTCGTAGGCCGATCTTCAGCCCCGTTCCATTCTCTTGCGGCGGCCCGGGATCGAACCGCCTCGGGTCGGTCGGCCTACCAGTCTGCACGGCGAAGGAAGAAGGAAGGGGGAGGACCCGCTTGACAAAGGCCAAGCGGGAATCCTACCATGGCCCTCCACGGCTCTGATCTCTCATGGCAGGTCAGAGCCATTTTTTCGTGTTCGCCGGCGGGATGGAGACGACTGCCAATGGGCAATCTGGTCATTATCGGCGCCCAATGGGGTGATGAAGGCAAGGGCAAGATCGTGGATATCTTGGCCCGGGACGCCGACGTCGTGGTGCGCTATCAAGGTGGCTCGAATGCGGGCCATACAGTCATCAACGAGCGGGGCACGTACGTCTTTCACTTGATTCCATCCGGTATTTTGTACCGAGGCGTCACTTGCGCGATCGGCAACGGCGTGGTGGTGGACCCGGGCGCTCTGATCGAAGAAATGGACCAGCTCCAGACCAAGGGCATCGCGATCGGCAAGAACTTCGCCGTGAGCGACCGCGCGCATCTCATTTTGCCGTACCACAAGGCGATCGAGCGCGCATCGGAACAGTCGAAGGGATCGCGGCGGATCGGGACCACGGGCCGCGGGATCGGTCCTTCCTATGCCGATAAAATGGCGAGGATCGGCATTCGCGTGGGCGATCTCCTCAATCCCCCGCTGTTCAGAAGGAAGCTGGAAGAAAATCTCGTCGAAATGAATTGGTTTTTGGAACAGTTTCACAAGGTGGAGACCTATCAAGTCGATAAGGTCTTTCACCAGTACATGGGCTATGCCGACCGTCTCAGAAGCCATGTGACCGATACGACCACGTTGCTCAATCGGGCGATTCGGAGGAACAAGACGGTCCTTTTCGAGGGTGCGCAAGGGACGCACCTCGACGTGGATTTCGGCACCTATCCCTATGTGACGTCCTCCAGCGCCTCGGCGGGTGGCGCTTGCACCGGCACCGGCGTGGGACCCACGATGATCGACGGCGTGTTGGGCATTGCAAAAGCCTATACGACCAGGGTGGGCAGTGGGCCGTTTCCCACCGAACTGACCGAAGCAGTCGGCCAGCGGTTGCAGGAACGGGGCAATGAATTCGGATCCACCACCGGACGCCCGCGACGGTGCGGTTGGTTCGACGCCGTCCTGGTGCGGTATGCCGCGCAGGTGAACGGCCTCTCATCGCTTGCGCTGACCAAGCTCGATGTGCTCGATGGACACCAGGAAGTGCTGCTCTGTACCGGTTACCGACATGGTGAGAAGCTTTATAGAGACATGCCGTCGGATCTCGACGTCTTGACCGACTGTCAGCCGGTATACCAACGGATGAAGGGGTGGGCCGCGTCGACGACGGGCACCACGACGTACAAGCGGCTGCCTGCGGAAGCCAAACGGTACCTGGGTCGCATTGAAGAACTGGTTCAATGCCGAATCGACATGATTTCGACCGGTTCCAAACGGGCCGAAACGATCATGCTTCGCAATCCGTTGGACTGTTCTCCTCGCCGTCCCAAACGGTGAAGTCGCCAATGGTCGATCGTCTGGCGTCAATGGAGGATGCCCCTGTCTTGCTTCAACTCATCGAGCGACGGTTGACGGTCCCCGAGTGTTCCTCATGAGCCGGTAGCTCAGTCGGTAGAGCATCGCCCTTTTAAGGCGAGGGCCCTGGGTTCGAGTCCCAGCCGGCTCACCATACTTTTGCACGTGTTTCCCACAATTTGTACGCAACATAAGCCTTGTAGGGGCGGGGCTCCTTTGTTATGGGAGCATTGCTGGCTTCCTTCCGGAGATTCTTAGTGCCCCGATGGTTGGCAGCCTAGGTCGTTCATTGCCCTTAACGGATGGAAAACGGTTCCTACGACGCGAATGGTTGCTACGCATCTGGCGCGTAGTTGGTGCGAATCTGTCGTTATGAACGAGGAGAGATTATTTGTGAGATGGCTGGCTAGGACCTCGCTCATGAGGAAAGCGCCACGTGCCTGATGCTACAGCGGTAGTATGTTGATTAGCGTAAGCGAGCGGCGAACTCTATGAGTACTCTTCCCTCAAGACAAGGGTGAGACGGACTAACACTTCCGTCCATCTCAATCAGACGGACAGATCAGATGTGGGCCTCTGATTTCTGAAACCAGACCACCCACTGAAGGGCCTGTCGCTCCGAACTGTTTAGGTATGTTTCATCGCGACCTTCCGTCGTGCAGCGCCTATCAGGCCGATCACCGCGCTTCCAAACAACCACGCAGTTGCAGGGAGAGGGACAACCGCCGTTAATGCCTGCTGAGCAGCAAGATAGGTTGGATGTTGAAGGGATGACGTCAGGTCCTGCCCCAGCCCATTGGCGATCAGCAGAGAAAACGGGTGACTGTCGCCGATCCCAGGAGCATCCGTGCTGAACTTGACATTGAGGAGATAGACTCCTGCGTCTCGGTTACCAGTACTATCAGGGGTCAACTCCAACAACCAGTGGTAATGATCTCCCGGTGCAAATTCATACGTGCCGGCCCGAATATCAGAGCCATCAGGGCTGACCGGATTAAGGGGATAGGCATACCAGCCGCCGTCTGGGAACCGATACGTATCATAAATATCCGAGATCCCGTCGTCAGTGGTATTGGTCCAGTACCATATTGACACCGCAACATTCTCTCCCCCCGTTTCGACAAACTGAGTCCCGTTCCATACTTTCAACTCACTCAGCAGATGAAGTGTAATGTTTTGGTTGTCTACGGATCCATCCGTACCAGGGCGTACGGGCAAGCTCATTGTATTGGGGTAGAAGTTCCAAGCGAAATCGTCAACGACATAGAGGGGATTCCTTATGCTGCCGCTGGTAGATTGCAGATGAGGCTGGAGATGGGTCGGATGAGTATAGGCGACATTTCCGCTCGCATCGATCGGTGTGCCGGCGGCATTCACGTGATCATAAATACGGCGTTCATCCCATTCCTGCTCCGTACCGAAGTACCCTTGATACAGAATTGTTGTGCTCAGTACCTGGCCGGTGTCGACGGACCGGGGGACTAACCGCCCATCTTCGATAGTGAGCGCGATATTGCCGACAGCATGGCCAAAAGCCGTTCCTGAAAAGACTATACCCACTATGGCCGCCTGACAGAACCAATAAAACATTTTCATCGTGCGTTCCTCCGTGTGATCCAACCACCGACGGTGATTACCACAGCCCACGCTGTGTTCGGTTACGTCCAACTCTTCTCAGAGCGCCTGTGCAGGAACAAGGTTGCTAGAGACGACATGAATAACCATCCTGCTGCTGGAAT
>JANDJJ010000046.1 GCA_024330945.1 Nitrospira sp. | reverse complement strand
AGCCAGAACTTGGCCGGCCTCGAATCGGATTTGCAAACATTGATCGCCGAGCGGCGGGCTCTGCCTCAACGGCCTCAAACTCCAGCACAACGAAAAGAAGACCCGGCGACCGCCCATCCCAAGCGTCAACCTCCTCCAACCAGGGGAGGAGAGCCGGAAACGAGCGGGCCGGCTGTCTCCCTCGCGACTTGGCTTGAAGGGATCGGTGTTCCCCCTCCGCAACCTTTTGTGCCCGATCCCTGGCAACTCGAGGCCTTAGCCGCCCTGGCCGAGGGCGACGTTGTCGTCAGCGTACCGACCGGCAGCGGCAAGACCTATGTGGCAATCGAGGCCGCCCGCCGTGCCATGGAAGACAATCGGACAGTGATCTACACCTCGCCGCTCAAGGCCCTGTCCAACACGAAGTTCACCGAATTTTCCCGTCTCTTCGGGCCAGAGAAAGTAGGCATTCTCACCGGCGACCGTCAGGAAAACGGCCAGGCTCCTCTGCTGATCATGACAACAGAGATTTTACGAAACCTCCTCTACGACGCAGCAAGCGGAGAAATCGACGTGCGGTTGGATACCTTGGGGCTCGTCATCTTGGACGAATCACAATATCTGGCAGATCCAGAGCGGGGTGTCGTCTGGGAAGAAACCATCATCTTCTGCCCGTCGCAGGCCAGACTCCTGCTTTTATCGGCCTCGATCGGGAACCCCCAGGACATCGCCGACTGGCTGTCGTCGATCCGTGCAACGACCTGCCGCTTGATCCGCCACAACAAACGCACCGTGCCGCTCCGAGCGGGCTATCTCCATCCCAACGGCAAATTGGTGCCGCTGTTTAAGACGGTTGGGATCCCCTACGGTCATCCCAACCAACTGCACCCGGAAGCCAAACGGCTCTTTACTGAATATGAAGAAGAGACGATGCCGGCAGGCCGGCCAAGACGGTAAGGATCAGAACCGATAGAGAATCCCGGCCGTTAGACCATGCCGCAGCGATTCCATCTCGGTCAAGGGATAGGAAAACGACTGCCCATCGGCCTGGTGGCTCTTCCACGTCCCCTCGATCAGACGATTCCACCAGACCCGATACCCGACGTAGCCGGAGAACGAACTGGTTACTGAGACGATCGCGGTAATATCGGCATCCGCGCCGAAACCGATGCCCCTCATGGTAAAGCTGGGATCTTGAAACTCACTCGGCACGCGAAGATGGTGGGTATCGTCGTTCATAAAGAAATTGATCGGCTTGATGATGACCGACCCGCGCACACCGAACCAGCGGGTCGGCTGATACTCGGCATGAACGCCGGTCCGAAGAGCATACCATGTGTTGATATTGGAAACCGCGAGCACGTTGTTGGGGGTAGGGGCAGTACCGGGTGCACAAAGGGGATTGACGCCAGGCGTCAGAGGATCAAGATCGACGGACGATCCCGCCGCCGAACAGACCACCTGACGCACACCGTAAGCGCGATGGTGCTGCCGCCAGTATTGAAACCCACCGATGGCCTCAAGATTGCCTTTGCCCTGGTGAAATTCCAGCACCTTGGCGCCAACATCCGCGTTCAAATACCACACGCCAGATCCGTCCACATCACTGTGAGTCCTCAAGGACGGGGCCCCACCATCCGGCGTGAGAAAGTCATCATCCGTGAGGCGACCGCCGCCGATGCGGGCGCCGCCGACGTTCAAACGGCCGAACCATCGAGGTCCCACCGAGACCTTGGCGGTCAGCTCCACGATATTGGTCGAGTGATCTTCGTAAATCAGGCGAGAGGTGGGATTCCCTAACGGTGAAATCACCGAGGCGTTGTGGCTCCATCTGGTTTCGCCGACACTGATCCAGGTTCCAAGACCAAACTCAACGGTCACCCGTTTGGCCGGAGGCGGCTCTTGTTCTTGGGCCGACACTGAGCTGATCGGCATCAGCAAACAAAGAGCCAAGACTGCCGGCCACGAACCGATCACAGCAACATAGCTTCTTCTCATCGTTTGCCCCCGCCTCGCTGAAGCACGACCGTATCGACACACCGTTCAACCTTCTCCGGCATCGTTCGTTCGCAAGCAGCCCGTATGGCTCGATCGTCCAGCTCGCGCTGAAGATGAAGCGAAAACCACACCAGCCACGTTCCGACCGCCGCCAAGAGAAGAACTCCACCTACAAGATAGCCCCAGATCATCCAGGGAGACAGCCTCTGATCGGGAACAACAGGCCTCTTCTCTTTTTCCGAGTCAGTGACCAGATGAACCGACGGTATCGACAGAGACAAGCCCCCACCCTCCTGTTTCCCGACCGTCCCTCAACCACCCTCCAACAATGATCTCGGCGGACATCATACCTGAGAGTGAAAATCTGCGACAGGAATTTTCATTCTTCTTTCAAGAGCGCTCGCGGGAGCTGATCGCTCAATCGGCATGCGTATGTCTAGGCTAGTTGCGACGGAAAAGGAGTAGAACTTAACCGGGTCATCTTGGTAAGATGCGGCCCGTTCGGAAGAGCTGAACGGGAATGAAGTCAAATGGCCCTTTTGCTTCCGCCAGCGTCAGTGTCATCACGCCCGTGCCGAGGTAGCTCAGTTGGCAGAGCACAGCCCTGAAAAGGCTGGTGTCGACAGTTCGATTCTGTCCCTCGGCACCATCATTTACGCACGCATTCACACTCCAACCAGCTTCTAGTACCAGAGCAAACATACGCGGCCTGGCCCCAGGGCCTCATCCACCGCTCGCGACTGCCTCCTTCCTCTTTCTGCTCCGGCCCTGCACAGGCCCAAGCCATCGAGGTTCCCTCTTGACCACTCCTCACCATCAATCTAGACTTCGCTCATCGACTCGCATCCACCTGTCCACGAAAGGAGCCCTGCCATGAGCGACCATTCCATTCACGATCAACATCACCATCAGCATGGGACCGGATGCGGCCATACCGCTGTTCTTCATGATGGCCACACGGACTACCTGCACGACGGGCATCTCCACCATTTGCACGGCGACCATGTGGACGAACATCGCCTAGACGTGACGCCACGCAACCCCGTCGCCTGTACACCGACCCATCGCTGTGAGGGTCATGATGCAGATCATCACCATGGCGCAACCTGCGGACATCAAGCCGTCCCTCATGGCGACCACGTGGACTATTTGGTTGCCGGCCATCTGCACTTCTCCCACGGAGCCCATTGCGACGACCATGGGGCTGTGCGGTTCGCGTAGAACGGCCTGATACCGGTGTGGTTCGGCCCATGCTCAGCCGGTTCCCATGCTCCCCTTGTTCTGGGTAGCAACGGTGGAGGAACAGCACCCCTTGCGATTGCTATCCGGCTGAGGAGGGGTGGTATCCGCTCATTTCCATCAATGCGGCAACAGGGTCAAGAGCGCAATGGTGACCATGCCGGCAACCAGCATCGCAAATTGCCAGACCCCCTTGGCAGCCCCCATCTGCCCATGCAATGTCGGAACGAGATCGGCCAGCCCCACATAGAGAAAACTCGCCGCCGCCACAGACAGCGCATAGGGAACCAACGTATTGGCATACGCCAATCCGCCGTAGGCCATGATTACCCCCAAGACGGTTCCGAGAGCTGAGATGGTATTCCACATGATGGCCCTTCGACGTGAGAAGCCACTGGCCACCAAAATCGTGAAGTCACTCAGCTCTTGTGGTATCTCATGTCCGACAACCGCCAGCGTCGTTACAAAACCAAGGGTAGGATCAGCCGCACAAGCCGTGCCAATCGCAACTCCATCCGACAGGTTGTGCACTGCGTCTCCAATCAGGATCAATAAGGCTGTCGCGTGAGCCGTTCTCTGCTGATGGATCCCCCCCACGATCGGGGTTCCGTCTCCTGGCCCCTTCCCCTCCCCATGGGCATGTCGCCAGAGAACCGACCATTCCAACACAAAAAACAGGACGAGGCCGCAGAGCATCATGACACCGACTTCATAGATGTCGATCCGTTCCACCGCTTCGGGGACCAACGCCAAGATCGGTGTCGCCACCATCGTTCCGGTGGCGTAACTGAGCAAGTAGGGCAGCAGGCGCTGTCGCCAGCTATCGGACAGGAGCAAGACCAGGGCCGTGGGGACGATGGCTCCCAGGCTCCCGAAGAGTCCCAAGAGCAAGGCGAAGCCCCACGATGGATCGGCAGGAAGGTTCACAAGAGTTTCTGGGGTGTGACACTGACAGATTGGGAGCGAAGGAAGTCGACAGAGGCCATCGCAGCCGAAGGACCGATGGTCCGCAGTCTGCTACCGCGGCTCCATCGGCCCTTTTCATCAGGAAGTATCGGTTACCCTCTATCGCCAGATGTCCCCATCCGGGCCAGCAGTCTGACAGACGCTAGCCCCGATAACATCAGCCATGCAGCAGCAGGAAGCGGCACGTGTCGCCTCGACCACGAGCATGGACACGACCGGACCTCACTGCGCGGGAACGTACCGGGAGGTCTTCCATCCGGCGAGGAAATTTTTATGAGCGGCTGTCAGCGGCCAATCAGCAGTCGCTGCAGCCGATGTTCGTCCACGGCGGCGGTGGCCCTGTCGTCTTGTGAACGGTCCGGAAGAAGATCTTGCTGCTCTCACCTTCTTGCTGGCCGATCTCGCTCTTTTTCCCGAGCAGCGGCCCATGCTACGATGACGTCATGTTTTTCGACACCCACGCGCATCTCGACGATGCCCGTTACCACGACGACCGTGATGCCGTCCTCGCCCGCGCGCGTGAGGCCGGGGTCGAAGCCTTCGTCACGATCGGCTGCGACCTTGCTTCCAGCCAAGCCGCCGTCGCTCTGGCTGAGCAGTATGACGGCGTCTACGCGGCAATCGGAATCCATCCCCACGAAGTCCGGCACATCGCCGACGGCTGGTATGACGAACTGCGCCGCCTGGCTCGGCACAAGAAAGTCGTGGCCTACGGAGAAATCGGCCTCGACTACCATTACAATCACTCTCCACCAAAGGAGCAACGGGAACGGTTCCGTGAGCAGATACAGCTCGCCCGCGAACTCAAGCTGCCCATCATCGTCCACACGAGAGAGGCGCAAGAAGACACCATCTCGATTTTACGAGAAGAGCGGGCGCCGGACGTCGGCGGAGTGTTTCACTGTTTTTCAGGAGATGCGTGGCTGGCTCAAGACGCGCTCGATCTGGGGTTCTATCTGTCGTTTTCCGGCATTGTGACGTTTCAAAACGCCGCCAGGTTGCGGGAGATCGCCAAGACCGTTCCGTTGGATCGGCTGTTAATTGAGACGGATTGTCCTTACCTGGCGCCGGTTCCTTATCGTGGAAAACGGAACGAACCCGCCTATGTCGTGCAGGTCGCCGACAGGCTCGCGGCGATTCATGGGACCTTGTCTCCGGCGGACATCGGATTCCGCACGACTGAAAACGCCAAGCGCCTGTTCAAAATCGCTTAAGCTGATGCTGCCGCCGCCGTTCCGCCTTCGGCAGCTTGCGAGGGTTTCCTTTTTTCTCTGGTCCCCGACTCCGCCGCTCATCCTCTCCGCTATCCAATTCCTTGTACGGCACCGCGCCGCCGGGCAGCGGGCTCTGCAGCTTGGCCGCAAATTCCCGGGCCTCCAGGACGAACGCGCCGTGCGATCGCGCGACATGGATGATCTCGCGATCCGAGGTCACCACCGCGCAGTCTCCGCCATAATGGCGCGCCAGCCGTTGGATCACTTGATCGGCTTTTTCTCCCCGCTTGGAATAGATGACTTCGATGCCGCCGTAGCGCTCATGCTGTTCGATCGGTCGGTCATGCCGCCACCCGTCAAACACCACCGTCATAGCATGCTGTCTCCGATGGCGATACGTTGCCAACGATTCCAGTAAGTCCTCACGAGCGGATTCCAGCCTGTCCGAAAGGCCCCGCATCGCGCCCAACAGGTTGTATCCATCAATGATCAGGTGCATCTTGATAACGTCACCGGCCCTCTCATCGAAGACCGCAAGCGGGGACTTTTTTAGGAAAACTTTCCAACTCCTTGACAAGATGGGACGCTTCTGAGAATAGTTGGCTACGCTTCCCCATCAAGCCTCTCATGCGATTCTACAGGGGACATCATTCCTTTGCCACATGGGTCAAGACGATCATCGTGGGTGTTTGCGCGGTGACCGCCGCAGAGATGACGGCTCCCATCTCCTTGCTCTTTGCCGGGCCGCCGAACGACCGCCCTTCTCCTTCCCGCCCCTTGGCGCCCACGAAAACGCCCAAGGTCAAAATCGCTCCCGCCGCTCTGACCCCTGCTACCGTCCATAACCTTCGCGCCTGGAGCACGCAGGAGAAAACCAGGTTGGTGCTGGATCTCGATCGACAGATTCAACCGACCGAGCGTCGTGTGCCGAACCTGGAACAGGTCGTGATTTCGCTCCCCAACACTGCGATGAGTCAATCCGCCAAGACCAAGGCTGACAACGGCTCCTTGCCGCCGCTCTTTACCGTCACCCAGGCGGAGGGACCCACCGTTTCCGTCTCATTTTCTCTCAGCGGACTTCGTGCCTACAAACAATTTACCCTGCCGAATCCTCATCGTCTCGTCATCGACGTCGTCCCGCTGGGCGAATCGCCTTCCGCTCCACCGACCGAAGATCGCGAGACAGCGCAGCCCTCGGTCGATCTTCCGGATCAACCCGTTATTCCTGCGCCCAAGGGCCATACGACCATCGTGATCGATCCCGGTCACGGGGGAAAAGATATGGGAGCGAAGGGCCTTCGGCACACGGAAGAAAAAGACATTACCTTGAAGGTCGGATTGAGTCTTCGCGACTTGTTGAGCAAGCAGCCCAACCTGCGAGTGCTCATGACGAGAGATCGAGACGTGTTCGTCGAACTTGAAGAGCGGGCCAAGTTCGCCAACAGTCACAACGCCGACCTGTTCGTATCCATCCACGTCAACTCGCACCCGTCACACCACGTCAAGGGCGTCGAGATCTACCACTTCGGAGAGGCCAAGGATCAACGGGCGCTTGAAGTGGCGGCGCGTGAGAACGGCACGCCGCTCAGCAACACCGGCGTCGGCTGGGAGTATCTGGTCGCCGACCTGTTGACGACAAAAAAGATCGAGTCTTCCCTCGATCTCGCATGGACCGCCAAAGAGTCCCTGGTCGCACACATGAGCCGCCGCTATCCGATCCACGACCACGGCGTCAAGACGGCCCCGTTCTATGTTCTGCGCTTCACGACCATGCCGAGCATTTTGGCCGAGATCGCCTTTATCTCCAACCCGGACGAAGAACGTTTGCTTCGGCAACCGGCCTACCTCAACGACGTGGCCTTGTCGCTCTACAAGGGAATCACGTCGTTCCTTGCCGCCAAGGGAACGGGTGTCCGATGACCGACACGGACTCATCGGCGGACCTCCATGCCCGTCGTTAAACTGATTCTCGAATATGACGGCTCGGCCTATTCGGGATGGCAGCGCCAACCGGACCGGCCCACGATTCAAGAAGCGCTAGAAACCGCCATCGAACGCGTCGCCCACATCAAAGTGCCGGTCATCGGCGCCGGCAGGACGGACGCGGGCGTCCATGCTCTCGGACAAGTGGCCAGCTTCCGTGTTGAACGGCACCTGACGCCTCGCGACTGGGTCCGGGCACTCAACGCTCACCTGCCGGACGCGATCGCCGTGCTGGACGCAGAGATCATGCCGGACACGTTCCACGCCCGTTATTCGGCCACTGGAAAATTGTACGAATATCACATTCTCAATCGACCGGAGCGGCCGGCCCTCGATCGACTGTTTTGTTGGCACATTCGAAAACCGCTGGACGAGGCCGACATGGGCCGCGCCGCCGCAAGCTTGATCGGAGAACATGATTTCTCCTCGTTCCAAACTCAACCGACCGATAACGACGATCCCGTCTGCCGTCTCAAACGGCTGGCCGTCATCCGAGACGGGCACCGCCTCAGAATCGAGGCCTATGCCGACCGGTTTCTCAAGCAAATGGTCCGGTCCATCGTCGGCACGTTGGTCGAAGTCGGATCGGGCAAACGGCCGCCCGAAGCCGTCGAATCCATTCTGAACGCGCGCGACCGTTCTTCAGCCGGCAAGACCGCGCCGCCAAACGGGCTCTTTCTCGTGCGAGTTGATTACGAAGACGCACCGGAACCGATGGAGCAATAAAACCGGAAGGCCGGCTGAGCGGCAGCGGACTTCTGCGTTCAACCGGGACTGTATGAAAGGAGAACGGGGGAAGGGGGAGGAAGGAAGGATCTCGACTGCGTCTGGGCTATCACGAATCGCGGTTTTCCAGTTTCTTACGCAATTCGATCAGCTCCTGCTCCAAAGCGACAAACCGATCGTTGATGGGATCCGGAATGTTGGTGTGATCCATCGTTGCATCGGGCAGCCGTTCGCCCTGGGACTTGATGATGCGAGCCGGCACTCCGATAACGGTGGAGTTGGCCGGGACGTTCTTCAGAACCACGGAATTTGCTCCGATCTTGACGTTGTCGCCCACCTTGATGGCCCCCAGAATCTTGGCGCCCGCGCCGATGACGACGTGATTGCCGATCGTGGGATGGCGCTTGCCTCGCTCTTTGCCCGTTCCGCCGAGCGTGACGCCCTGAAAGAGGGTGACAGAGTCGCCGATCTCCGCGGTTTCGCCGATGACCACGCCCATACCGTGGTCGATGAAAAAGCCCGTGCCGATCTTGGCGGAAGGATGGATCTCGATCCCGGTCAGCCAGCGGGCCACCTGTGAAATGAAGCGCGGCAGGAACGGCACCCCGTGCACCTGAAGCCAGTGGGCGATGCGGTAGGCGAGCAGCGCGTGGAACCCGGCGTAAGTCAGCACGACCTCCCAACGGCTGGTCGCCGCCGGATCCCGGTCGAAAACGGCTTGGAGGTCTTGGCGAATCATTTGCACTGTTTTGCGCATGCCCCATATCCTACGTCGCTCAGGCCGGCACGATCAAACACACCGCGTGGGCGACCATGCTTTCTTCTTTCCCCACTGAATCGAGGCCCTCGCCGCTCTTCACCTTGACGTTGACCGCCCCCGGCTCGATCCTTAGCGTCTCGGCCAGTCGTTTCGCCATCGCGGATAAATGACCGGCCAGCCTCGGCGCCTGCGCGACGATGACGCTGTCGATATTCCCGACCCGATAGCCCTTGGCCTTAAGTTTATCGGCGACATCCTCCAAAAGTTTCAAGCTGGAAATATCCTTGTAGCGGGGATCGGAACTGGGGAAATGCCGGCCGAGATCGCCTTCGCCCATGGCGCCCAGCAACGCGTCGCACACCGCATGCACCAGCACGTCGCTATCCGAATGCCCCAGCAGTCCTTGGCCGTGCGGAATCTCGACCCCGCCCAAAATCAACTTCCGCCCGGGCCCCAGCGGATGCACGTCATAGCCGTAACCGATTCTCATGGAACTCCTCGTCACGCGTCACTCATCATTCGTCAATCGTAAGCCAAGGTCGAAAGGACGTCCTTCGGACGGTTGCGGATCGCCGTTCAACGGTCAACGTCCCGCCTGCCGCGACGCCAGAATCGCTTCTCCCACAACCATGTCCTCTGGCCTGGTGACCTTGATGTTCTCACCGCTTCCTTCGACCACCACAACCGGATGGCCGGCCCACTCGAACAAGAACGCGTCGTCGGTGGCGTGCACCCCCTCCGCGTGCGCTTTGCGATGGACCGCGAGCAATCGATCGAATCGGAACGCTTGCGGCGTCTGGGCCAGCCAGAGCGGCCGCCGATCAACCGTTCGCTCAACGTAGCCCTGCACTCCCACCTGCTTGACGGTATCCCTCATCGGCAAAGCCACGATCGCGCCGCCCACCCGGCGCGCCGCTTCCACCACGTCACCCACCATGCGTTCCGTCAAAAATGGACGAACGGCGTCGTGAACCACGACGATCTCCGTCTCATTCGGAACATGTTCAAGGGCGTGCCGGACGGAATCCTGACGTTCCTTCCCTCCAGCCACCACCTTGGTGATCTTCGTAAAACCGGACGTGGGAATAAGGTGGTTCAGGCAATAATCGAGATCGGCTTGAGGAACCGCCAGGATGACCTGATCGACGACGGAGGAGGCCTCAAACACGCGCAGCGAATGAACGACCACCGGCTCTCCGCCCAAGGCAAGAAACTGCTTGGGAACGGCGCCGCCCATGCGCAGCCCCTTGCCCGCCGCCGGAACGACGGCGACGACGAGCGAAGCCTTCTTGTTCGGGACACTCTTTCGGTCCGCCCATTGCGTCGGTTCGTCCACCGACTTCATTCAGCCAACCGCACAAGAGGATCGGATAACCTTCATACACATCAGCCGGGGCATACGCATCAGCCAGTCACGGACGAAGTGTGAGATAAATCGTTCGCCCTTGCCGCTTCAGGAGGAGCAGCACCGCTTGGTCTTTCGGCAATTTGCCGATGATCTTTTCGTACGTTTTGAGCGAGGTCACCGCTTGCCGGTTCACTTCCAATATGACGTCTCCCTCACGGACACCGAGTTCTTCGGCCACGCTTCCCGGCTTCACCCTGACGACGATGACGCCGCGCTCGCCGGATTTCAACCCATATCGTCCGGCCAGCTCGTCGTTCAACTCACGGACATCGATCCCGGACAGCACACCGCTGGGCGTCGATCCCTCGCCCTCATCGTCGCCGCCCGATTGGGACATCGATTTCGGCTGCTCCGCGATCGTCAATTCCATCGTCCTGGGCTTTTTGTCGCGAATGATCTTGACCGCCACCTTCTTGCCCACCGGAGTCTGCGCCACCGCATTGCGAAGATGCGTGGGAGAATCCATCGGTTTGCCGTCGTACTCGACGATGACATCGCCCCGCTCGAACCCCGCCTTTTTGGCCGGGCTGTCGTCCACCACGTCGCTGACCAACACACCTTTTGTATCGGCGATGCCGAACTGGGACGCCAACTCTGGCGTCAGGTCTTGAATCGACACGCCCAACCAGCCCCGTACGACCCTGCCGGTCTGCACGAGCTGCTGCATGATTGATCTGGCCATGTTGCTCGGGACGGCGAACCCGATGCCCATATTCCCGCCGCTCTGACTGAAGATGGCGGTGTTGATGCCCACCAGTTCGCCTTGCACGTTGACCAGGGGCCCGCCTGAATTCCCTGGATTGATCGCCGCGTCGGTCTGGATGAAATCTTCATATTCGGCGATCCCCGCGGATCGACCCAATGCACTGACGATCCCCATCGTGACCGTTTGAGTCAATCCGAAAGGATTGCCGATCGCCAGCACAAACTCGCCGACTTCCAACTTGTCCGAGTCCGCCCAGGGCACGGCCGGCAACCCGGTCGCGTCGATTTGCACGACCGCAATGTCGGACTTCGGATCGGTGCCGATGAGCTTCGCTTTGAACTCCCGCTTGTCCGACAGGGTCACGCGAATATCTTCCGCTTTCCCGACCACGTGATTGTTGGTGATGATCAATCCGTTGGAGTCCACGATAACGCCGGATCCCAGTCCCCGTTCTTTTCGCTCTCTCGGCTGCTGCTCGAACCGCCTGAAAAATTCGTCTCCGAAAAACCGGCGGAAGAACGGATCGTCAAACGGCATGGCGTGGGGCCCGTCTCCCCGTCCGGTTTTTGTCGCGTAGATGTTCACCACCGCGGGCTTCACCGCCTTGGCGATGTCGACGAACGATTGCCCTCCTCCCCCCGGCAGGATCGGCTGCGGCGCCGTCGCGACCGGCCTGGCCACCGGCGCGGACGGGGTATCGGGGACCGCATGGCCGGTCGGCATCCAATTGAGATCGGAGGCCACCACAAAACCGATGATCACCCCCGCCGTAATCAACGCCGCCGCCACAATCCAGCTTCGGCTTCCTCTCGGAGACGGTCGCTCTGGATTCGGCTCAATCATGCTCCCCGTCCTTTCATCGAACTCGCCGCCGCTCATTGAGCCTTGCCCGCGTAGATATCCATGATCGTATGGAGAAACGTAATCGCCTCGGCTTTCGGCCGCTGGAACGAATTCCGGCCGATGATGCTGCCGAATCCCCCTCCGTCGCGGATCGCTCGTACTTCCTCAAAAACGTTCTTGTCCTCGCTTTTGGCTCCGCCCGAGAAGATCACGATGCGCCTCCCGTTGAACGCGCTTTGCACCACGTGCGCCACGCGCTCCGCCAGCGTCTTGACCGGAATCTGAGCCGACTCATAGACTTTTTTGGCGGCGGCCTGTTCCACATGCGCGGTCGGCAACTTGACCTTGATGACGTGCGCGCCGAGCTGTGCCGCGATTTGAGCCGCGTACGCCACTACGTCGACGGCCGTCTCACCTTCCTTGCTCAGCGAGGAGCCGCGCGGATAGGACCACACCACCACGGCCAAGCCGTGCTCCTTGGCTTCGGCGGCGATCTCCCGCAACTGTTGATACATGGTGTTGCAATGAGCGGAACCGGGATAGATCGTAAAGCCCACCGCGGAGCAGCCCAACCGGAGAGCATCTTTGACGCTGCCGGTCACGGAGGGAAGAGGGTCCTTATCCTCGTGCAGCACATCGTGGTTGTTTAATTTCAGAATCAACGGAATCCGCCCCGCGAAGTCCGCGGCACCGGCTTCCAAAAACCCCAACGGCGCCGCATAGGCGTTGCAGCCGGCGTCAAGGGCAAGTTGAAAATGATAGTGCGGATGGTAGCCGGGAGGGTTGGGCGCGAAACTTCTCGCCGGCCCATGTTCGAAACCTTGGTCAACCGGCAAAATCACCAGCTTGCCCGTGCCCCCGAGCCTGCCCGCTCGCAACAGACGAGCGAGATTGGTTTTTGTCCCGGCATTGTCGCTGCCGTACCAACTTAAGATCTCCTGCACCCGGTCTCCCATAAGAGTGTCCTCCCCCTCAACCTATCATAAAACATACGCCTATGCCTTCCCTTGAATGAAGGATTCCGCCTCTTCGACGTCAAGGCGGCTCCCGATGATCAAGGGCACCCGCTGATGCAAGGTCTTGGGCTCTATCTCCAAAATTCGCGCCATCCCCGTGGATGCTTTTCCGCCGGCCTGTTCGACGATCAACGCCAACGGATTTGCTTCATACAAAAGCCGAAGCTTTCCTTCAGGCTTGTCCACCTCTCCGGGATACAGATAGATCCCTCCGCCGAGCAACAGTCGATGGACGTCGGCGACCAAACAGCCCGAATAGCGGCTGCTATAGGGACGGCCTGTCGCCTTGTCGTTGACTTTCAGCGACTCCACATATCGCTTCACGCCCGGCTGCCACCGGTGAACGTTTCCCTCGTTGGCCGCATACACTTTGCCACGATCCGGCATGGTGATCCGATCGTGCGACAATAAGTATTCGCCGGTATCGGGATCAAGCGTGAAGCCGTAGACTCCTTGTCCCAGCGTGAACACCAACATGGTGCTCGAGCCATAAAGGAGATAACCGGCTACAATTTGTTCCGTTCCCGGTCGAAGCAAGTCTTCTTCCCGCGGAGACCGATCGGCACGGCCGTGCTTGTGCACGGAAAAAACGGCTCCGAGGGGCATATTGGTGTCCGTATTGGAAGAACCGTCCAGCGGATCGAAAAGCAACAGATATTTGCCCTGCGGCCAATTCTCCTGCAGCATGAGCGGCCGCTCCATTTCTTCCGATGCCACCGCGCAGACGCACCCGCTGTGACGAAACACCTTGATGAAATCGTCGTTGGCGATCTCGTCCAACTTTTTGACGGCCTCGCCCTGGATGTTCGTACCGCCGGTTGTGCCCAGAATCGGAATGAGTCCCGCCCGTCGAAGATCATGCGCGATCAATTTTCCGACCAAACCGATTTGTGCCAACAGCGTCGAAAACTCACCGGTCGCACCCTGATAGGCGGCTTGGCCACGAATGATAAATTGGCTTAATGTAAGGGGAAATTCTCTCATGACGGCTCACAGTATAGCGGGTTTGCGCCTCGTGAACAACAGCCTCCCGTCAGCCTTTCTTCGCGAACGGGCTCGTCTATTTCTCGGGACCGCCCCCCGAGAATCCATCCACCAGGTCGGCGACGATCGATCCTAAAACAACTTTCGCCCTCATGCGCAGGGGGGTGCGGCGTTCATCGGTCGTGAGCCACACTCGGATGTTCCCTTGATTCATAAACAGTCCGTGAAACGGCATGATCACCAGCAGCCTGGCGGTTTCCGCGCTCCCCCATCGCCCCTTGATGACTTCGATCTCCTCGACCCTGACTTCGACCGGCCTGTTCTTCTTGTCGTGATAGACATTCATCGTTAAAGACGAGCCGGGCGTCAACGGCAACACGCTCCTCGTATAATACAGGCATGAAATGATGTCCTGCGTGCCGGTCGGAATCGGCAACGTTTCGGTCGTTCCTCCCCTCACCGCCGTCACTGTTCCTTCCCGCTGGTGAAACACGTACTCGATGTCCTCTTTTCTTTTTCCCTCCCGCCGCCGAAACGTCATATGTGCCGGAACGAGCGAGGGGAGATCGATTTCGGATTCAACACGGTTGTCAACGGGGAAAATCCTGGTCAAAATCGGTCTGGATTGAGCAGTCCCCACCAATTTCGCGAGCGCGCCGTCCGTAGCCTGATCAAGGGCGCTGATTTCCATGACGGCAACGGCGGCATTGATATTGAGCCATGAGACCTCATACGTCAGCCGCTCACCCACTTGGAACGGATGTTTTCCGCTGGACGAGAAGCCGTCTCCGGCCTGCGCAGACCACGAGCAGGACAGAACCAGCAGAAGGACCGCCACCGGTTCCTTTCGCATGAAGATTCCCCCACGGGCGAGAATACCATTCCGGCCATGCGTCTAACAGCCGAGCGTCCGTCTCGCGGAAGCCAATTCGCCCTCGATGAAGGAACGGATAGCGTCGAGTTTCGCCTGGGAGACCGCCTCAAACCGCAACACCAGCGCCGGCTGAGTATTGGAAGCCCTAATGAGTCCCCATCCCTGATCAAAGATTGCACGGACGCCATCGATCGTCACAAGATCCTGCAGCCTGATCTCATCCGACTGCTCCTTAAGATACCGTTCGCACCGCGTTTGGATCGACCGGACCACCTCGAATTTGATCTCATCAGGCAAGTCCACGCGGATCTCCGGAGTGACCACGGTCGAAGGGAGGTCGGCGACCAACGCCGAGAGCGGCTTGTTTCTTTTCGCCAGGACTTCGACAAGCCGACACGAGGCATAGACGGCGTCATCATAGCCGAAATACCGATCAGCAAAAAACATGTGCCCCGACATCTCACCGGCCAAGACGGCTGACTCCTCCTTCATCTTGGCCTTGATCAACGAATGACCGGTCTTCCACATAATCGGACGCCCGCCGCGCTTGGCGATGTCGTCATAGAGGCTCTGCGAAGCCTTGACCTCCGAGATGATCGTCGCCCCCGGTTTTTCAGTCAAGATCTCGCGCGAATACAGGACCAAGAGTTTATCCCCCCACAAGACCTCGCCGTGTTCGTCCACCGCGCCGATGCGATCCGCATCGCCGTCATACCCGATTCCCACGTCCGCGCCGTGCTGTTTGACCGCCTGCATCAGGTCCGACAGGTTTTCCAACACCGTGGGGTCCGGGTGGTGGTGAGGAAACCGACCATCCAACTCGCCATACAATGTCGTGACCTTGCACCCCAACAATTTCAACGCCGGCTCGGCCACAAGAGAAGCCGCGCCATTGCCGCAATCGATCACCACATGTAAATGACTCGCATCCACCGCCTCAAAGCTGCGGCGAAGATAGGCCAAATAGTCGGGAATGATCCGGTGCTCGGACCGGTGGCCCACACCGGACACGAAGGTTCCTCGTTCCATCACGCGCTGCAGCTCTTGAATGGCTTCACCGTGAATCGCCTCTTTGCCCACACAGATTTTGAATCCATTGTACTCGGCGGCGTTGTGGCTCCCCGTGATCATGATGCCACCCTGCACCGGCAGGGTGAACAGCGAAAAATACACCAGCGGCGACGTACAGACGCCAAGGTCCACCACGTCCAGTCCTCCGGCAAGCAGACCTCGAAGCAAGGCTTGGTGGAGCGCAGGCGAAGTGGTCCTTCCATCGCGGCCAAGGCTGATCGTCGTCACGCCTCGTGGGCTGACATACGTCGCGTACGCACGCCCCAATCGCTCGGCGATGTCCTCGGTCAACTCCTGGCCGACGATACCGCGCACATCATATTCGCGAAAGAGTCCCATATCCTTTGTTCCTCGTCATGGAGAACCGGCGCGGGGCCGCTGTCCTCACCGAGAGCGGGTCTATGAACGTTCCACCTTTCTTCCATAATCATCCTGAAACCGCACAATATCATCTTCGCCGAGATAGGGGCCATTTTGCACCTCAATGAGATGCAAGGTCTCTTGGCCAGGATTCTCCAGCCGGTGAGGCGTTTCAACCGGTATCGCTGTACTCTGTCCCACTCCCAACTCAAAGACCTCCTCCCCTCGCGTCACACGAGCCCTGCCGGCGATCACCACCCAATGTTCACTACGTTTGTGATGCAATTGCAACGACAGCCTGCCTCCTGGATTGACCGTAACTCGCTTCACTTTGAACCCTGGTCCCTCTTCCAACACTGTATAGGCCCCCCACGGCCGCTGAACGGTCACATGCTCCAAATGTTCGGGCGCTCCCTGCTGCTTGAGAATCTCAACCACTTTTTTGACGTCTTGGGCACGATGCTTCGGACACACCAGTGTCGCATCTGGGGTGTCTACGACCACCATGTCCTTTAATCCGATCGTCGCCACAACCCGACGGTCGGCGTACACGATCGAGTCGCTGCAATCAAGATCGACGACTCGCCCCATGAGGATGTTGCCAGCTTTATTTTTGACCGTCACTTCATCCAAGCTACCCCAACTCCCGACATCCGACCACCGGAATGAGACCGGCACCATTGCCGCCTTCGATGATCGTTCCATCACGCCGGTATCGATCGAAATCGATGCCGCCTCGCGATACACTTCCTCAACCGAGGAGGGCGGTGCTCCCGTCGCCTTGAGTTGTTGGATCCGATCCACAATTTTGGCCAAGCCCGGCTGATGTCGGCG